>CAXSHS010000018.1:0-30289 GCA_964237325.1 uncultured Acidobacteriaceae bacterium | reverse complement strand
TTGCGCAACCGAATTCTATTCACCTTTGGCATGCTAGCCGTATACCGTCTCGGCTCCTACATTCCTATTCCCGGTATTAACACTGCCGCTCTTGCCAGCTTCTTCAATCATCAGAGCGGATCGCCGCTTGGCTTAGTGGATTTATTTAACGGCGGCAACTTACGGCGAATGACAGTTTTCGCGCTTGGCATTATGCCGTACATCACGGCCTCTATTATCTTTCAGCTACTGACCGTAGTGTATGAGCCACTGGCACGACTGCAGAAGGAAGGCGAGTCCGGGCGGCGCAAGATCACCCAATGGACCCGCTACGTCACGATTCTGCTTGGTATTGTGCAATCGACAGCCATTGCAGTTGCACTATCGCACGGCTCAGGTGGTCAGCAGATCGTGCTGCATCCCGGTGTAGGTTTCATCTTTATCACAGTGATGACCTTGACCACGGGAACTGCCTTTATCATGTGGCTGGGCGAGCAGATTACGGATCGAGGCATCGGCAACGGCATGAGCCTGCTGATCTTCTCAGGAATTGTAGTCGGGTTACCGCGTGCCATTATCGAGCTGGTCGATACAGCACGCGGGGAGAAGTTCGGAGTCTTCACAATTCCAGCATTGGTGCTGCTCGTGGTTGCCATGGCGCTATTGGTAGCTTTTATCGTCTACGTGGAACGCTCGGAGCGTCGCGTACCGGTGCAATATGCCAAGCGTATCGTGGGCCGCCGCATGATGGGCGGTCAATCCACGCACCTGCCGCTTAAAGTGAATTCCGGCGGTGTGATGCCAGTTATCTTTGCATCCTCTATTCTGGCGGCACCGCTGCTGTTTGGGCAGGCTCAGTTTGTTAAGAACTCTGCCGTGCTTACACGCATCTTTGATTCTTTGCGGGCAGGCGAGCCCTGGTATGTGCTGCTGAACAGTGCTGCCATCATCTTCTTCGCATATTTTTATATCTCCATCGTATTTCGTCCGGATGACATTGCCGACAATATGCGTAAGTACGGCGGCTTTGTACCCGGCATCCGACCCGGTAAGCGCACATCCGATTACATCAACGATATTCTGACGCGGCTTACCTTGGTTGGAGCTATTTACCTGATTTTGATTTCACTGGTACCGCAGATTCTAATTTCAGGAATCCACTTCAACCATTTGCCGTTCATCGGCGGTTTTTTTGAGCATTTACCGCTTTGGATAACAAATGGATTGGGCTTTAACTTTTACTTCGGCGGCACGTCTCTTCTTATCGTTGTAGGTGTAGCTATGGATACGGTGAACCAAGTGGAGTCGCAACTGATCATGCGTCACTATGACGGTTTCTCGACCAAGACCCGAGTACGTGGAAGGCGGTCCTGGTAGGTTGGCAGATACAAAGCAGGGATTTCAGCCCGGACCGATCCTGTTGATGGGAGCGCCGGGCGTCGGTAAGGGGACTCAGGCCAAGGGATTGATGGAACGCTGGCACATACCCCAGGTGTCAACCGGGGATTTATTGCGGGCCAACGTCGCAGCCGGGACACCGGAAGGACGGCAAGCCAAGCAGTTGATGGACTCCGGGCAACTTGTACCGGATGATTTAGTAAATAGTATGGTGGAAACTCGCTTGGCAGAACCTGATGCTAAGGCCGGTTACATCCTTGATGGCTATCCTAGAACTCTGGCTCAAGCAGAATGGCTTGATAAAGCACTTGGACAGGGAACTGATGGGCTTCCGGTGGTTGCCGTCTCCATCCGTGTCGGGTATGATCATCTCTTGCGCCGTATTACCGGCCGACGCATCTGTCCTGTGGACGGCAGTATCTACAACATTTATCTGCAGCCCCCCATACGAGAGAATATCTGCGATCGGGACGGTGCCACACTTCAGCGCAGAGATGACGACTCAGAAAAAGTATTTACTGGTCGCATGCAAGCCTATGAAAAGCAAACGGCTCCTGTGGTGGAACATTACCGTATGTTGCACAGAGTGATGGATGTAGATGGCCTTGGACGGCCTGAAGAAATAACGGAACGCCTTGAACAGGCTGTGTATCAGTTGAGAGGAAGCATCGGGTAGGAATGGCAGTCATGCTTAAGACCGGGGAAGAGATTGCGCGCATGCGCCGTGCAGGCGGCGTTGTCCGGGAGTTGCTCGAAGCCGTGCGTCCCCATGTCAAGCCGGGTGCCACAACCATGGACCTTGAATTTGTTGCAGTGACCAAAGTTAAGGAACTACGAGTTACGCCTGCGTTCAAGGGTTACCGCGGTTTTCCGTGTGTTCTATGTACCAGCGTTAATAGTGAGGTTGTACACGGCATTCCTTCAGCGTCAAGGGTGTTGCGCGAGGGCGACATTGTTTCCATTGATACAGGTGTGGTTATCGATGGGTACTATGGCGATTCTGCTACTACGATTGGAGTAGGAGAGCTGCTGGATGATAAAGCCAGCCGCCTGTTGGCAGCCACAGAAGCGTCTTTAAGGGCAGGCATTGATGCAGTGGTGCAGGGGGCGACGTTGGGTGACATCGGTGCCGCTGTACAGCAACTTGTTGAGAAAGCCGGTTTCAGCATTGTCCGTGAATTTGTCGGTCATGGTATCGGAACGCATTTGCACGAAGATCCTCAGGTGCCAAACTATGGGCGACGAGGTCGGGGCATGAGGATGCAGCCGGGAATGGTGTTTTGCATCGAACCGATGGTGAACGCCGGCAAAGCTGCCGTGCAAGTACTCGGCGACGGCTGGACAGCAGTGACTGTAGACGGCAGTTTAAGTGCTCATTTTGAGCATACTGTGGCAGTTACCGCAAATGGTGTGGAGATTTTGACGCTTTAGCAAGGCGGGTACAGGGAAGAAGGTCCCGGTTCGGTAGCAAGCCGGAAGGGGCGGATTGGGATACGGGTGTCAAAGGAAGACGCAATTGAGGTCATGGCAACGGTAGTTGAGACGTTGCCAAATGCGATGTTCAAGGTGGAGCTTGAAAATAAGCACCAGGTTCTGGCTCACGTTTCGGGGCGCATGCGGAAGAATTTCATTCGCATCCTGCCGGGCGATAGAGTTGCAGTTGAGTTAAGCCCGTATGATCTGACACGCGGCCGGATTGTCTATCGTTACAAATGAATCCGGGCTGACGGAAAGAGGAAAAAATGAAAGTTCGTGCATCAGTAAAGAAAATTTGTGACAAGTGTAAAGTTATTCACCGTCGTGGGGTGGTTCGTGTAATTTGCGAAGTTGCCAAACATAAGCAACGTCAGGGCTAGTTTCCCAACCGCCGGAGTTTCTGTAGCCGGCGCGAACGCACACGAGTTTCGAGGCGAGTTCGCTCCAGGCACGATTCGGAGAGCGTGCGATGAACCTTTAAAATCGTTTACTGAGGCTGAATTGTAAAGTTCAGCCGGAACCGCCTAAACCGGAAATACTCTGGATAGGCAACTAAGAGGTACATATGGCACGTATTGCCGGAGTCGATCTGCCAAACAACAAGCAGACTCGCATTGCACTTACCTACATCTACGGCATCGGTGATCCGCGCGCGATGCGTATTCTCACCAAAGCTGGCATTGATCCGTTCCGCAAGCTTGCCACCTTAAGTGAAGACGAGATTAACCAGATTCGTCAGGTGATTGAGCAGGAAGGCGGCATTGAAGGTGACTTGCGCAAGGAAGTTTCGATGAACATCAAGCGGCTCATCGATATTCAAAGCTACCGCGGCTTGCGCCACCGCCGTAACCTGCCGGTACGCGGGCAGCGTTCACATACAAATGCGCGCACCCGCAAGGGACCGCGTAAGGGCACCGTGGCCGGGAAGAAAAAGGTGACCAAGTAATGGCAAAAGCACAGAAGAAGGCAGCCGGCGGTAGCGCTAAGGCAGGTAAGAACAAGAAGTTCAAGAAGCGCGAACGCAAAAACGTTCCCTTTGGCTTAGTTCATATTCAAGCGACATTCAACAACACGATTGTGACCATCACCGACGGTCAGGGCAATACCTTATCGTGGAAGAGTTCGGGTTCGCTCGGCTTCCGCGGGTCGCGTAAAGGTACACCGTTTGCCGCGCAACAGGCTGCTCAAAATGCGGCGAACCAGGCGCGTGATCATGGATTGCGTTCGGTTGACGTACGTGTGTCGGGGCCGGGCTCCGGACGTGAGTCCGCGGTACGAGCACTAGCGGCGGCCGGCATCGATGTACGCTCCATTCGAGATGTCACGCCGATTCCACACAATGGCTGCCGTCCTCCAAAGCGCCGCAGGGTGTAAGCCGAACGTATGCAACAGACACCCTTATACTTTGTGTACGGGTATCTAATCAGTATTGTGATGGTTGTGGTTGGGTCAATGTGGAGCTTTAGCCCAGCCAGATTCATAAAGGTATATCGCAGGATCGTTCCTTTTGAGAGAGTGGCGAAAGGGACGGAATGGGAAAAGCCTTTCAGAAGTACTGCAGGTCGCGCCATCGGGTTTCTAATCGCGGTCTGGGGTTTATGGATTGTGCTGCTGCTGTCGGCTCAACTCATACGGCTTCACTATCATTTGAGAGAAACGAGCGATCAGCAGACGCTCTCAACGAAGCTTCAACAGGGACCGGGATGGAACGCCGCTAAAACGGTGCGTAAACCGGTCGTCCTCTGAACCAGGGAGATCCAAGTGGCACGTTATACCGGAGCTGTATGCCGCCTTTGCCGTCGCGAAGGCATGAAGCTATTTCTGAAAGGCACGCGCTGCTTTTCAGACAAATGCGCTATTGAAAAGCGTAATTTCGCTCCTGGCCAGCATGGGCGGGATCGCAAGGCCAAGATTGTCGGTTATGGTCTGCAACTGCGTGAAAAGCAAAAGGCCAAGCGCATCTACTTTGCACTTGAAGGCCAGTTTCGTTCGTACTATGAGAAAGCTACCAACTCGCAGGGCAACACCGGTGCGATCTTGCTGCAGCAACTAGAGCGGCGCCTGGATAATGTTGCTTTCCGTCTGGGCTATGCCAGCTCGCGTCGTCAGGCTCGACAGATTGTGCGCCACGGCCACCTTGAAGTGAATGGCCGCAAGGTAAACATCCCTTCATTCCAGGTGTCCGTGGGCGACGAAATTAAGATACGCCCGAGCGCGTCCAAGTTTCAGATCATCGAGACGGCACGCGAGTTTGCCTCGCACCAGCCCACACCTGTCTGGTTGCAGATCAATGGCGCTGAGCTGTCAGGCAAGATTATGGCGCTACCGCGTCGTGAAGACATTCAGTTACCTGTCAATGAGCAGCTGATCGTAGAACTTTATTCGAAGTAGTCCTGCGAATGGCGGCGGTTTGTGGCATGTTTCTAGCGAGAACATGCCACAAAGCGGCCGCGAGCCGTGTAGGCAGCTTCAAATTTTGTAGGACCGTGTAGAACCGAGCAGAATGCTTCGCGAGGCTACATAAGGAGAGCAATATGTTGTGGAGAGGTTTTCAACGTCCCAAGCGGCTTCAAGTCGATGCCGAAACACTCACTGACCGTTACGGTAAATTCAGTGCCCAGCCGTTTGAGCGCGGCTTCGGTACTACCATCGGCAACTCGCTGCGCCGTACCCTGCTCAGCTCGATTGAGGGCGCGGCAGTTACCGCAGTCAAGATCGAAGGTGTGCTGCACGAGTTCCAGTCCATTACCGGCGTGGTTGAGGATGCGACAGACATCATCCTGAACTTGAAGCAAATACCGTTCAAGCTGAACGGGGATGGACCAAAGGCCTTGTACTTGCGTGTAGAAGAGCCCGGTGTCGTAACATCCGGCATGATCGAGGCTGATGGCGATGTTGAAATCCTTGACCGTGATGTGTATATCGCTACTGTCAGCGAGGGCGGCAAGCTGGACATGGAAATGCGCCTGAAGCGTGGGCGCGGCTACATTTCAGCAGATCGCAACTTCGATCAGGACCTCGGTATCGGCTTTATGCCGATTGATTCCGTCCATTCGCCGGTGCGTAAAGTCAACTACGCAGTTGAGGCAGCTCGTCTCGGTCAGATCACCGATTATGACAAGCTGACGCTTGAAGTATGGACCAATGGATCGGTAGTTCCTGCTGATGCTGTCGGACTAGCCGCTAAATTGCTCAAAGATCACATGAGCATTTTTATCAACTTCGAGGAAGAGATCGAGCTCGAAGGTCACATGGACGATCGCAATGGGCTGCTGCGCAATGACAACTTGAACCGTTCTGTTGAAGAGCTTGAGCTTAGCGTTCGTTCCTATAATTGCCTAAAGAACGCAAATATTCAGTCCATCGGCGAGCTGGTACAGAAGACCGAAGCTGAGATGTTGAAGACCAAGAACTTTGGACGCAAGTCGCTGAACGAGATCAAGGAAATTCTTGCACAGATGGGTCTGTCACTGGGCATGAAGATCGACGATCAGGGTAATGCCGTACCGGGTCCGACCAGCATTCTGCCGTCGCAGCAGCTGGCTGCTGCGCAGTATAGCCGCTTCGACGATGAGGAAGATGAAATCCTCGATGACGAAGGCGACATGACGCTGCAGAACGAGCCGGAGAACTTCTAACCGGCCTGGTCACTCCTTCCGCTTCGCTGAGGCTTTAACGCTTTACGCGTGATCCCTCAATCGGGTCATCCTGAGCGAAGCGAAGGATCTACTTTTCTGCTGTAAGTACCGCTACAAACCAAGTTCGCACCACAAGAGAGATCGCCATGCGCCATCGTAAAGCAGGATTTAAACTCGGACGCAAGACCCCGCACCGCCGGGCACTTCTCCGCAATCTGACCACGTCCATTCTCATGGAAGACCGCGTCGAAACTACAGTTACCAAGGCAAAAGCTGTGCGTCCGCTCGTTGAAAAAATGATTACTCTAGGTAAGAAGGGTGATCTGCACTCGCGTCGCCAGGCTTTGTCTTTCCTGATGACCCGCGAGTCGGTCACCCGGTTGTTCGATACGGTTGCGCCGCGCTACGGCGACCGTCAGGGCGGGTATCTGCGCATTGTGCGCACAGGCTTCCGCAAGGGCGACGGCGGTGAAACCGCGCTGATCGAGCTGCTGGGGGCCGAGCAGGTGCTCGATGAAAAGCGCCAGAAGCGTGCGGAAGCCCGCGAGAAGCGCCGTGCAGAGATGCAGGCTGCACTGGCTGCACAGGGCCCGACCCCTGGAACTGAGGGCGAAGAACCGCAGAGCTAGCTTCGTCCCACAAAGTGGTACAAGCTGATGGCATATCGACGGCTTGTACCGCAATCTTACCTCGCCTGAGCAACCAAGTCGCGCGGCAATGCCGTGACACTATTTTCAAGAGCTGTAATCGCGATACCGGCCTCAGCCAAGTAACGAGCCAGCACGTCAGGCTCCTTCCAGGCTAGGTCCCATCCATTTCGGATCGCCACCGCCCGGTACTCCCCCGCAGCCAGACCATAAGCAACCCAGGTACCGTCTGAGTCGCTCTCCTGTTGTACGTAGAGCGTCTCCGCTTTTACATCGCGCGGGACCAAAATCACCATTGCGCCGGCTTCCGGCATACCATGGGCGTCAACCACCCGGCCTGAAATTGTGCTGCTGGATCGGACTACGGTCGCAGCCAGGATTACCGGCTCGGTGCCTAGTTCCAACGTGAGCCGAGGGCTCACGATGGCCCCGCTTGCCGCCGCACCCGTGATCTTCAGCCGGTCGTTGAATGTGGCACCCAGACTCAGCCGGTATGTACCGGCGGGTACAGCATCCGCACGAAAGCTGCCATCGCTTTGCATCGGTAGTTCCACAGGCTGCGCCTGCCGTCCGCGAAACCCATTTCGTCCACGCCGCGCCCCTACCTGCCCGGGACTATCAGCACCGGTCGGGACCAGCTGCAATGTCAGGTCAGGCGGCAGGACGCTCCCGTTGACCATTGCCACTTTACCTGTGACTGCGACAGGTGCAACGGCCGGCACAGCCGTGGACAGCGTTCTGCTCTGGGCCAGGTCGAACGGAACGCCCGGCCGGCTGCCGAGCTCATAGATTCCCGGGGCTACAGCGATATCGACAATGTTGCCGCCGTCCCGACTATTATGAAAGAAGGCAGCCCCGGGATAGCTCTGCAGCAAGCCGTCAAAGGCAGGTTTGCTGATAGAGGTATTGACACCATTGCCCTGAGTACGGATTTCAAGGTGTACCGCGTGCACAGCTTGCAGCGTCAGGGAGATTTGCGCTGTCTCTCCGCTTCGCAGTGAGATCGGCTCCGCATTTGCAGCCAAATCGCTATTCGGATAAAAGGTGATTGGGTACGCTACGTCCAGCGGGCTTGATGGGCCGTTTTCACTGCCCTGGTTTACCGCAAACCAGGGCTGAGCGCTCACCGCTACATAGTAGGTGCCGGGCGCAAGTGCGTTGAACTCGTAGGTGGCATCACCCTCTCGCAAAGGTGTGGAACCCACCATCCGCACCGCACCGGTTCCGTCATAGCCAGGGGCAAACAAGCTGACCATGGCGGAGGTTACCGGATCTCCGGAACCATCGAGCACGCGGCCTGTGATGCTTGCAAGCGGAAGCAACTTGAAGCGGATCTGTGCAGCAGGCGGCCCATCCGGACGAAGGATCACCGCGGCAAAGAAGTTACCGTGCTCCTCATAGTTAGCGGAGAGGTAGCCGCGCCGCGCCGCGCTCAGCCGGTATTTGCCCGGAGGCAAACCCGCGAAGCGGAAACCGCCATCGGCTGAGGTCGTGATATCTGCAGGAGGGCTTGCCGGGGGCGGGGTACCCGCCTGCAACCCCTCTACCGGATCGATGCTGACTGTGACACGTGCAAGCGCAGTGCCTGTCTGCGCATCCACAACACGGCCGGCCACGGCAAAACCTTGCCCCAGCGCCATACCGGCAGGGATCAGCAGTCCAAGGAAAAACATCAGCGAGCTATTCACGGAGCACCTCCCCCGTCCAACGGCAGCGTGGACAACCTGGAAAGCATTACCTG
Organism: uncultured Acidobacteriaceae bacterium; assembly: GCA_964237325.1. Lineage (GTDB taxonomy): Bacteria > Acidobacteriota > Terriglobia > Terriglobales > Acidobacteriaceae > EB88. Next base: position 21,410 of record CAXSHS010000018.1, on the reverse strand, counting down.
CACCGATGCTCCGGGTGAAACCGTAACTCGCGTACCGGTCAGCTGTGCAAGTACGCCGGGCTCGCGAAAGGCGATAGTATGGCGCGCGTTCACGGCCAACACCAGGTAGTCGCCCGGCGCAAGATTGCTAAAGCCGACCTGCGATTCCGGATCAGCCGCCAGGAGCGAACTGAACTGGCCGCCTGGACTGAGCGGGATGAGTTCTATCAGGCATGGCTGATCTTTGAGTGCACCTTCCCGCACTACGTTGACCGTACCGCCGTCCTGTCCGAAGGTGGCTGAAAATACGGGCGAAACACCGGATGCGATGGTGAGCGGCGTGGTGAGCAGGTCAACCCCGCCGCTCGAGAGCGAGGTGAGATAACCGCTGCCGACTCCAGGTTCTGAAACCCAGTAGTCGCCGGGCGGAGGGACACCATCGCGCAGGGTACCGGTACCGCTCGTGGGGTCAAACAATACGGACTGTGTCTCCATAGGCTGCTCGGGTGCGTTGGCTGATACGAAGGTAAGGCTGTTGAGCTGAGGCGTCACTGGGGGAGGCTGGATAGGGGATGGTCCTTGAATCCTATCAAAGTGACGTCCGCCTGCCAGGCCGTCGCCGGTCTCACCTTGCTCCTGTACCGCGATGGAAAGCCCTGAAACGGGTGCACCGTTGACTTGGAACGAAAGCTCACCGGTACTGCCCCGGCGTCCGCCGCCGGCTCTCAGCGAGTATTTGCCGTTCGGCAGTTCGGTTACCAGGGTGGAACCGTCCCGCTCAAGGCGTGCGCTCCAGTTGAGAAAGCCATTCCCGCTGATCTGAAAAAAGCCTGAGCGAGACGTACCCGCAACCCGGATGCGCACCGGGTAGAAGATCGCACGGGCCACACGGAGGCGTATCTCAGCGGTTTGTCCCGGCCCCGGCGATATGACACCCGCGGCATGGATATCTCCTGTGTCGGGCGCCCAGATGGGTGCGTAGCCGGTACGGGTCGAGGGCGAAGCGTTAGGAGGCGAGGGGTCGATCGAGGCTTCAAGGTGTACCAGGAAACTGCCGGCGGCGAGATTGCCGAAGCTGAAACTGCCATCGCTGCGGACTGTAGTGTTTGCCTGCTGCTGCCAATGCCTGCGACCGTCGGTTACTTGTTCCGCGTAGAGCGCGGCGTGCAGGCCGATGGGCGAGTCCCCTTCAGGCAGCAATACCTGCCCATGGATGGCTGCGGCCGGCTCAAGCAGCAGCGTAAACAATTGTGTGCCTGCGGTCATAGGGACAGTGCGGCTGGCGTACTGCTGGCCTGTCAGTGGATCGAAGTACCCGGGCCGGCGGTAGCCCAGCCCTACCGTGCCGGGTGGAATCGATGCAAAAGAGAAGCGGCCTGCGTTATCGGTAAGAACCCCCGAACCGCCGGCTAGCGAATCCACAAGGACCCGTGCAATCGGTCGATGGGTCACACTGTCGATGACTTCACCGTGAAGCGCCGCGGTTTGCTGCGCGGCAGCGATGATCGCTCTCCCGGCGCAAAGCAGCAGCAGGCTCAGCGGGAGTTGGCTGTTGCGGGAGCTTCGCGGGCTGTACCAGCGGCGAGAACCTATGCTCACGCAACCTCACACTCCCGGCATTTTAGTATGGATGGCCGGATGCTGTCTGGGCATACCTGCTGCTAGCGCTTCTACAGCAGCTTTGCCTGCTGCTTACCTTGTTTCTGTCGCCCAATGCGCTACTCCACGTGGTAGTTGGGTGCCTCACGAGTGATGATCACATCGTGTACGTGGCTCTCGCGCAAGCCCGCGTTTGAGATGCGGACGAAGCGCGCGTTCTGCTTCAGCTCCGCGATAGTGCTGCATCCCAGATAGCCCATGCCGGAGCGCAGGCCCCCTACCAGTTGGTGCACCATGGCTTCAAGCGGCCCGCGGTGCGGCACGCGACCTTCAATGCCCTCGGGGACAAACTTGGCCAGACGGTTGCCGCTGCTTCGCTCGCGGTCTACATCGACCACACCCTCAGCGCGGGTAGGCGCGGTCTCAAGGTCGCGCGAGCTTTGGAAGTAGCGCTCACCCGAGCCTTGCGCCATGGCTGAAAGTGACCCCATGCCGCGGTACGCCTTGAACGTACGGCCCTGGTACAGGATGACTTCGCCGGGGCTCTCATCGACACCGGCAAACAGCGAGCCGATCATGATCGAGTCGGCACCGGCGGCGATGGCCTTGGTCAGGTCGCCCGAGTACTTGATGCCGCCGTCGGCAATGATGGGGATGTCACGCTCGCGCCCAGCGCGGTAGGCCTCGGATATGGCGGTAATCTGCGGCATGCCTGCGCCGGTGACCATGCGCGTTGTGCAGATGGAACCCGGCCCGATGCCGACCTTGACCGCGTCCGCCCCGGCATCCATCAGCGCCAGCGCGCCCTCGTACGTTGCGACATTGCCGGCCAGCAGGTCTACATCGGGAAAGTGTTTTTTGATCTGTCGCACGGCCTCAAGAACGCGCGAGGAGTGCCCGTGCGCGGAGTCGATGGAAAGCGTGTCGCACAGCTCCTTGACCAGCTCCCCGGCGCGCTCCAGGTAGTCGCCGGTAGCGCCGATGGCCGCGCCCACGCGCAGGCGGCCCTGGTCGTCCTTGGATGCGTTCGGATATTTCAGCTTCTTCTGGATGTCTTTAACCGTGATGAGGCCTTTAAGCTCATAGGCATCGTTGACCACCAGCAACTTTTCGACGCGGTGATCGTGCAGGATCGCTTCCGCGTCTTCAAGCGTAGTGCCAACCGGCACTGTGATCAGATCTTTTTTCGTCATCACCTGCGAAACAGGAATATCTGTCCGGGTTTCAAAGCGCAGATCGCGGTTGGTAAGTATGCCGACCAGCCGCTTGCCCTGCGTCACCGGAACGCCTGAAATCTTGTAGCGCCGCATGACTTCAAGCGCGTCGGCGATCAGCTGGTCCGGTGAGATCGTTACAGGGTCCACGATCATGCCGCTCTCCGAACGCTTAACCTTGTCAACCTCGGCAGCCTGCTGCGCGATAGACAGATTGCGATGGACGATGCCGAGGCCGCCCTGCTGCGCCATGGCAATGGCGAGGCGCGACTCAGTCACGGTGTCCATGGCGGCTGAAAGCAACGGCGTGTTCAGGGTAATTTTGCGGGTTAGGCGGGTCTCAGTTGTTACTTGGTTTGGGACCACTTCAGAAAAGGCGGGGACGAGAAGCACATCGTCGAATGTGAGTGCTTCGGGGATGGAGTGCTCAATCATGGGTGAAGATACCGCGCGCGCCGGGGAGTGCTCAGGCTACGCAACCTTCGCCTTAGTGTAGCGCGGCTTGCTATTAGGCTTTGAAGCATTTGCAGATATAGACCCCAGGACGGTGTAGAAAATCCGTTCCATCCCGAACCCTCAAGCTTGCTCAAGCCCTTTGCTCAGTATGCTTAAGTAATGGTCAAGCGACCGCTCAAGCTGCGCGTATAGGAACGAGTAATACGTGGAGCGATCCCCATCGAGTTGCACGGCAGCAAGGCTGTCATGGTAGCTCAGACGGTCTTCCGGGCGGATCGCTAACGGTGGGTACCCGGTGCGAAGCAGGAGAAGATTCATCAGCAGCCTGGCCGTGCGTCCATTGCCGTCACTGAACGGGTGGATGGTCACCAGGGTTTCGTGCGCGTCAAAAGCTGCTTCCGGTGCAATTGGAGCATCAAGCAGCCGATCGGCGAAGTCGCCCATGCGAGCAGGGATTTCTGCCGGGGATGGCAGCACGAGAGGCGAACCGGAGATAAGGCGCTGCCGAGTGCTCTACCGGCCTGCCTCGTCAGAATCTATCTTTTGCAGCACCAGCCGGTGCAGGTTGCGGATGTCCATCTCGCGAATGGACTCGCTGTTTTTGCAAGTTGCCGCATGTATAGCAGTGCGTCTCGGTGCCTTGTGCCTCCAGGTGATCTTTGAGCGGTTTGCCGCTTACAGTCAATCCCTTCTCCAAAACGATGGCTGTCTCGCTGCGCGTCAGGGTGTTACCTTCAAGTGCGTTCGAGGTGTACGTCAGCTCAACGTCATACCATGCGTCCAGTGCCGCCAAGCTTGGACCTGAGAGCGGACGTAAAGCGTCAAGCGCCGCTTTCTTTCGCAAAATGCCGTCCGTAAATGGCATGTGCAAGGCTCCTTTGACCTTCATAAAGGCTCACGCCATGGTGTTGCCGGCTACTTCGGTCGTTCCAACGCGAACCGGTTCGTGGTTCGCACGTAATCCGCACCGGCCATGCGGCCCACAGCCTGCAGTTTGTCAGGCACGATGTGCAATCCGGGCTCCAGTACTTCCTCTGCAATATGGAAGCGTAGTACTTGGCCCAGCACCAGCGATCCACCCATGGGCAATGTACTTACATCGACAATTTCCTTGAGACGACACTCCATCTGCACTCGCGCTTCTGCTACACGCGGGGCGCGTACCAGTTCGCCGGGTAGCGCGGTGAGCCCGGCCAGGGTGAACTCGTCCTCATTCGCGGGTAGCTGGGCGGCGGTCCGGTTCATGGCTCCTGTCAGCGGCTCTGACACAATGTTCACCACAAACTCGCCGGTGGCGCGGATATTCTCAAGGGTGTCCTTGGTAGCGAGCAAGCCGTCTTTAGCCTCGCGGACGCCGGGACAGAAGCACACTATGGGAGGATTGGCGCAGACAGCGGTAAAGAATGAGTATGGTGCCAGATTGCGCGCGCCGTCCGCATCGACTGTTGAAACCCAGGCTATCGGCCGCGGTACTACGGAGCCGGATAGCAGCTTGTAGTTGTCGTCAGGGCTCAGAGACGCGGTATCGAAGGTTTGCATGTGCATCTCTCTGACACTATCAGCCTGAACTGCTTTTATTGTTCATGCTATAAGGGGTTACCTGCCGCCTGTGCCCACGAAAACTATACTGATTACAAACAGAATGACCAGGCCTTGCACGAGGCTTGCCAGCTGAAAGCAAACCTGATCCAGGAAGGGTGCATCCTCGCCGCCTTCCGCGATCTTTGCGCTCAGGCGCTTCCACAGCACGCGGTAGCCGCATGCCGTGGTCAAACCGAGAGAATCCATAAAGCAAAGCTGCCATAGCGACATTGACAGTAGACGATGACCGGGATGGTGATGCAGCGCACCCGTCAATGCCACAAGCCATGGAAAGATAAAGAGCATGAATGCCTGTATTGCCGTGAGCCAGGCATAGACCACCGCATTGCTTTCATGGTTGCCGTGGAACGGACCCAAGTCGGCGGCGGAGGTACCGCGATACAAATTTCTATTCGGCATGGCAGTACCTGCTTTAAGAGCAGTAGATAGCCTAGGCTTAACCTGATGCGCTCTGGGCATCATTGCATCTACCTTATATCGTAGAGTGGAACCCTGTTCCATCCATACATGGATATAAACCCGGCCGTTCGCCGCAGGAGAAACCCGCTGCACATGTTTGAATTTCACATCTCACACGCTGCCCGCGACCGCTACGGCGTTGCGGAGATCCTGTTTTCGTTTTCCGGCAATGCCATATTTGCCAACCCGGCGGCCAGCCGTGCCTTGGCACACCGCATGAACCAAGTGCGCAACGCCGACAAGGACCCGGCCAGGCAGGTGCAGCCTGCCGCCCTGTATGCCATGGGCTTGATCCATGAGGCAAGCCACGCGCTGCTGGCGCATTACCGCAAAACGGTGGCACCGCGCATGATGGCCGAAGCACTAGAGCACTTCAGCGAGCAGGTGGGGCTTGAGGCGCTTGAAAAACTGCTGCTCTCTTTTGTCGAGGAGTTCCCCGGCACATCCGTCTACGCGGGTGAGCAAACGCCTGCCGAGTGGCTCCTCGGTTCCACTGATGGCATGCCGCACCGTGAAGCCGCATTTGAAGAGCTGATGCTGCTGTGGATTGAGAACCGCAATGCATCCTTCACGCAATTTCGTGAGTTGTTCGACGACACGCAGCTGGCGAAAACCACTGTGTACGCAGATGTTACGGAGAGCCTGCCGGAGTTTTTTGCCATGCAGCCGGAGCTGGAGAGCGAGCGCGGCGGTGTGTTTCCCCTGCTGCTATCCGTGCTGGATAAAGGTGCTTCACTGGGCGACCAGCTTGCCCTGCTACGCGGCAAGTGGAACTTCGCAATGGGTGCCGCGTCAGGCGATATCGACGAATTACTACGCCGCTTGACGCTGGCCGGCGATGTGCTGAAGGAAGAAGAAGTAGCGCAGTGGTTGCGCTTCAATCCGCCAAGTGCCGACGCGGACGGGCGGCGCAATCGTTTTGGCGGCGGCAACGAGGGGCCTGGTGAGGTGCCCACCTTTACCACAGCGCCCAATGAGTACGAGCACTTCTCGCCCGATCAGGACTGGATGCCGCGCACCGTCATGATTGCCAAAAGCACCTACGTCTGGCTCCACCAGCTCTCACGCTTCTACGGCCACACCATTGAGCGGCTTGACCAGATCCCGGATGCCGAGCTCGAAGCGCTTGCAGGCCGAGGCATGAACGCCCTCTGGCTGATCGGCGTGTGGGAGCGCTCACGCGCGTCCAAAACCATCAAAAATCTTTGCGGCAACCCCGATGCAGTCGCCAGCGCCTACTCGCTGTACGACTACAGCATTGCGCATAATTTGGGCGGTGAGCCTGCCTACCGCGACCTGCGCGACCGTTGCTCACATTTCGGTATCCGGCTGGCCAGCGACATGGTACCGAACCACATGGGCATCGACTCCACCTGGGTTGTGGAACACCCGGAGTGGTTTCTCTCGCGCCGCGACTCACCTTACCCGGTTTACAGCTTCAATGGGCCCGACCTTTCAGGCGATGACCGCATTGAGATCAAGATTGAGGACCACTACTACCAGCAGACCGACGCTGCTGTCGTCTTTCAGCGTCACGATAAGTGGACCGGAGACACCGAACTCATTTATCACGGCAATGACGGCACCAGTTTTCCGTGGAACGACACCGCACAGCTGAACTACCTGAGCGCGCAGGTACGCGAGCAGGTCATCCAGACTATCCTCCAGGTCGCGCGGCAGTTTCCCATTATCCGCTTTGACGCGGCCATGACACTCGCCAAGCGGCACATCCAGCGGCTCTGGTTCCCCGTACCGGGTGCGGGCGGGTCGATTCCTTCGCGCGCTGAGTCGGCGATGACGACAGAGGACTTCGACCGCGCCATCCCAGAGGAATTCTGGCGCGAGGTGGTAGACCGTGTGGCCCGCGAGGTGCCCGGTACGCTGCTGCTGGCTGAAGCCTTCTGGTTGATGGAAGGCTACTTCGTCCGTACCCTCGGCATGCACCGCGTGTATAACTCGGCGTTCATGGTGATGCTGCGTGACGAGGACAATGCGAACTACCGCAAGGTGCTCAAGAACACGCTTGAGTTTGATCCCGGCATCATGAAGCGGTATGTCAACTTCATGTCGAACCCGGACGAGCGCACGGCAATCGACCAGTTCGGCAACGGTGACAAGTTCTTCGGAGTCGCAACCATGATGGCGACGCTGCCCGGCCTCCCGATGTTCGGCCATGGCCAGGTGGAAGGCTTTACCGAAAAGTACGGCATGGAGTATTACAAGCCTCGCTATGACGAATGGGGCGACGAGGATCTGGTAGCGCGTCATAACCGCGAGATCGCACCGCTGCTGCACAACCGGCAGCTGTTTGCCGAGAGTGATAACTTTCTGCTTTATGACTGCTGGGGTAACCATGGCGGCGTGGAAGAGAATGTGTTTGCCTACTCCAACCAGCGCGACAGCAGTCGGGCGCTCATTGTGTATAACAATAGCTACTCAAGTGCGCACGGCACGTTGCACCAGTCCGCCGCATATATGGACAAAGGCTCCGGCCAGCTGCGTCAGCGCGCAATCACCGATGCGCTCGCGCTTCCTGTTGATCGCGAAGCAATCCTTGCCTACCGCGATAACGCTACTGGCCTGCACCACCTGCGGCGTGCCAACGAGTTCAACGAGCGCGGCCTGCAAGTCAACCTGCGCGGCTACGGCTACACCGTGCTGCTGGACTGGCGTGAGCTGCGGGCGGATGCGACCCATGCATGGGACCGCCTGTGCGACCTGCTGAACGGCCGTGGCGTCGAGGATTTAGAAAAAGCGTTGCTTAATCTGGAACTTGAGCATGTGCATCATGCCCTCCGAGAGGCACTACAGCCGCGCTTTGTCCATGAGTTCGCCTCACTCGCTGCCCAAACACCCGCTACCGTGCAGGAAGATGCCGCTCTGACACCACATAGTGAGGTGCTGGAGGAATGGATGGAGTATGCATCGACATTCATCCGGCAAGCACGCGAGGAGTACTTCAAACGTGTGCAGCCGCCGCCGGCAGAACCAAAAGCGTTTGCCGAGGACGCGCCGGAGCTTGCCGAAGCCGCAAAGCAGAATGAGGATTCGCTAACGGAAACGCGCCTGCGGGAGCGTGTGCAAGCTCTGCTGCGCCTGCCGTTGGCCGAAGCCCAGTTTGCGCAGGCTTGGTCGCCGGAAGCACGTACAGTGCTGCCCAGCACCAGCCCCCTGGTAGGAGCAGGCTGGGTATGGACGCCTGCGATGGCGTACACACTGTTTGCCGCCTTCGGCGAGTCACTGGATATGGGAGAACCCGGGGCACCTGCGCTGCTTGCCCTGGACCAGTTCGGCTTGCGCAGTGTGCTTGCCGATGCCTTTGTGGCAGCGGAGTGCACAGGGCAGGATGCCTGGCGAGCCGCCGCGCGTGTACGCATCGCGCTCGCCGCCGGGGTGCTGCCGCCCGAGCCGGAACCGATAGGCAAACATGCGGAAGAGATGGCCTCAGCCGACAAAACTCACCGGCACGGTCTACCCACTGCTGCCTGGGAAGATGGAGACACCCGCTGGCTGCTTGGTGTCAATGAACACGATGGCAGGATGTACTTCAACAAGGAATCGCACGAGCAAATGGTGTGGTGGTACTCGCTGCCACAGCTGCTGCAGATCACTACCGGAACTGCGATCGACCCGATGGAGGTGGAAACATTAGCTAGCGGGATCGGTACCGCATTGGCTAGTGCGGGTCAGGACGGATATGAGCTTCGCAAGAAGGAGCCTGCAGCACCGCCGGAGAAGAAAGCTTCCCAGCTGCTCGATGTGACTGGCATTGACTATTCCGAACTGACGGAAAAGCATCGGCGCGAGCCGACGGAACTGCCGCTTACGCCGGCTGTAGTTCCCATTGACGAAGAGCGGGAAGTTGTACTGATCCCCGGCGAGCCCGAGCCGGAGATCGCGCGCAAACTGACGGCCCTACGCGAAGAAAAGCAAGCGGAGTCGGCACTTGCCGCCGCAAAGCCGCAAGCAGCAGGGAAGCGCAAAAGCATAAAATCTCCAGCCAAGCGGTCGACGAGCAAGCCGAAGAAATAGCTAAACTCAAAAGGCGGAGCCTTTTGCTCCGCCTTAGCTGATCTCTTCGAGCGGTTTGCGCTCCGCAGCTACGCCCCAGATGGCCTGTGAAATACCCGCAAGCACCATGATGCAGGCACTCGCCATAAAGCCATAAAAGATGGGCTGCCGTGCTCCGCGATTCAGCAGAATGCCGAATACTGCCGGACCCAATACCCCACCTAGCAGGGTGCCTGCCGCGTAAAAGATGGCAATGGCCGAGGCGCGGATCGGTTGCGGGAACAGCTCGCTGGTAGTAAGGTATGCTGAACCGGCAGCGGAAGCCGCAAAGAAGAACGAAGCCGCCCACCAAGCCACTTGTGCCACAGTACTGAGGTGCCCTCCTAGAAACAGCGCGCTTGATATGGCAAATACAATGCCGGTGAGGCAGAAGTTAACTGAAATCATGATGCGCCGCCCGACTGTGTCGAACAAGCGGCTAAGCAGCACCGGCCCGCCGAAATTAGTAAGGGCAATAGGAATGAACAGCAACCCGGCACGTGCGGCTGAAACCCCGTAGAATCGCAGCAACACCAACGTGCTTGAGAAGAAGACAGTGTTGTAGAAAAATGACTGTGCCATGGTGAGCCCCAGGCAAAGCAGCGCGTGGCCCCGGTGTCTTGGGCTGAACAGCAGACCGATCTTGCTGAAAGTCGTGCCCGAACTTGTCTTGAAATTGACGGTTCCCGAAAAGGCAGGCAATTCTCCATGCTGCGCGGAAACGTCTTTTTCCACGTCGTTGATAATCTTGCCTGCTTCCGCAAAGCGGCTGTGTGTCAGCAGCCACCGCGGACTCTCCGGAATGAATCGACGCAAATATAAAACCACAACAGCGATGGGAACGCCGGAGAGCATGGCCAGTCGCCAACCGAGGCGCAGACCGAACATGCTATCTGACAAAAATTGGACCGCGATGATTGAGCCCAGGATCACGCCGATCCAGAAGGTCGAGCCGATGACAAGGTTGGCCGTACCGCGCACCCGCGCCGGGATGAGCTCGTCGATGGCAGAGGTAATTGCGGTGTACTCTCCGCCGATACCTGCGCCGGTAAGTATGCGGCACAGTGTAAACGTCGCCAGGTTCCAGGAGAGCGCCGTAGCCGCCGTGGAACAAACATACAGCGACAGCGTCCAGAAGAAGAGCCTTTTGCGTCCGTACACGTCTGCCAGGTAGCCGAAAATGAGCGCCCCCAGCACCGTACCGGCAAGGTAGCCCGTAGAGCTGATCCCCAGCTGGCTATCGCTGAAGTGCAGCGTGGTTGCCGATTTAAGTGCGCCTGACAGCGAGCCGCCTATGCCTCCTTCAAGCCCGTCAAGCAGAAACGTGACACCAAGCGCGGTGGCCATGCGCAGGTGCCAGCGGCTCCAGGGCAGCCGGTCCAGCCGCAAGGGAATGTCTGTTTCAAATGTGTCAGCCGGAGCGGGTACCGTTGCGCCTTGCATGAGTATTTCTCCATGATCGAAATTTCGGTTTAGACGTGCTTTTTTGTCCAGCCGCCCCGCAGGAACAAAAAACCGCTTAGCATCAGCGCCAGCACCTGAGCCAGGAGCACAGCCAGAAAAACGCCGCGAATGCCGAGCCGCGTGTGCGTGCCCAGGAACCAGGCAAGCGGCAGCTCAACAATCCAGAAGCCGAACAGGTTGATGTAGGTGGGCGTCAGCGTATCCCCGGCACCGTTGAAGGCCTGCATGAAAACCGCGCTGAAGGCAAAAAAGAGATTGCTGACGCTGAAGATCTGCAGGCACTCAACCGCAACGGGCTCTGCCTGCTTCTCATGCGAAAAGATGCTGACGATAGGGTGTGCGAACAATAGAAACAGCAGGCATGCCACGCTCAGCAATGCCAGATTCCAAAAGCCGGTGCGCCATACCGAGGAGCGGGCACGGTCAACCGTACCCGCACCCAGGCTTTGCCCTACCAGTGTGCCGGCTGCATTGCTGAGACCAAGCGAAGGTAGAGTGACAAAATTGATGATGCGGATGGCGATGGTGTAACCGGCAATGGAAGTCGCTCCAAAGAGGCTGACGATTCTTACCAAGCCTAGCCAGCTGCCTTGCTGCAGCAGGAACTGCACCATGCCGGTGCTGGAGATGCGAAGAAAGCGGGTCATTTCGCCCGCGTGGAATTTAAGGTGACGCGAAGTAATGCGGAAGCGCTCACTACCCTTGTTGAGCAGGTACACCTGATATAGAAGACCGGTGCCGCGCCCTATAAGTGTGGCTACGGCCGGACCTGCGACACCGAGCTTGGGAAAGGGACCGATGCCGAAGATGAGCAGCGGATCGAGGATGAGATTGATGGCATTGGCCACCCATAATAGACGCATGGCAACTGCAGCATCGCCCGCACCGCGAAAAACAGCGTTATTGAGCGAAAGCATGATGACAACACCTGAAAACCCAAGCGTGATGCGGGCGTAGGTTGTTCCCGCCTGAATGACCGGGGCCGTGGCCCCGAGCAGACCCAGCAGCTTGGGAGCAAAGAAGTAGAGGGGCACGCCGACTATCGCGGAGACGACAAGGCCGACATAGATGGCTTGCATGGCATCGACGGCCGCCCGGTCTTTGTCGCCTTCACCGATACGGCGTGCCACCAGTGCGGTGATGGAAGTGCTCAGTCCGGCACTGATGGCGAAGGCAAGCGTCATCAAGGATTCTGTAAGGCCCACAGAGGCGACGGCATTTGCGCCAAGCACGCTGACCCAGAGGATATCGACGAGTGAAAATACGGATTCAAGGCCGAGCTCAAGCATCATGGGCACAGCCAACAGGACGACTGCGCTGTTCAGGTTGCCGTCAGTCAGGTCTCGGGATGTGCCCTTTACAGCTTCCTTCAGCAGGCCCGTCCAGCCCTGTTTCTCCTCGTTTGCAGCTTGGCTCAATCCAGCCTTCCTCGATATAAAGACATTCCCATTAGAGATATCCTATAAGTCGCATGTACGCTGAGCCGGGATAATGGAATATCCGTGGTGCTCTCACGCAGCGGATGGTCGTAAGGGCGTAGGCCGCAGCTCAGACTAAATACCAGGAAAGGACTTCGAGACTAGGCCAGCCGTAGGCACGTACAGGCAGGGTAACGCCGCCGATTTCTACTTCTTTCGAAGTCAAGGGAATTGCACCTGACTTCTGCTAGAAGCGGGTAGAGGCATTGCCTGCAAGCACCATGCTGCCATGCTTCTGAAGCTATCGGCGTGCAGCGATCCGGCCAGGACCCGCAGCAGGGCGGTGCCGACACCACACTTTTGCGAATGTTGGAGCACATACATTGCAAATAGCTCAGCACCATAGCCGTTTAAAGGCTCGCGGATGGAGCCGCCGATAAACCCGACAACTTCACCCTGCACCTCGGCAACGAACACGGGAACACCCAGCATCAGCCATTTCCGCCGTAGCAGCGTGCGTTCCGCTTTTTTTAAAGCAGCGAGATACTCCTCAGGAACGATGCCTATGTAGGTCGTGCGCCAACTTGCAATGTGTACGTGCGCGATGGCTTCTGCATCATGTACCGTCACCGGTCGAACTGAGGACATGCAATCACGCTAGCATGATAGGGAGTGCGGAATGAGGCAGCGTAAGATCGAGCTTTTTCTAGCTGACCCAACGCTTGAATACCAGGGAAGCATTCGTTCCGCCGAATCCAAAAGAGTTGGATAGAGCGTACTCGATAGGTAATTTCTCCGCGCCTCCACTCACATAATTCAGTGTGCAACCTTCTCCCGGCTCGCAAAGATTGATTGTGGGCGGCGCAGTCTGGTGCATCAGCGCAAGGACCGTGATTCCGGCTTCAAGGCCGCCCGCACCACCCAGCAGATGCCCGGTCATGGATTTGGTCGAGCTCACCCGCAGTGTGTGGTTGCGCGCGTGATTGCCGAACAAGTTGCCGATGGCAGTGCTCTCGTTCGCATCACCCAGCGGGGTTCCGGTTGCGTGGGCGTTCAGGTAGGCGATTTTTTCAGGCGCAATGCCGGCAACTCGCAGCGAAGCCCGCATGGCGCGCAGGCAACCGTCGCCTTCCGGTGCCATGCCGGTGATATGGTAGGCATCGCCGCTCATACCATAGCCGATAATCTCGGCCAGAATGTTTGCGCCGCGCCTTTTCGCCATTTCTAGCTCTTCAAGCACCATGACACCCGCCCCTTCGCCCACGACAAAGCCGTCACGGTCCTTGTCCCAGGGGCGGCAAGCATGTATGGGGTCGTCGTTGCGAGTCGATAGTGCTCGCATGGCTGCGAAGCCGCCCACAGACATGGGTGTAATGGCTGCTTCGGCACCGCCCGCAATCATCACATCGGCATCGCCGCGCTCAATGATGCGGAACGAGTCGCCGATGGAATGCGCGCCTGAGCTACAGGCCGTAGAGGCAGCCTGGTTAGGACCTTTGGCGTTGTGCCGGATTGAGATATGACCGGCTGCCAGGTTTGCAATCGTCGCCGGTATGAAAAAAGGAGAAATCTTCCGTTGGCCACCTGCGAGAAAGGCAGAGTGCTCTCGCTCAATGATGTCGAAACCGCCGATGCCTGAGCCGATATGAACGCCGACCTGCTCAGACAGCTCATCGGTGACTTGAAGACCAGAACAAGCAACAGCTTCAGCCGCCGCAGCTACACCAAGGTGAATGAAGCGCGACATTTTGCGCGCCTCCTTCTTCTCAATAAACTGCAAAGGGTCGAATCCCTTGACTTCAGCAGCAAAGTTTACGGAAAAACCGGTTGTGTCAAACGCAGTAATGGGGCCGACACCACTGTGCCCGGCTTCCAGATTTCTCCAGATTTCCGGTGCAGTATTACCAAGTGCACAGATCAGGCCGATGCCTGTAACAACAACTCTTCGCCGCTCGGCTAATCTTTGCTGCTCAGCTTGCAAATCTACTTGCCACCCTTCGCGTGCTTTTCGATGTACTCGGTTGCGTCCTTAACAGTCTTGATCTTTTCTGCATCTTCATCGGGAATTTCAAGGTCAAAAGCTTCCTCGAACTGCATGACGAGCTCAACCACGTCAAGCGAATCGGCACCCAGGTCTTCCTGGAACGACGCGTTGGGCGTCACTTCCGCCTCATCTACCTGTAGCTGCTCAACTATGATTTGCTTAACTTTTTCTTCAACCGCCGCCATGCCGCTCTCCTCGTTTAGATCGTTTCCCACCCGGTCGCTGCTGCTCTGAAACAGTGTACGGCAGGCGTCTACTCCGAAACTCCAAGTCTACTGGGGGTGCTGGGGAGTGTAAAGCGTCATGGCCCGTCGCTTGAGCTGTCGGCAGTCTGGTTTCAGTCCCACTTCGGGAAGGCCCGTGCACATAAAGGGGCCGAGATATTTTTCATTGCTCGCCTTTTGTTCGCCCTGGTGGCACACTCTTTCTTATGACCTGGCTTTGGCTGCTCCTTGCTGTCGCGCTTTTTATTCTCGGGGTGATTGCTGCTTTCCTGGCCGGGCGCAGTGCCGGGGTACATACGGCGGAGACTGCGCACGGTGCGGAGGCCATTCAGTTTGAGCGAAGGCTTGCAGGCGAAACGCAGGCACTTTCTCTGGCGCGAGAAAAATCCTCCACTACGGAGCGCGACCGGGATCGAGCGGAGCGGGAGTTGGTGCACGCCCGTACTGAGCTTGGTGCGGCCATGAAAGATGGTGCAGCCATCCAGGCGACGCTTGCGGCTGCGCATGCGGAAGGACGTGTGCGCTCTGAGCACCTGCTCGACATGGAAGACCGGCTGGGTGCCGCCGATATCCTGGCGAACACCTTACGGCGCGAGCTTGCGGCTAGCTCCTCTGCACTGGAAGGCGCACGCAAGCAGATCGAGCTTGAGGCAGGCGAGACGGAAAAGAAGCTGAAGTTGCTTGTCGACGCCGAGGAAAAGCTCGGCAACCAGTTCAAAGTGTTGGCCGCGGATATCTTTCGAGAGAAGTCGCAGCGTTTTCGCGAAGAGAATGAGGCCAGCATGGGGGTGCTGCTGAACCCTCTCAAGGAGCGCCTGGGAGACTTCCAGCAGCGGGTAGAGGCCCTGCGTGATGACGGCATCAAGGGGCGGGAAGAGCTGAAGCAGCAGATCGGCGACTTGAAAGACCTGAATCAGCAGCTGTCGTCCGAAGCAAGCAATCTGGTGCGTGCACTCAAGGGGTCGTCGAAGACGCAAGGCGACTGGGGCGAGTTTGTGCTGGAGCAGATGCTGGAGAAGTCGGGCCTGCGCCGCGACCATGAGTACCGGGTCCAGACCAGCATGGCCGGTGCGGAGAGCGCGCGGGCGCGACCGGATGTTGTGCTCAACCTGCCCGGCGGCCGCCATCTGGTGATCGATGCCAAGGTTTCGCTCATTGACTACAGCACCTACTGCGATTGCGCAGACGAGAACGCGCGCACGGCGTCCCTGGGAAAGCACGTAGGCTCGGTCCGGTCGCACATCAAGGAGCTTTCCGGTCGGAACTATCCCGGCCTGTACCAGCTGGAAAGCATGGATTTCGTTGTGATGTTCGTGCCCATCGAGCCGGCATTTCTACTGGCTATTACCCGCGACGGCGCTTTGTGGCAGGAAGCCTGGGACAAGAACGTCCTGCTGGTCAGCCCAAGCACGCTGCTGTTTGTCATTCGCACGGTTGCACACTTGTGGCGGCAAGAAAAGCAGCGGAGCAATGTGCAGGATATTGTGGACCGGGCGGGCTTGCTTCATGATAAGTTTGTTGCTTTTGCCAAGGATCTTGTCGAGGTCGGCAGCAAGCTGGGCGACGCTCACAAGGCCTACGATAATGCTTACAGCAAGCTGGCACGCGGCAGCGGCAATGCGATTCGACAGGTAGAGATGCTTCGAACCCTGGGTGCGAAAGCTAGCAAACAGCTCCCCCGTGAGCTGGTCGACAGTGCCGATGAAGAGGAATTGGAGCTGCCCGGAATCGGGCAGCCTCTATTAGGGGAAACGAAGTCAATGTTCCAGTAGCGTTATGCACAATGCGGTACCAATCAGCAGCTACTTCTGGCCGCCTGAGGAGCCGGTAAAGCTGCCGGTGGAGTGATAACCGGCAGAGCCGCCGGGCATCTCTTCGGCCATATCCTGTGCTTTTTCAGCATTGCCCTTCTGCTCGGACCCACTGACATTGCTATGCAACTGCTTATGTTGCTCGGCATTGGCTGCCCCGGCTACCTGGGTGTTCTGCGGTGCTACCGGCTCGACACTGGTAGGCGCGGCCTGAGCTGTGGCAGCTGCCTGCTCGTCCACGGCTCCCTTGTCTATCGAATTATGACTGCCTTCTTGCGAATGAATCTCGCTCATTCTGTCTCCTATCTATCAACTTGCTAGGATGCCGTTGCAGATTGCAGCGCTTAGAGAACGTGCTTAGCGGAATTTGTCATACCGGGCATAGGTTTCATTCATATCCAGGTAGATCGTGCTATCAGCTACCTGGAACCGATGCGTTTCGGTCAATACCGCCCCGGCACTTACCCACGCACGTCGGGTTTGCGGGTCAATCACCCAGATGTTTGGAATGCCCATGCCATCGTAGCCGCGCAGCTTCTCTAAGAGTTCTGTAAAGCTGTCAGATGGAGACAAAATCTCTATCACAATCATTGGAGGATCGACCAGGGTTTCAGGCCAGGGACCGGCAGCGTCAATCACAACGTCAGGTAGGAAAACCTGCCGAGGCGCTACCTTTGTACGAACTTCGACTGCTGCTATTACAGCTTAATCCTCTGCATGACGCTCAAACCATGCCGAGATGATGGTTTGCAATCGCCCGTGTATCGACATCATCATAGGCTTCTCCCTAAGAACACCATCGACAAATTCAACATCTGGATTTGGAACTGGGCCATGGAGGTACTGTTCAATTGTCATAGTCGGGGTAGAAGGGGCTGCAATCGTCGCCATGTTCGCTCCAAGCAATCTGCGGTCAGTATAAAGTTTAAACGCATCACAGCTGCGCTAATTCAGGCGCATGCAGCTCGTCACAAACCGGCAAACGCATCCCGCAGCCGCTGCCAGGTAACACTCAGCGCTTCGGGCAGCGTCCGCGTCTCGCCCAGGGTTGACAGAAAGCTGGTGTCCCCAACCCAGCGGGGTACCGCGTGCAGGTGCAGGTGCCCTGCGACCCCGGCCCCGGCGGCGGCGCCCAGGTTCAGACCCATGTTGTAGCCATCCGGCCGATAGGTGGCACCCAGGGCGCGCTCCGCGCGCTGGCCCCAGTGCATCAGCTCCGCCGCTGTCTCCGGGGATAGCTCGGCCAGAGAGGCGCCATGCGTATTCGGCACCACCATGACATGGCCGGAGTTGTAAGGGAAGCGGTTGAGGCACACAAAGACATGCTCGCCGCGGCACACCAGCAGCGACGCCTGCTCCGCTGCGTCAACAGGCATGCCGTGCACGATGGCGTAATCCGTCGCGGCAAGCAGGTTGCAGAAGACGCACTCGCAGTCTCCCGGCCACGCGCGCAGCTCAGGCGGCACCCCTTTGCGATGTTCCTGCCCTGGCGCGGCCTGCCCGGTGATGTAGGAGTAGCGCCAAGGGGTCCACAGGTGTTCCATGGGCCGAGTATAAGGCCGTGCGCGTCTTATACTTTCGATATGTCTTCCCCCGCAAAATCCGGCCCTGCACGCGCGTCTTCGCTTCGTACAATCCTGGAGCAGCGGTTCGGCTTCCGAGCTTTTCGTGCGAACCAAGAAGCTGTATGCCGCGCCGCGGTCGATGGCCGTGACGTGCTTCTGGTGATGCCGACCGGGGCCGGCAAGTCGCTCTGCTACCAGTTGCCGGCATTGGCGCGCGGCGGCACGGCACTGGTGATCTCACCGCTTATCGCGCTAATGGACGACCAGGCTGCCAAGCTCGACGCTCTCAATCTGCGCGTGGCACGCATCCATTCCGGTCTGCCACGCGATGCCGCGCGCGAGGCTTGCCGTGCCTACCTGAACGGCACTCTCGACTTCCTGTTCATCGCACCTGAGCGCTTGCGCGTACCCGGCTTTCCCGAGATGCTGGCCAAGCGTAAGCCGGGTCTTATTGCAATCGATGAGGCGCACTGCATTTCGCAGTGGGGCCATGACTTCCGGCCGGACTACCGCATGCTGGGCGCACATCTCCAGAACCTGCGCCCCTCACCGGTCATCGCGCTTACCGCGACCGCAACCACTCAGGTCCAGGGAGACATCGTTGCGCAGTTGGGGCTGGGTCAGGCCGGGCAGGAGCCGGCTGTGTTCATCCATGGCTTTCGCCGCGATAACTTGGCCATCGAAGTGGTCGAAGTGCCCAAACCCAAGCGGCCGGCCTTTGCGGCGGAACTGCTGGCTGACCCCGCCGCCCGGCCCGCGATCGTATACGCGCCTACACGCAAGGAAGCAGAAATGCTGGCCGGTGAGCTGGGCCGCGCTTTCCGCGCTGCGCCGTACCACGCCGGGCTCGACCCGGACCATCGCGAGCGGGTGCAGCGGGCTTTCCTTGCCGGCGAACTTGAAGTCGTTGTCGCGACCATCGCGTTCGGCATGGGGATTGATAAGGCAGATGTACGTACGGTGATTCATGCCTCCCTGCCGGCTACGCTTGAGGGCTATTACCAGGAGATCGGCCGCGCCGGCCGCGACGGGGAGCCCTCTCGCACCGTGCTGATGCACTCGTTTGCCGACCGCAAACAGCACGACTTCTTTTTTGAGCGTGACTACCCGCCGGTGGAGCGACTGGATGCGATCTTTCGCGTGCTCGATGAAAATCCGCTGCACCGCGAGGAGCTGCCGGAACTGCTCAAGAGGCAGAAGATGCGTCTTGAGCAGGAAGAGCTCGACAAGGCGCTTGAAAAACTGCTGATCCATGGCGGAGCGGTGCTCGACTATGAAGGTTTTGTGACACGCGGCCATGACAGCTGGCGTAAGCCCTATCTGGCGCAAAGCACACACCGGGGCGGTCAGATGGAGCGCGTGGTGCGCTTTGCCGAGTCCGGCGAATGCCGTATGGCGCAGCTAGTGCGGCACTTCGGCGACACAGAGGACGGGCAAGCGGAGTGCGGCATTTGTGACGTGTGCGCACCCGGCTCAAGCCGCACACAAACATCGCGCCCGCTCGACGATGCCGAACGCAGATTAGCGCATGGAATCGTCGCCGCTTTGGGCGGTTCCGGCTACGGCGGGAGCTCAAAATCAACCGGCAAGCTGCACGGTGAGTTGTGTGCGAAAAATGGAATGACTCGTGATGCGTTTGAAGACTTGCTGACAGCGCTTGCCTCCGCCGGGTTCGTCCGGCTCGATGAGGCCAGCTTTGAGAAGGACGGCCGCACCATCCCCTACCGTAAAGCCAGCCTGACGCATGAGGGTGCCACATTCCAGGACCGCGATGCAGACACCGTGACTATGCGAGAGCTGAACGGCAGCGCCGCCGCATCCAGTGCTCCCACAGGCAAGCGTGTACGCAAGCCGGGGGCGGGTAACGGCCAAAAAGCTGAAGCTCGCCCATTGACGGGCCAAGCGGCAGAGCTGGAAGAGCGGCTGCGCATCTGGCGCAAGGCGGAAGCACAAACGCTGGGACAGCCGGCTTTTTGCGTCTTTGCCGACCGCACACTGCGGGCCATAGCGGAAGAGCGGCCTATGTCTGAGGAGGATCTGCTGGCGATTGCCGGCATGGGTCCGGCAAAAGTGAGCAAGTTCGGCGAGGGTATCCTGCGTGTGTGCGCCGGGGCGTAACTCAGCAACTCAGCTTGCCTGCTGGCTGCAAAACCTCGGTATGGTGAGGCATGCCGACGCTATGGTACGTCACCGCTGACGGTATCGCCCTGATCACCCGGCATCGCTATAGGACATCTGCCGACAACCATTTCGCCGCAGAGAACGCTTACCGCTACCGATGTCCGTTTTGAGCTTTGGATTCGTGAGCGTCTACTCAATGGTCGCTATAAACGCTGTCACCGTGAGCAGTTTAGGAACATTTTAAGACCGGCGCTTAGGCTTATTCGACTTCGCTGCTTGGGACAATCGGCATGGAACGCGTTCGATAGAGTTCCCGCCGTTTGGAGCCGATTAGATAAGTGAGGTGTATCAACGGGTCATAGATCTCGGAATACTTGAAAGCGGACACCATAAAGCCCAAACGTAGTTTTGGAATGATCACTGCATTGTTGCTCGGAACATGGCGCGAAACAATTTTAAGAAAGCCGTGCGTGTCAGCATAGGCAATCGTTGCCTTGACCAAATCCGAGTAGATGCCACGACGACAAAACTCAGGAAAGATGCCGGGATTACTATATAGAGCTGGTTATTTTCACCTTGTGACTACGACCAGCCGATTGTCTATGAAGGCTCCGATTCGAAGCTACTGTAAAAATTGCGACTTGGATTCTGACGCTTGAGACCAATGGTTGGCTTCGTCCGCCAGCACATTAGAGAGCAGCTTCGAAGCCTCACCGAAGTTTGCGAAGGCGGCGGTTCGCAAAATTGTAAACTCCGGCTCCAAAAAATTTTCGAGGATGCGAAGCTGCAAGGCACCCATAACGTCCATTCCACTCGGTCAGACTAGCTGAACGCCTAAGTGCAGCACAAAGGGTAATGTGTGATGGTTATCAGAAGCCGTGCTTCAAAGCTACAGACGAGATGATGCTCAGGTTTGAAACCCTCTCTGAATGAATATTTTGAGCTATGTTTTGCGGCATCTGGAGATATCAAGCCTTCTCGCATGTTCGTGCAATCGAAGGATAATGTGGAAGTTGTGTAAACAAATACAGCGCGCATTGACACCCCTTGACGCCGGCCATATAGTTTGAGTAGTGGGCGCGCAGCGAGGTTGCTGTATCGCTCGCCATCACGGGCCCCTTGCGAGTGCTCACCTCTCTCCAATTTCCGGCATGATCTTGAGCGAGAACCGTACCATCCGGCTTCTCGTCTTGCTTGCTTAGGGGCCTGGTTGACTTGGCAGCAATTTCGGCATCCGGCCGGTACCCGGCTGTATCTAATAAGAACAGCCTGACGTGGTGCGCTGTGCTTGCCCGGCACTGCAACTGTTGTGTCCCAAAGTCATGGCCGACGCCCAATCCACTTACTCTGAGAGCACTCCTCTGAACACCGAACTCGAAACCCCTACGTTTGACGAAGCCGCGA
>CAXSHS010000017.1:0-40753 GCA_964237325.1 uncultured Acidobacteriaceae bacterium | reverse complement strand
GACTGCCGCATTCACTCTACGGATGCATATATAGCAGCATCGAGCTGTCATAGGAAAGTCTATATCTAATGCCGGCCTCTCCAAACCGCCTACTACACCTTCAGTAACGATTGGCTGAAATGCCGCGACCAGCTGCGACTTAACGAAGTGAACCGCAGCTCCAATGTAGCTCAGGCGGTCTCATTTGACTGCTTGTTTGCCAGATGCGGTTCTTGTGCTTCATACCCAAAAGTCAGGTGCCTAGAGGTGGAATGGTTCTCTGCGTCGCTTCTTCTTCCCCAAGCTGCCTACACAACGCGCAGCAATAACGTAACCTGCGGTGCTGCAGGTTCGCACTGCACGCGCCTGCCCTCTCCCTGGATTAACGCAAGCCCGGCCAGGGCAAGTGTCTTGCGTAGCTGTGTACGGGCATGCCGGGCCCAGGGTCCGCTGCTGTCGAGCCGCAGGTAGGCAGTCCAGTGCTGTAGCGCCGGGCGGCGTGCACCGCTGCGCTCCAGGGCGAGCGCCAGATTATAGTGCGCGTCTGCATAGCCCGGCTGCAACTGGATCGCACGACGGTAAGCGTCGATCGCCTCGGGCATGCGCTTCAGTTCATCGAGCACATTGCCGAGATCGAAAAACGCCAGCGCATATCGCGGGTCGCTCTCGGCGGCGAGACGGTAAAACTGCTCGGCTTTCAGGTACTCTCGCCGGTTGTAGCAGATGGTGCCGAGGTTGATGGCTGAAGGCGCGTGGCCGGGCTGCATGGCCAAGACCTCCTCATAGCCCCCTGTGGCTTCCGCAAGTTTCCCGGCTTCTTCGGCTCGGACGGCATTTGAAAACAGCCGCGTTACCTGCTGCTCCCGCTCTCCGGCGGAAACAGCCGCGCAAGCAATGGCAGCCAGGGAGCGTTTACCGGTTCCAGTAAAATCCAGCAGATACTGCCCGGCAATCGGCTCTACAACGGTGCCGGAGTGGCGGAACAGCAGGCGACGTGGACCCTGACCGACTTTGCGGCTGATTCCGGGACGGCCCAGTGCAAGACCTGCCTCCAGCAGCGGGTCCGACAACCCGGAAACGGCACGCATGGCGACTACGGCATCGCGGATGCCGGCAGCCGTCATGCGCTGGGAGCATTCGCGCAGTTTACGTACCTGCCCAAGATCCTGAAAGCTGTACTTGCTGGCACAGGCCAACAGCCCGTTTCGTTCCCAGATGCGAAGCTGCGCCTCGCGAATCCCAAAAATCCGTAGCACATCGTTCCGGCAGTAATCGCTCATATTGTGGGCTCCTCCATACGAGCGAGTCCTATTACTCTTAGCGCGATTATGGCATGGTGCAGCGGGCACATAAGTACCTGCACATGAAAATATCGTGGATAAGCAGTGCCGAATTGCTATATACCCAAAATATGTAGTGGGGTAAAACTGGAGCCGACGACCGGACTTGAACCGGTGACCTGCTGATTACGAATCAGCTGCTCTACCAACTGAGCTACGTCGGCCTTGCCAAGCGAGGCTCTATGGAGCAACAGTCCCGCACCCTATCAATTCTATGGGCAGTTACGTCTCCGGTAAAGCGGCGTATATGCCGGGAAGCCATCACAGTTTCAAGCTGATAAAGTCGTCGTCGTTCATCACCGAGTCCGGCTTGCCGCGCAGTCGGCGCAATAATAGACGACCGCCCCCCAAAAAGATGGCGATTGTAAACGCCGCGATTCCTAAAATTGCTATTAGATACGCGATGCCCAACAGCAGTTTGGCCGTTTTTGCCACCTCGCTGATGTAGCCTTGCGGCTGGTTCAGGGTAAGGTCTGAAACGTAATGCACCTTGGACAGCAACCCCTCAGCATCTTGTTGCGAAACGCCCGCGCCGCTTACGACGCCCACCAAAGGGCCGGAGCGCCGGGCCGCGACATGCAAAGTAGCATCGGGCAAGGCAGTAGTCGTACGCAGGGCCGCGCCTGCAATCTGCGGAGTCGGCAGCATGATGAGCGTTAGTATTGCAGTGCCGCCGCCGCGCAGACGATACTGCGCCACAGCTGCTTCTCCATCTCGCTTGAAATCGATAGCCGCTACCGGCAACGGCCCGCTATAGCCTTGCGGTCCAATGGCATAGCGCATAGTTTGCTTTTCGAGACCTTCGGCGGGCAGCAGTCCCGGTAGCACAGGAGGTATTGCAGCCGGGCCTCCAATCGGCGGCAGCCCGGCAATCAAAGCTTTTACAGAGCTTAACAACTGGCGGGCATCCTGCTTGCCGTCGCCCCCGCCAAGCTCCGGCGCGCGCACCACCGTCAGGGTAGTTCCGTTGCGCACCAGGAAAAGCGCCGGGTTTGCCGCTGCATTGTCGCCCACGGCTGGCGCTTGCATGGCCGGGTCGCGGTAAGCAGTAAAGGCGCTCAACGCGCCGGTCAAATCGCCGAAGCGTATTACTTGAACTGTCCAGCTTGTCAGACCGATCCCCTGGTAGCGCGCAGCGGCGGCTGTGACAAACCCATCCTCCTTCAGGACGCCCGCATGCGCGGCATCTACCTGGGCCGGTGTGGACATGGTCACAATATCGCCTTCACGCGGCTGCCCCGCAAAGGAAGATGGCAGCAGCGGTGTGGCTATTTTGGGGTTTTGAGGGTTCGGCGCGCCGTGATCTTCGCTATTTGCGAGCGCGGTCTTATTGGCCGGAGTTCCACCCTGTGCGGAAGCCGCCGAAGCATACGCGCAGACACTCAGGAGGAGAACCGGAGATGCAACTTTTCGCAACAAAGAGTAACTCACCGTAACTCTGAGCCTACACCACCACATACATAGCGAGAAGACCGGCCACAGCCCGGAGTTACAACCCTGTGCAAGACCTACTGAGCCGCCGCGCTCTCACCCGGAGCGGCCTGAAGATGTACGCCGCTTAGGCTACGCTCATAGCGGGCGACCCCCTTGTACAGCGACTCTGCGATGCGCTGACGATAGGCTCCATCGCGCAGCTGGGAGGCATCATCCGGGTTCGTCAGGAAGGAAATTTCTGCCAGGATAGACGGCATGTTCGCACCGATCAACACTACAAACGGTGCTTTCTTGACCCCGCGATCCCGCAAGCCTGCATTGCCGGTTTCGAGACCCTGGTAGAGGCTGCCTTCCACGTCCGCGGCAAACTCGCGCGACTCGGCGATTTTGTCCTGCAGCGTGATCTTCTTTACCAGATCCGAAAGTTGATGGATGGACTCGTCGGACACGGCATTTTCTCGCGCTGCTACCTCCAGTGCGTCGGCTGAACTCGTGAAATTGAGATAGTAGGTCTCAACGCCGCGCGCGTTCGCGTCCGGGCTTGAGTTGGCGTGTACTGAAATAAACAAGTCGGCCTGCGCCTTGTTGGCGATGGCTGTGCGTGTTTCAAGTGGGATAAATGTGTCATCGTCGCGCGTGTAGATCACGTCTGCGCCCAGCCGCGCCTTGAGCAGTTTGCCCAGACGCAGCGCTACATCGAGCACTACATCCTTCTCCTGAATGCCGCCCGGGCCCAGCGTCCCCGAGTCATGCCCGCCGTGACCGGCATCGACCACGATGCGGTTGATCTTAAGCCCAAGCGCACGCACCATGGAGCGGCCGCCGGTCGCGTCAGGCTGGGCTGCGCGGGTAACAACGCCGGGTGTACCTGCGGGGCCGGGCGCGTCGCTTTCCGAGGATGGAAGGGCAGAGGCGCGGCGGGCGTGCTGGCGCACCGCAGGCAGGTCGGCGCTTGCGGTGACCGGCGCGCTTGCAATGCCTGGAGGGGCTACCGCTGCTGCGACCGGAGCGGTAGTTGGCGCGGCGGTAGCTCGCACGCGCGAAGGTTGCCGGCTGAGCGCTGCGATGGCGGCCAGGGAGTCACCATCGCGGGGGCCGGTTTGCACCGCCGCACCGGGCGCGGTTGTCTCCGCCACAAAGGTGCCCGGCGCGGCGGCCCGTGCAGAGTGAACGGTCGGTGTACCGGCGGCGGAGTCGTGTCCAACTGGGGTGTGCGGCGCGGGCGCAAAAGTTTGTACCGTTTGCGCCGCTTCCTGCGGCTTGGCCGCTGCTGTTGAGGGCACAGGCTGCGCCGACGGGCTTTCCGCATTCCGGGCAAATACCGGCGGTGGCGCACCTTGCGGTCTGCCATGGATGTCGATGATGAGCCGCGACGGGTTCGGCAGCCAGAATGCCGAGTAGTCGCTGACATCGCTGACATCAAGCACCACCCTCACGACATCGCCGGACTGCCCGGCGCGGATGCGGCCCAGAAAGCCGCCATCTGTGACTGCAATTGCCTTGCCTGCCAGCTCCCCTGCAAGCCGGGCGCCATGCAGGTCGAAAAAGATACGGTCGGGATTGGGGACGCGCGATGCCTCAAACGGCACCGTTTCGCCGGAGTCGCTAGTGACGTCAATGGCAACGCGAGTGTAGCTGGCCGTAGACCAGTGGCGTACGCCGGTGACCAGGGCCGGCTTGCCGCTGCGGGGCCGTGCTGCCACGGATTGAGTGGATGCAGTGGACGCATTGGACGCATTGGACCGATAGACAGGGACGCTGCCGATCATGCTCGAAGGTGCCTGGGCTGAAACGGCTGGAGGAGTGGGAGCCGCACTCACCGGCGTGCCGGTAGGTATGTCCCGCTCCTGGGAGGCATCTTGCGGGGCACGAACTTGCTGTGGCGTAGCCGGTCGGTTCAAGTCAGGTGGGCGTACACGCGTTTGGGAGTCTACGTCGCGTGGTGCACTGCCATCCTCGCCTACCACCGAAGCATCAGACTGCGCCTGCTGTACTGGAACTGCAAGCCTCGGCGACGGCTCCCCACCGACCCGGCGTAGCTCCGCGCGCGCTTGAGGCGCAAGCGGGCTACTCGGATAATTTCGCAGAAACTCTTCAAAGTAAGGACGCGCGGCGGCCTCGTCATGCAGGTCGCGCGACTCGATCTCTCCCTGCGTCAGCAGCGCCGGTACGGCATAGCGGCTCGCACCGAAATCGCGCCGCAGAAAGTCCAGCTGCACCACTGCGGTCCGCAGCAAGGAAGGGTCACCGAGCGCGCGACCCTCCTCCGCAAGCAGCTCCGCTACAGCCTCTACGCTGCTGTCGGCGTCGGGCGTGGAGCGATCCGGGTGGTACACAGCACGAAACGCATCCATCGCAGCCGCGTACTGTCGGGACGTTCGGCTTGCGCGCGGCGTGGCGTCAAGGGCAGCCCGCAGACGCACAGCCCGGGCATAGGTGCTTTCTGAAACGCTTCCTGGAACACCGGTCAGGTTTTGCGCACTTGCCGCCAACCATGCAGCAGCGGCTAGCAGGGTGAGGTAGCGTCGGACTGGCAGCATACGGGTCATGGCAGCGCAAGCCGCTCCCCATGTGCGTGGAACGGCTTACTACTAGAAAACCATGCCCGGCGACGAAGTAGCGTTGCCATGGGCATTTCCACATTACCAAGGCAATATCGGCGGTGGTGCCGGTTACAGCAATCCGCCCACAATGCCCGGCGCGGCTGCCAGCGCCGCAGGCAAAGCTGCTGCATCCTTGCCGCCGGCCTCGGCCAGATCCGGCCTGCCGCCGCCGGAGCCGCCTACCAGCTTGGCTACCGCACCTACCACCTTGCCTGCCTGTACGCGAGCGATCAAGTCTTTCGTTACACCGGCCACAATCGCTACTTTCCCGTCTGCGTCTACAGACCCGAGCACCACCACGCCGGAGCCTAGCTTGGTACGCAGGTTGTCGACCAGGGTGCGCATCTGCCCGCGATCCAGCCCATCTACACGCTGCGCGAGCACCTTGATGCCCTGGACGTCCACGGCAGAGCTTACAGCGTCGGCGGTCGCGCTTGCGGCTTGCTTCATGCGGGCCTGGTCCAGCTCACGGCGCAGCTTTTTAAGCTCGTCTTCCTGCGCGGTAAAGCGAGTGCGCAGCGCGACTGCCGGGTCGATTTCCGTGCTGCCGCCGAGCTGCGTCGCCAGCTGCGAGGCTGCGTAGCCGCGCCGAAACTCTGCCAGCGCCCCGGTGCCCGAGACCGCCTCGATACGCCGCACGCCCGAGCTCACGCTCGACTCGCCCAGCAACTTGAGCACGCCGATTTCGCCGGTCGCGCCGGTGTGCGTGCCGCCGCACAGCTCGGTTGAGAAGTCGCCGATGCGCACCACACGCACCTTGTCGCCGTACTTCTCGCCGAATAGCGCCATGGCCTTGTACTGGTTCACGGCCACGTCGATGGGCACGTCCACCAGCGTGTCGACCTTGAGGTTGGCGAGCGTTTCGCGGTTCACGATGTCCTCGATCTCCTGCAACTCTTCGTCCGCGATGGGTGCGAAATGTGAGAAGTCGAAGCGGAGGCGGGTGGCGTCAACGAGCGACCCGGCCTGCTTGACATGCGGTCCCAGCACCTCGCGCAGCGCGGCGTGGAGCAGGTGGGTGCCGGTGTGGTTGCGCTGCGTGGCGCGGCGGCGGGTTACGTCTACGACTGTATCCACGCGGTCGCCTAGTTTCAGCGGGAGCCGGAGCGTCGCGCGGTGGGCGCGGACGCCCTGCACCGGCTGCAAGCAACCGTGTACGTCGGCGACAACGGCGTTGTGGTCGTCTGAGAGCAGCACGCCGTGATCGCCCTGCTGCCCGCCGGAGTCGGCGTAGAAGCTGGTGTGGTCGAGCACGATGTCGACTGTTTCGCCTGTGGAGGCTGCCGGGACACCGATGCCGTCTTTCACCAGCGCGAGCACTTCGCAGCCGGTGGAGGTGAGCTGGGTGTAACCCTCGAAGGTTGTCTTGGCGAGATCGCGGTAGACGGGTGAAGCGGACTGCTTTGCGCCACCTTTCCATGACGCGCGGGCGCGGGCCTGTTCCTCCTCTTTTGCTTTATCGAAGCCAGGCTGATCGAACTCGATGCCTGCATCGTACGCGGCATCAACCATGAAGTCGAGAGGGAGGCCGTAGGTTTCATATAGGTGAAAAGCTGTTTTGCCGTTCAGAATGGCATGCCCCCTCTCTCCATAGAAGATCTGGGCGAAACGCGATTCATATTCTATTTCGCTGATGAGCTCATTCGATCCTTCTCGTAGCATGAACGCAGCACGGCGCCCCTCAGCTTCGACCTTCTCTAACTGCCTGCTCAGCTCACTCGATCCCGCATTTAGCACCCGCTCGAACTGGCGCTCTTCGGCTTCAACCACTTTTGCGATTCGCTCGGCGTTGTCGTTGAGTTCGGGGTAGGCGTCGGCCATCTCGGCACGCACGGCGAACACCATCTGTGTCATGAATGGTTGCGATTGGCCGAGCAAGCGGCCATGGCGGATGCCGCGACGCAGGATTTTGCGCAGCACGTAGCCGCGGCCTTCGTTTGCGGGATTTACACCGTCGTTAATCAGGAAGGTGGCAGCGCGGGCGTGGTCGGCGATGATGCGCAGAGAGGCATCGCTGGAGGCGGAGCCGTCGGTATAACTTACTCCGGTAAGTTCGGAGGCTTTCGCGATCAACGGGGTGAATAAGTCTGTCTCATAGTTTGACAGCTTGCCTTGCAGTACGGCGGCCAGCCGCTCCAATCCTGCGCCTGTGTCGATGGAAGGTTTCGGCAGCAACTCCAGACGAGGTTCAAGAGCCAAGGCAAAAGCAGATCCTTCGCTTTGCTCAGGATGACCCCCTATGTTGGGATGACCCGTTTGTTGAACGGGGTCGAGTTGGTGGGAAGGAGTGACCAGGGAGCGGTCGAACTGCATAAAGACCAGGTTCCAAATCTCGACATATCGCTGCTCATCCTCGCCGAACGGCTTATCCACACCCGGCTCTTCCGCAGCCTCAAGCCCAAGATCATAGAAAATCTCCGAACACGGCCCGCACGGGCCGGTCTCGCCCATCTGCCAGAAGTTATCTTTCGCGGACATCTCAAAGATGCGCTCCGCAGGGACGCCCTGCGCGCGCCATAAATCGTATGCCTCACTATCGCGCGGTACGCCGTTCTCCCCCTTGAAGATGGTGACGTACAACCGGTCTTTCGGCAGCGCGAACCACTCGGGCGAGGTCACCAGCTCCCAGGCGTAGGCAATCGCGTCAGCCTTGAAGTAGTCGCCAAAGGAGAAGTTGCCGAGCATCTCGAAAAACGTGTGGTGCCGCCGCGTGAAGCCGACGTTTTCAAGGTCGTTGTGCTTGCCGCCCGCGCGCACGCACTTCTGCGAGGTGGTGGCGCGGTTATAGGGCCGCTGCTCCGCGCCCAGAAACACGTCCTTGAACTGGTTCATGCCCGCGTTGGTAAACAGCAGGGTCGGGTCGTTGTGCGGCACCAGCGAGGAGGAGTGCACGCGGCGGTGCCCCTTACCCTCGAAAAACTGGAGGAACATCTCGCGGATTTCGTTGCCGGAAAAGGTGCGGGGCTCAGGTTGCATACCGCCCTAGTGTAGCCGCTGTATAGCGCGCTATATCGCATATAGCTATACGCATAGCACCTTTCCGCTATATGGAGGGCGGCATCCAGATCGCACCTTCAAGCCGCATTTGCTCATCCGCAGCCTGCGCCAGCTGCGAGAATGATGCCGCATGCTCTCGCATAGCCAGCGCGGAGACAAGCGCGTCAAATGCATCTTCGCTCGCCTCGGCTTGCACACGTATCTCTTGTGCAAGCGTGTCGAAGCGCGACTGCCGTAGATAGGCAACACGCGCGGCAGCACTGCTCTTCACCACAGGCCCGGTCAGCACGCGCGGGTATATCTCTACCAGCATCGGCAGCCGGGGCGGATCAAACGGCCACACGCTCCACCCCGCGGCACGCAGCCGCGCCAACATCGGCATACCGCGCAGCGTGCCTGTGCCTACCGCCCCGGCTCCGCCGATCTGGAAGGAGGAAGTCGGCAGCCGCTTGCCGCCTAGCACCGCCCGCTCACACGCGCGATAGCCGAGCCACCCCGGCGCACGATGCGCCCCCGGCAGCCCGGAGCCTTTGCGACGCCCCCAGAAGTGCGTATGCGGCTCCCGCAGCCAGCGCTCCCCCTCAAGCGTTACCAGCTCCCACAGCTCCGGAGCGCTGCCGCAGCCAAGCTCGCGCAAAAACCATGCAGGATAGGAAAATGAAAAATCAAGCCCAACGACAACCGGCGCGCCCACCAACCCCAATAGGTACGCTTCTACCTCGCAGCGCAGCCGCCCGCCCGCAAGCTCTATCGCCCCGGACGCAATCTTGCAAGCCGCCATCTGAATGCCGCTCCGCTGCGCCGCTTTTGCCTCCGCGCCCGACCAGTCGATGGCGATCACGCGCTCCGGCGGCTTCAAGACTTCACTCGCCTTCCGGCAGCTCCGCCGTTTCGATCTCGGCCAGCACATCCTCACCCACATTCCACTGCTTCAGAATCTTGTACACGGCTTGCAACGAGAACCCAGCGGCCACCAGCCGCCGCATCACGCGCGCCGACTCCTTTTCGTTCTCGGGCTTGCGCATCCGCTTGCGCTCCAGGAACTGCCGCGCCAGCTCCACCTCGTTCACGCCTGCATAGGCGTCTTCAAGCGTGGTCGCTACCAGCTCGCCGTCCACGCCCTTGCGCTGCAAATCCTGCTGCACGCGGCGGCGGCCGAATTTTGCGCCCTCCTGCCGCAGCCGGGTGTAATCCACGGCAAAAGCCTGGTCGTCCAGGTAGCGTTGTGCCTGTAGCTTCAGCAGTACGGCTTCAATGCGCACCTCACCGGTCTCGCCTTTTTCCACCTTCGGCTTCATCAGCCGCCGCAGCTCCGCAACCGTGCGCATGCGCCGGCCCAGCGCGCCCACGGCGTACTCGTATAAGCCCGCTTCATCCAGCGGTTCCCGAATGCGCGGCTCTCGTGTGCGCGGCGTCTTCCATGCCATGTTTTGTACCTCTTCTCTCAGGGTACGCACTTGCCTGCAAACCGGAACTGTCATGCCGTTATATGCCGCTAGGCACTACCTGCAAGTTACCAAGGTGGGAGTGAGCGGTATCTTGGGTTTTCCCCCCAGCTTCTCGGCTCGATCAGAGAGCCGCCATGCTACGGTGTGGCACACTGCAAATCCGGTCGGGAGTTTCACCCACTATGCAACTACGCACCACGCTTCCCTTGCTGCTGTCTATCTGCGTACCGGCCTTCTCGCAAGCCCCGCCGCCCATCAACCCGCTCAGCTCCGTGCTGGTATTGGGTGATTCTGCTTCCTCCGGTTTTCAGAACGGCTCCCTGCTTGACACACAGCAGCCCCATGGGTGGGAGTCGCTGGTGGCCGCACAGGCCGGTTTCCGCCTGCGGCTGCCGCTGATCGCCTCACCCGGCTTTCCTAACGTGTACACGCTGGTCCAGGGCACCCTGCCGCCGGTGCTCAGCCGGGCCAATGGTTCGACCATCGGCCGCGACGACCAGAACCAAGTGGTTGATAACTTTGCTACCCCCGGCCACACCCTCCATGACATTCTGAACACAGCCCCGCCGGCACAGCCCGCGCCCAGTAACGTCACCTCGCTGGTGCTCGGCTACCCGGCAGGCACCACCGGCACCCAGGTGGAGCAGGCCATTGCCCGGCAGCCTTCGACCATTTACCTGTGGATCGGCAACAACGACCTTCTAGTGGCCGACGGCATGGGCAGCCCTGACGGTATTACGTCCCTGGCTTCATT
Source organism: uncultured Acidobacteriaceae bacterium (assembly GCA_964237325.1). Lineage (GTDB taxonomy): Bacteria > Acidobacteriota > Terriglobia > Terriglobales > Acidobacteriaceae > EB88. Next base: position 30,198 of record CAXSHS010000017.1, on the reverse strand, counting down.
CACCGCCGACTACACACAACTCATTAGCACTCTGAAGACGAAAACAACAGCGCACCTGATCGTGGGCAACCTGCCCGATGTGACCAAGCTGCCGTACATGACTTCCGCAGGTGACCTGCTGGACGAGTGCCAGCAAGTCACCGGGCTACCCGCGGAAATGTTCAGCATCCTATTCGGCATCTATCCCGGCGAACTGCTGACTTGGCAGGGGCTTGCCGACTGGCATACCAACGTGGAGCGGGTTGAGGCAGGTCAGTGGCCTTTACCGCTGCCGCCGAACGAGGTGCTGACACCCGATGAAATCGCGCAGGTTCAGGGCATGACAGACAGCTTCAACCAGGTCATCGCACAGCAGGTGGCCGCGGCAGGCGGCACGCTGGTAGACCTGCACGGGGCCATGGACGCGCTGGCCAGTGACGGTGTGACCCTGAACGGCTACCATGCCACCACGCACTACCTGGGCGGCCTGTACAGCCTTGACGGCATTCACCCTTCCAATACCGGCTATGCGCTGTTCTCAAACCAGTTCATCGCAGCCACCAACACGGCGCTGGGCTTGTCCATTCCGCTGGTGGACGCAGCGGCTGTTGCGGCAACGGACCCGCTGTTTGGGCCCGGCCTGACCAGCGGGTACACACCCTACAACACACCGCGCATGTCGCCTGAGGCGGGCAAAGCAGTAGACAAAATCATTTTCAAGGGGAAGGTAACTCAGTGAGTCTTTCCCGGTTTGCGAGCGTTTAATAAAGAGGGAGTTTTCCTTTGGCTTATTTCCGCTCGCGCCTGTTCTTTCGGTTTTCGCTTGCCGTTATGCTGCTTGCCTCGGCTTCTTTCGCCGCGTCCCCGGCCCGCGCGCAGGTTTCGTATACGCCTGTGCCGCTCGATGCGGGTTTTGGCCCGCTCGACCTGACGCAGCCTTCCCTGCCGCCGCAGCAGATCATCGACAAGTTTACGGACAAGGAGTCGGAGTTTCGGCTCGCGATGGCGAACTATAGCTTCGAGCGCAGTGTCCGTGTGGATACAGTAGACGATGATACGAAGAAGGTAGACGGCGAGTATTACCAAGTGACCGACATCAGCGCCGACCCGGACGGCAAGCTGTACGAGCACGTAATCGAGGCGCCGCAAAACTCACTGGAACGGGTCACCATGAGCCCGGCCGACTTTCAGGATATCGAGCACCGGCTGCCTTTTGTGCTGACCAAGGAAGACGTAGGTCAATACGACGTGACGTATGTCGGCAAGCAAGCTGTGGATGAGGTTCCAACTTACGTTTTTGACGTGAAGCCGAAAATTCTTGAAAAGAACAAGCGCTATTTTCAGGGTCGCATCTGGGTTGATTCTAAAGACTTTCAAATTGTTGTGACCAATGGCAAGAATGTTCCGGATGATGTGCGTAAAGGCCACGAAGATCTATCGCCGCCATTTATTACCTTCCGGCAGCAGGTAGACGGCAAGTACTGGTTCCCGGTGTACACCAAGGGTGATGGCACCCTGCACTTTACTGGAGGCAGCGGCTACCTGAGTCAGGACGTGCATATGCGCGAGATTGTGAAATATGCGAAGTACAAGCGCTTTGGATCTTCGGTCAAGATCACGTTTAATGGTGAGAGTGTAGATAAGGATACGCCGGATACCGCGCAAAAACCTGCGCCACCGATTCCGCCGGCCAAACCGCAATAATTCGTAACATTATCGCTGTATCTGACATGACAAGAGAGGTTGGTCCGGCTTACCTCTCAATGCCTGCTCGGAAGCATAACCTGTAACGTCGAAGAATTTGTTGTTCTCGCTAAAGCGAGACTTTCCGATAATGACGTTAGTTATTAAATATGCAGGTCCTTTTGCTGTTCGAGACTGGAGCTTTGCCGATGGTCGTATTAACTTGAACGTCCATCTGGGAATATCACGCCGAGAACTTCCTCGGCTTCGTCCAGCTCGGCTGCCTCAAGATACTGCTGAGATATTTATGAGATCGCTTGTAGTGCTTCGTGTCCTGTGTTACAGCTTCGACCAACGACTAATAGTTATATACACCGCAAGGAAAACAAGTGCTCCTCCAGCTATACGGATACCTTTTCCATCATAATCTTACTCTGCTAGCCTCGATTCATATGAATCAATGCATAGTATGCATTTGTAGCTCGCGGTATTGTGCGAGGACTAAATACGCATAATATACCTATCGAGCTCAAAAGATTGCAAAGCGCTATGACTCCAAAAGAGCTATCTCTCACGTTTTTACTCCTTGAAACAACTCAAAAATATACTGAATTAGTGACGCAAGAGAAGCCCCGGGAGTTCCTAAGGCCGTTTGTAAACGAAGAGGTCCAGCGCTCTGTCCGGTAAATGATCCATGAACTCTCCATGTGAGTTCATTCATAGTTACATAGAAGTAGCTTGAACATGTGTGTCCATCACTCGCAAGTTAAATGGAAAAGGAAGTGGATTCGGCTCCACTTAGGGTCTCGAAGCTCGATATTCAGCCTCGGAAAGAATATACGCAGACGGCATCCTGTTTACTCTCATCCGTCCAATATTCAATTTTTATGTCGCGCATTTGTCATGAGTCAAATGGTGGAAAGATCATAAATAGTGCTTAGGACGTTGAAGGACATACTGTCGACATCATGAATGTTAACGGTGATACCGATGGTGCCCATAAGAGGCGTGCCATACCCGTCGTCCTGTGTATGAAACTCTACTTGCGTTGAAAATGCGTCAAACTTATTTCCATCGATTGTGACAGTCGTCTGACTTGGCTCCGCCATGAAACTTCCCTCAATGAATCTGTTCGTTTAGTAATACAGATACTTGCGCCATTTCTGATCGGAGTTGCCGATCATACGCATGATGTGCCGCGAGGTGTGCAGAGAAAACGGCCGAGGCTCACGCAGCAACTGCATCTCATCCTGCTCGTGCAGCAGGTGATTGCCCTTGCGGCGGTTGCAGCTGTGGCAGCAGGCTACCAGGTTTTCCCAGGTGCTTTGGCCTCCGCGTGAACGCGGAATCACATGGTCCAATGTCAACTCCGCCGCGTTCAGCACTACTGCACAGTACTGGCAGGTATTGCGATCGCGCAGCAGGATGTTTTTGCGGGAGAGCGCGCGGGTTTGGTGCGGGATACGGCGGTACTCCAGCAGGCGGATGACGGAGGGCAGCGGCATGCGTACGCGCGCCGCGTGGAGCATTGCACCCTGCTCTTCTTCCGTCTTGGCCACGCCTTTCAGGACAAGCACCAACGCCCTCCGGGCACCGCAGATGTTGATGGGCTCGTAGGAAGCATTGAGCACCAGCACCGGCGTTTGCATGGGCTGCTGAAACGGCACCGTGCGATCATCGAGCGCTGTAGCCGTAACAAGGTCGCGTCCGGCGTGTGTTTTACTTAGCAGCTTTCCCTTGCGTGTGTGAACCGTACTTTTTGCGAGCGACATGCCGTTTTCTCCGTTATGCCCCGTTGTGCCTTATTTAGCTTCCGTTATGTCCCACAAGCTTGCCGGGCATTTCGCCCCAGAAAGCCACATCGTCTTCCATCGGGGGAATCGCGGCTTGCACCGGCTCCACCATATCGGCCCTTTGAGCCCGCGCCGCGGTTACCACCCATATTTGTCCGGCACCGGCGCGACGCAACGCCGCTGACGCCGCGCGTGCTGTAGCGCCAGTGGTATAGATATCGTCAACCAGCAAAATGTCGCGCCCGGCCAACAGCTTCTTTTCGCTGTCTGGAACAGCAAATGCTCCTTGGAGATTGCGGCGACGGGCTACCGGCGACAAGCCTGCCTGCGACTCCGTAGCGCGGCGGCGAACCAGCAGGCCGGTCTCAACCCGCAGCGACAATCCATGGACGCGCCCTGCACGGGCCACGACGCGGGCCAGGAGCTCTGCCTGATTGAAGCCGCGCTGCCGCCGCTTGCCCTTGTACAGTGGTACCGGTACCACCGTCATGCGTTTTGGCAGGCCGGGCACCTCGGCGAGTTGCCCGGCCATGTGAAGCCCTAGCGGACGAGCCACAGGTTCCATGCGGTCGTATTTCAGCAGGTGCAGCAGTTGCCGCATGGTGCCGGTATACAGCCCATACGCCACAGCGCGATCAAATGCCGGGGGCACCGCGCGGCAGGGGCGGCATAGCCAGTCGCCGGGGGCGCGGTCCTCGGTGGCAAATGCGTGGGCACCCAATGCCTCGCCGCACCCCAAGCACAAGGTTCCAGATTGCGGCGTAAGGTTTGCCCAGCAAGAGGAGCAAACAGGGGCTGCACCGAAGTGCGCCAAAGGCGTGTCGCACAAGACACAGGAAGCGGGAAAGATTGCGCAGACCAGACTGTAAGCCAGCGCCATGCCTCGATGCAACATAGGCGACAAAGCATGCGAGCCCGGGGTTTGCAGGCCCAGACCGGCGCTTACAAATTGGGTTCCAAGTCGGTCGGTCGGCAACAGTTCCCTGGTGAACTTGGTGAAGGCGCACCTCGCATATAGGCACGGCTACAGGCCGCCGAGCCAGCAAGCTGAGTATACGGCCCATTTTGTAAAACATGCTACCCAGATCTGCACATGGTTTGAAGCAGCTACTGCCCGGCCACGGGAGGGCATCGGCTTCAGGTTTAAACTCATTTCGACTGGCCGCATGTTGTGTCATGTGTTCTGTCTATGCCGCCAAAAAGGCACTATGATCCAGAAGAAGCATTTCGGGGTACAGCAGCTCTATGGTTCCAGAAAGTAACAGGCCCGGCCCGCTTGCACGAGCCACCCCGTCCTACTCCTTGGCTTCCGAGGTACGGCTTACCACCCGTCTGGGCGCGCCACTGGCTTTGGGTGAGCTGGGCTGGATGTCCACCTACATTGTGGACGCGATTATGGTGGGCCATATGGCGCACTCGGCCCTGGCGATCTCCGCGTCCTCGCTTGGCAACAGCCTTTTCTACTCAATTGCTTTTGTGGGGGTCGGCCTGTTGTTCGGCCTTGATACGTTGGTGTCGCAAGCATTTGGGGGGGGCGATGCCGAAGACGGCCTCTTCTCACTGGTGCAATCGCTGTTTGTCGTTGCGATATGCACGCCACTGGTGATGCTGCTGGCCACGCTTGCGCCGCATGGGCTGGCACTTATCCACGTCGACCCGCAGATTATCTCTGTGACTACGGCGTACATGGCCGCGCTGAGGTGGTCGACCGCGCCGCTGCTGCTGTACATGGCTGTGCGCCATTACCTGCAGGCGACCGATCGTACGGGTTGGGTGATGGTATCGCTGCTGACTGCAAACCTGGTGAACTGGCTGTTTGACTGGCTGCTGATCTACGGGCATTGGGGATTTCGAGCGCACGGCATTGCAGGCTCGGGCTGGGCAACGTGCGTAGTGCGCTTGTACATGCTGGGACTGCTGGCGGTCCCGCTGGGGCTCTCGCTTAGGAAAGCGCCGATCCAGCTGCGCGCGGGCGCATGGCATCCGCATATGAGCCGATTGCGCGAGCTATACAAAGTAGGCTGGCCGATAGGTATTCAGTACCTAGGCGATCTGTCGCTATCAAGCTTTTTAACCGTGCTCACCAGCACACTCGGCATTACAATGCTTGCTGCGAACCAGGTGGTGCTGGACCTGAATGCGTTTTGCGCCATGATTCCTCTAGGAGTACAGGCAGCCTCTGCAGTACGTACGGGGCAAGGCGCGGGGCGGGGGGACGGCGCGCAAGTGAGGCGTGCCGGGTATGCGAGCGTGGCGATAACGACAGTATGTATGGTGGCGGCATCAGTGTCATTCATCGCGGTGCCTCAGCTTTGGGCGAGCATTTACACCAATGATCCAGCGGTGGTAGCAGCGACAATCCCTGTCTTTCTGATTTGCGCAGGCATTCGCGTGCTTGATGGTGCACAGGTGGTGCTGCAAGGGGCACTACGGGGGATGGGGGAGACACGCCTGCCGCTGATTGCATCATTTAGCTGTACGTGGTTGCTAGGAGTGCCGCTTAGCGCGCTGCTGGTGTTCCACTTCCATATGCAGCTGATAGGAGTGTGGCTGGGCAGCCTGCTGGCGACGATGCCGCTATTTGCCATTGTGGTGACAGCCTGGCTGCGGAAGGTGCGTGAGTTTGAGGGGCCGCCGGAACCCTCGCAGCGCATGAGCGCAGCGCATCTGCTATCGCGCACTGCTCATTCAGGCAGCTAGTCCGAAGCCGACTCCGCCATCTGTTTGCCTCTTGATACACTCAGCCGTCAGCGCACTTGACTTTATTTGCGAGAGGTTTCGGTCCGCATGCCACAGACGCAATCGCGACCAAAGTCGCGCACGATGGAGTTTCACCCCTACGTCACGCCTGCGGAGCAGCGGCCTGAGCTTACCGCGCGGGCGCTGCTGCTCGGCTCATTCTTCGGCCTGCTGTTCGGCGCGGTCACAGTGTATGTAGGTTTGCGCGCAGGGCTTACCGTAGCGGCTTCCATCCCAATCTCCGTATTGTCGATCTCGGTGTTGCGCGCGCTGGGCCGCGCCTCCATTCTTGAAAACAACATCGTGCAGACGACCGGCAATGCCGGACAGTCCATCGCCGCTGGGGTTATCTTCACGCTACCCGCACTTATCTTTTTGGGCTTTGACCTGGAGTATGCACGCATTTTCTTCCTGGCGCTCCTGGGCGGCTGGCTGGGTGTGTTGTTCATGATCCCGCTGCGTCGCCAATTGATTGTGGAGGAGCATGGCCGGCTTACCTACCCTGAAGGGACGGCTTGCGCCGATGTACTGCTCGCGGGCGAGCGCGGCGGGTCGTTTGCCGGCCGGGTTTTTCTGGGACTGGGACTGGGCGGGGTCTACACACTGTTCCAGAATGAAAATCTTCTGGGCGCATGGCCCAGCACGCCCAATTACGAACCCGACCTGGGCGTGGGGCATGTGATGCGAGGCGCGGCCATCCGCTGCGATGCCACGCCGGAATATCTTGGCGTGGGCTACATCATCGGCCCGCGCGTGGCCGGAACCATCTTCGCGGGCGGTGTATTCAGTTGGCTCGTACTGATGCCGGCGATTTACTTCTTCGGCTCGCACCTGCCCGCGGCCCTGTACCCGGCAACCAAGCCCATCGCGCAGATGAGCCCGTCCGATCTGTGGTCGACCTACGTGCGGCCCATGGGCGCGGGTGCAGTGGCCGCCGCCGGTCTACTGACGCTGCTTCGCACCGTGCCCACCATCTTCGGCGCGCTGCGCTCGGGCGCCGCAAACCTCCGGTTACGCAATCGCGCGGCAGAGACCGCGGCGATAGGCCGCACGGACCGCGACCTGCCTACGTGGGTAGTCGCGGGCGGTTCTGTATTGCTTGTGGTGATGGTGTTTTTGTTTCTCACCTTCAAACCGGTACCGGGCGCGCAAACCACGCTTACCGCCAATTTCGCGGCATCGTTACTGATCGCGGTTTTCGGATTTCTTTTTGTCACTGTATCGTCGCGGATCGTGGGCCTGATCGGCTCCTCGGCCAATCCTCTCTCCGGCATGACGATCGCAACGCTTATGGCCACCGCTGCCATCTTCCTGGTACAGGGCTGGACCGCGCCCGCCTTTGCGGCGCTGGCACTCACTATCGGCAGCGTAGTTTGTATCGCAGCTGCCAACGCGGGTGATACTTCGCAGGATTTGAAGACCGGCTTCCTCATCGGCGCGACTCCCTGGAAGCAGCAGCTTGCACTCATGGTGGGTGTCTGTGTGTCGACGGTTGCCATCGGCGCCACGCTCAACGCCATGAACCGGGGCCTTGAAGAGTTCCGCACCGCCGACAAACCCTGGAACCTGAGCGTGCCGCATCAGGGCGTACAAGACCAAGGCAGATTTACCCGTGCGCACATCAAGGTGCTGCAGGGTGAAGGCAAAAGCGAGCAGCAGACCGGCACGCAGTACATCCTGCTCAACGCGCTCGGCTCGCACGACCTGGCCGACGGCAAGTACCTCTACAACCCCGCTACCGGCAGGATTGCGGTGCAGTGGGTCCAGGGTATCGGCAGCGAGAAAGCTGCCGCCCCGCAGGCCCGGCTCATGGCCACGGTCATCAACGGCATCCTGACGCGGCAGTTGCCCTGGGGGCTGGTGCTGCTGGGGGTTTTCCTGGTGGTCACGGTAGAACTGTTGGGCATCCGCTCACTCTCGTTTGCCGTCGGCGCGTACTTGTCCATCGCGACCACGCTTGCCATCTTTACCGGGGGCGTCGTCCGCTGGATGGTGGACCGCGCCGTTGCCAAACACGCCGGAGAGGACGGGCTCATTTCTGAAGAGATCAGCCCGGGGTCGCTCTACGCCAGCGGGCTCATCGCCGCCGGCGGCATCATCGGCTTGCTGGGTGTGGTGCTCAAATTGTATGAAGCTGCAACAGGCCGCACCGCGCTGCCGTCCATGCCGCATACCTTTCTCTACCATGACGGTGTATCTGTGCTGATGTTCGCGCTGCTGGCGTTTTCGCTATGGTATTTTGCGCGCAAGCCGTTACAAAGTTAAGCAGTATCCGTTAAGCAGTATCCAGGGAGTGTTTGCATGCTTTCCGCCACGCCTGCCCCCGCAGTCACGCACTCCCGGCACACGCAGCAAGATCCGTACGGCGTTATGTTCTGGCTATTGCTGCTGCTTTTCGAGATTTTTGTGTTCACGCTCCCGCTGTTCCCCAATGGCGACGGGCCGGTCCATGTCTATCTTTCCTCCATCTTCTGGAAGCTCGCGACGCACAGCTCGCCGCTCTATGGGCACTACTACGCCATTCGGCACCTGGTGCAGCCCTACTCGTTTCAGTACTACCTGATGATTCTGCTTGAGCATGTCATGTCGGTTGACATGGCAGAGAAGTGTTTTATCGGGCTCATCTGGGCTACGCTTGCGACCGGCTTCCGTACGCTTGCCCGCACACTGGCGGCTACACGCGACCCTGGTACACCTGCAGCCTCGCTTCTCATTTTTCCCTTGCTGTTCAGCTGGCCCATTTCAGCAGGCTTCTTCAACTTCACCTTCGGCTGCGGGCTGCTGCTGTTCGCACTGGCGTACTACACGCGCCTGGGCCTGCCCAACAGCACACGCTCCAGTTTTGGAGCCTTATTCCTCACGCTAGTGCTGCTGGTACTGGCGCACCCAGTCCCTATCATGGTGCTCATCTGCCTAGGGAGCTTCGATCTGGGGCTGCAGCTGCTCGCCGGTTGGCAAACGCAGCGGACTCTGCGCTTGCCTCTGAACCTGCCTCTTCGGCAGGCAGCGGCACTCGGGCTTGCTTGTCTGGCTTTTATCTTCCCTCTCCTCATTGCCGACAAAGCAGCCGTAGCCGGCAGCATCACGCATCTGCACCCAAATTTTGGGCTGCTGCTGCCTATGCTGCTGGGCTATCACGTCAGCTATTTTCACGTAAGCAATGGGTTCGGACGGCTTTACCAGTTCCTGATCGTTTGCATGCTGCCGGCCGGTATGCTGCTGCTGTTACGGGCCGGCCTGCTTGCACATATGACCGTCGGACGGATGAACGCAGCCGAGCGGCTACTGGTCAGCTCCCTGGTTTTCCTGGCTGCCACACTGATCTTCCCTGACAGCATGAACGGCTCCGCTGAGTTCGCGGTCCGCATGTGGTTTACCGTGTGGTTAACAGGTACAGTCTGCGTAGCTGGGATAGCGGAAACGGGTACTCTGGGGAAGTCTATCGCCGGTTTCGGCGTTGCCGTAGCCCTGCTCTGCCTTGCATTCGGCCTGCTGTATGTACGGCCCGTGGCGCGGCAGCAGGCACAGCTTGAGCGCGCGCCGCTGCCCCCAAATGCGCGCGGACTATTTTTTCAACCATTGAGCGGCATGAGCGGCGTACACACTCATACCTGGTGGGCACTTGCCTTCTGGGACGGCGTACGTCCCTTTGTCGCGCACAATGATGTGCTACTGAATACGCCCTGGCTCCAGCTCACCATCGTGCCGGTCCAGGAGAACGGCCGGGCCGGCCTGATGCGCGACTTGACACCGGCTTCCTACTCTGAAAGCCCGAGCTATGTTCTGGAGGAGTTCAAGCGGCACCCGGAACTGAAAGCTTCATCACTTGCGCTAGCCGACTTCCTTCTCATGGCGGACCCGAACAGCGCGGTACCGGACCCGCTTGGCTTTACCGCGAGTTTTCTCGGTCCGCTGAGAAGCGAGTGGAGTTGCACGCAGCATGATTTCTATGCCATCTGCACCAGACCGCAAGCAGGAAGGTAAACCTATGCTGAGCGTGATTGTGCCCTGCTACAACGAAGAAGATGGGATCGCAGAGTGCCACGCCCGGCTCTCAAGCGTGCTGGCGATGATGCAAACTCCATACGAGCTTGTCTATGTGGACGACGGCTCGCGTGACCGGACGCTTGCGCTGCTGAACACTTTGCAGGAGGGAGACCCGCATACGGTGATTGTTTCGCTCGCACGTAACTTCGGCCACCAGCTTGCTGTATCCGCCGGGCTTGAGATCGCTCGCGGCCTCGCCGTAGTGCTTATCGACGCCGACTTGCAAGATCCTCCTTCGCTGATTCCGGAAATGTATGCACTCTGGCAGGATGGCTCGCATGTTGTATATGGGGTACGTGCACATCGGGAGGGTGAGAGCGGCTTCAAACTGTGGACAGCCAAAACTTTCTACCGGCTCATCAACCGGCTCTCCGACGTTCAAATTCCGCTCGATACAGGCGATTTTCGCCTCATGGACCGCCGTGTCGTAGACACATTGCTTGCCATGCCGGAGCGCCACCGGCTGCTGAGGGCCATGTGCTCCTGGGTCGGATTTCAGCAGACCGGTCTGCCCTACCAGCGATCGGCGCGATTCGCAGGCACCACGAAGTATCCGCTAGGCAAGATGATCAACCTTGCACTGGACGGTATTTTCTCGTTTTCAACGGTGCCGCTGCGCATTCTTACACTTCTCGGCTTTAGTGCTGCTTTCCTGTCACTCGTCGGCATCGTGTGGGCTCTGGCTGTACGCATTTTGACCAGCCACTGGGTTGCGGGCTGGGCCACGTTGTTTGTCGGGGTGCTGTTTCTAAGCGGCTTGCAGATGATCTCGCTCGGCATCATGGGCGAGTACCTCGGTCGTGTCTACACTGAGGTCAAACAACGCCCGCTGTTCATTATTGCAAGCATCCGGCGCGCCGGTGAAGCGAGCCCGATGCAGGCTCACTCCTGGAATGCTGGCTCCAAACTTGAATCGCCTGATCCTGTACCCCGTTAATGCAGGCGCTTCCATGCGTCAGCGCCTGCCAGGCATGACCTGTCGACACGCACAGCGGCAGTGTACGCCTGACGTGCAGCATCGGGCTGGTCATGCTCAGCTAGAATCTGCCCCCAGTAGTCCAGTGCCGCCGCTGCCAGGTTCGGCGGCAGCGCACCGGTTTGCGCGGCCTGCTCGGAGCGCGGCCCTAGAAAAAGGAGATCGTCTTCAGCAATCTCTTTACGATGAAAGAAAAACGGCAGGTGCCATGTTGTAAGCGCGCGCACAAAGCGAGCTTCCAGGTTATTGGGGTCCGTGTTGACAGCAGAGTCCATGCGCCCAATCCCCTCAACACTGAGTGCGTGTTTCCGATTCAGCGCCCAGGTGTGCGAAGCCTCCAGTAGCTCCAGGCTGCCCTCATACGCTTCAAGTGTTGTGTCATGGGGATGCTGTTGGGCCAGGACGGCGAAACGCTGCTTTGCGTCGGCAATAGCATCTTTATCGCCGTCCACGCCTGCGTAGTACGGAACGCGGGCAGCTGCCAGCTCCGCGTACCAGGACGGCCGGTTTGCTCCATCGGCTGCGCCGCACGGGGCTGCAACGGCTGCGCCGACAAGAGCAATACCTGAAGTCTGCAGCATCCGTTTCCTGATCGACTTAGGGGATGTTTTAACCGACGTCATAGGTTCTATGCTTCCATACAGCCTGACGGCCCATCAGTTTGCGGCCCAATGCCAGCCACTGCAAAGCCAACAAAGTTGCCACACTGATCGGATGCAGAAGAGCGCCGAAGATGCTTTGCCGGAAACGCCAGACTGCTACAGCACGCACAATGTAGCCTGCGCATACCGCCACCACAGCCCAGATAATGGGACCATGCCGCAGCAGGGCACCCCCGAGCCATAGTACCGGCAGCACCTGACCGAAAAAGAGCAGAAACGTAAACGGCACAATGCGCGAGGGTGCGGCCATGCCTTCTGTCGCGTTCTTACTCAAGCCGTTCCAAACCTCCGTTGCATTGTGGTACATACGGCAGCTGGCCAGCGCTGTCAGGTCCACAATGTCGGTGGCAAAACCATGTTCGCGCAGCCGGCGAGGCAGTAGCAGCCCATCATGCATCGTTTCGCGGATGGCCGCGTGGCCGCCGCTGGCCTCATAACCGCGCCGCCCTACCAGTAGCAACTGGCCGCACCCTGCAGCGAGCGCGGGCATGCGCGGCCACGCGCGTGAAAACGGTACGGGCAAATAGCACAGCAGAACAAAGTGAATGAGCGGCAGCAGCAGCTTTTCAAGCCATGTGCCGGTTTCCTCCCGTGGAAAACCGCTGATCAGATCGCAATCGCGAGTCTTAAACTCCCGCAGGAGCGTGGCCAGTGCCTGCGGGTGCAGGCGAACATCCGCATCAAGAAAGCAGAAGCGATCATAACGTGCCAGCTTGGCCAGGATGGCGCAGGCATGCTGCTTGCCATTCCAGCCTGGAGGCAAGGGCGGCGCGCTGTGCAGCTGCAACCTCGCGTCACGCCGTGCGACCTGCTCCACCAGCATCGCGGTGTTGTCTGTTGAGGCATCGTTAAGTACCAGCAATTCAAAGGTGATGCCCGTGGACGCGAGCACGCTTTCCACAGCCGCGACAATACCGCCTTCTTCATTTCGCGCGGGGATAAGTATGGAAACCGGCTCCACGGTGCCCATTACAGGGGTGCGACGGGGAGCCCGGTACCAGAACAGGTTGACGGCGAAAGCGAAAAGAGAGCTGAGGGAGCAGCTAAGCGCAAGCCATAGGGAGGGTGAGTCAGGCAAAGGCGTCAACGATCGCCTCCCATCCATGAAATTGGGATAGTGCCGTTATACATGCCTATCGCCTGGCCGCGCTCCCACACTTGTGTGGTCCGGGTGAAAGCGCTCGCCGCGACCCAGAGCACGCATTCGCTGCCAAGCCCCGTAGATGCCGCTGATACCGGAGCTGCCTGCCAGTAAGGAACAAAAAAGCGCGGGGTTGCGTTGTGCTGAGAGTGCCGCCAGATCATCCTGTGTTTGCGCGAGCGCAGCCGCAACCTCTTGCCCCGCGGACTCCCTCGACGGGCGCACGAGCTTACCCTTTTGAAAATGAAGCGGGGTACCCAGCATGGCAAGCGCCTCCGGCAGCCGCTCATCCCAGAATGTGTACTCCAATGCAAGCGGCACTACTGTCACCTCATCCAGGCGTCGCAGCAAGGCGTCGAGTCCTGAGCGCAGGGCAACAGGGCGCGTGCGCGCATCGGTAAAGCCGCCTTGCGGTGTCAACCATAACACGGCGTTCCGGTCGGCCAGCACGCACTCAGCTGTGCGCAGAAACTGCACGGCACCGCGTGGCGTACCCTGCTCTACCGGAAACAACCCTGCTTTGCGCAGAACGCCGTATCGGGTAAAAGCAAGCTCATCCATAGGGGCGTAATGATCTGCTTCACGCTGGAGAAAACGGCTGAGCAGAATTGCAATTAAGGGGTCCCACCAGGACGGATGGTTAAGACATACGATGAGTGGGCGCCCTTGCGGCCACTTCTCAGGATTGGCAAGCCGAAGTCCGTGAAATCGCCGCTTGACGAAGAAGTATAAATACGTATCGAAGAAGCGCAGCAGGGTGCGTGAAGGGCGCAAGGGAGCATACGCTCCCTTGCGTGACGCAATTTCTCGCGCTCCTTCCCTCATCGAGCCTGAGCCAGCAGTGCCTCCGCCTCGGTACGCGAAGCCAGTGCAGGCTCTACACCGCGGAAACGCTGGTCCACGGCATCGGCGGCAATCCAGCCCGACATCATGACCATGGGCATGCCGGGACCGGGATGCGCCGCACCCCCGGCGAGGAACAACCCGTCTACCTCGCTGCTGGTATTTGACGGCTTGAAAGCCCCGTTGAAGCGGCCATGGCTTGATAAGCCGTAAATGGCACCGTTCAGCACCTTGTAGCGGTTATGGATATCGACCGGCGTGAGCGCGCGCTCAAACACGATGCGATCTTCAATGTCCGTCAACCCGGCGGTACGCTTCAGCTTATCCAGAATGACCTGGCGGTATTTTGGAAACATCTGCGACCAGTCGTGATTGGGGCGCAGGTACGGAGTGTGAACGAGCACGTAAAAAGCATCGCCTCCCGGCGGCGCGGTTGCAGGTTCAGTACCGCTTGTAGACGCGATATAGCAGGTCGGGTCCGGTGCCGGCTCGCCCAGGTCGTAGATATGATGGAACTCTTCATGCGGGTCGCGCGAGAACACAAAATCGTGGTGTGCCATGTGCTCGTACCGCTTGTTCAAGCCCAGGTAGAGCACGACGCCGGAGCAGGCAGGCTCGTACTTGCGGTCCCGGTCGAACTTGGCAGCGGCAGAGCCGCCCACCAGCTCGCGGTATGTACGAACCGAGTCTTCGTTTGACACCACAGCGTCGAACTCAAAGCGTTGTCCGGCAGTGGTCATCAAGCCGACAACCTTATCCCGCTTGCCGTCTTTCACCGTCAGCAGGCGCTCGATTTCGGTGGAGGTGTGGTACTCCACGCCCAGTTCCTCACCCAGCTTCGTCAGTGCTTCCGGCACTGCGCGCGTGCCGCCCATCGGGTACCAGATTCCTTCCTCGGCCTGCATATTGCCGATGGAGCACAGAATCGCCGGCGAGGCATCCGGTGAAGAGCCGACATATTGCACGTAGTGATCGAGCATCTGCGCAACGTCGGGGTCATCGATGTACTTGCGGATAGTGCCCGCGACCGTGTGACCGATGCGCATTTGCAGCAGGTCGCGCAGCACCCGCTTGTCGAAGGTACCGTTCATGTCGAACGTGTCCTTGATAGAACCGACGGATTTCCAGAAGAAGAAGCGGTCGGAGATATCGTGCAGGTCGCGCGAATACTGCATGAACTGAACGTACTTGTCGCCCATGCCGGGCTTGCGTGCATTCAGGTCCGTGGCCATGTCGCTGATCTCGTGCTTCAAATCCAGCACGGAGCCGTTATCGAAAAAGCAGCGCCACTGGGGGTCAAGCCGCACCATCTTCACATAATCATCCAGGTTGCGGCCCGCCTCGCAAAAGATGCGGCGCAGTACTGAGGGCTGAATCAGGATGGTGGGGCCCATATCGAAGCGAAAGCCCTGCTCCTTGAGCTGCGCGGCCTTGCCGCCGAGCCAGGGATTTTTCTCAAACACCGAGACCTGGTAGCCGCGCGACGCCAGGGTACATGCTGCGGAAAGCCCTCCAAGCCCGGAACCGATCACTGCTATGCGCATCTGCTGTTTCTCCTAATATGTACCGCTGTTGTGTGTTTGTACCGGCTTTAAGGACGCTTCATGCCGGCTGCTGCGCGAATCATGGTTTGCAAACCGGCAAGCCGGTTGCGCCAGCCGGTGGCATGCGCGGCCTGCACGTAGCCCGCAAACAGTTCACGATGCGCCGGGGTAGTGGGTTGGTACGGAACCCGGCTGCGTCCACGCTGACGCACCACGGCACGGGGCGCGGTCATCTCCAGCAGTCCTTCCCGGCCTCGCGTGGCACCGAAGCCCGACCGCTTGCGCCCGCTGAATGGAACGCGCGGGTCAGCGGTAGCCACAATGAGGTCATTGAACAAAATCGTGCCCGCAGTAACTTGCCCTGCAAGCGAGCGAGCCGCATCCTCCGGTCCAAAGATGGCTGCCGTCAACGCATAGGGGCATTGCTCATGCATGGCGACTGCCTGCTCTACGCTGCTGTACGGCAGAATAGAAAGCACGGGAGCATACACATCTTCCCGCGCGATACCCATCTCAGGCGTCACACCTGTCAGCAGCGTTGCATTGACAGTAGTGCCCGCTATCGCGCTGCCCGCGTATTCTTCCGCGACATGCAGCCCATTGAGCAACGTTGTGGCTCCGGCCAGTGAAGCTTCCGCAATCAAGTAACTGAGCCGCTCGCGGGTTTGCTGCGTCACGGGTACAGGGCCTAACTCACCCAGTAATGCCCCGAGCGCACCGGCAAATTGTTTAGCCACTGCCCCAGCTACAAACACGCGACGCGGTGCCATACAGGTAGCAGACCCGTTCATGCGCAGGCCAAAAACCAGCGCATCAATGGTGCGGCCAAGGTCAGCCCCATCCAGCACAAATACAGCATCGCAGCCTGACAGCTCCATAACTGCAGGCGTGGCCGTAGCGGCAAGCGCATGCAGCACGGCTTCGCCGGTTGCTGCAGAGCCGGTAAGAAATACTTTGTCTACACCTGCTTCAATTGCAGCAATTGCAGCAGTCGGGGCTGAGTCCAATATGGTCAGCAGACCGGGCGGCATGCCGCTGGCAATCAGCATGACGCGCATAGCATGCGCACAAGCCACACCGGCAGGCGCAGGCTTCCACAGTACGGCATTACCTGCTGCAAGCGCCTGCACGACTTGCGCACCGGGCAGGAACAGCGGGTAGTTGCCGGGGCCGATCAGCAGGACCACGCCGAGCGGTGCGCGTTCCACCTCAACATCCACAGTTCGCAGCCAGAAGGGGCGGCTTGCGGTACTTTCGCGGCGGGTATGCAGGATGAAAGCTGCCTCCTTTTCCAGAAAGCGGCATGCCTCTGCAAGCGGCAGCACCTCAGCCACGAGCGTGTCTGCGTCAGACCGGTGCAGACTGCCCGGGTAACTCGCAGCCACTGTAGCGGCAAGCGCTCGCGCACCGGTGGCAAGCTCCCCGCGGAAACACCGCAGCATATGCAGCCGCCGGCGCATTGGCGTCCCAGCCCATGCCCGCTGGGCCTCTCGCATGGCCTCTATCCGTATCCCCTCGCGAGGCGCGGCAGCGGCAACCAGTGCTTGCTGCATGGTGGTCATCGTACTCCGCTTACCGTCTCGTATATGGAATCCGGTGGAGGCGTGCCCGGCATAATCGGGTCCGTATTCCACTGCGGCTCCAGGTGCATGTCTTCCAGCAGCAAGCGCGAGGTGATGCGTGCCGACTCAAAAATCACCGGCAAGCCGCTGCCGGGGTGCGTACCGCCGCCCACTAGGTATACCTGGTCCAGATCTTCAAACCGATTGTGCGGCCGCATGTGCAGCATCTGCCGTAATGAGTGCGCCATGGAAAAGGTAGCTCCGCGGTACAGGCCGTAGTCGTCGTTCCAGTCTTGCGGTGTCAGAATTTTCTCAGTGCGAATCCTGCGCTCCACATCCGTAATGCCGATCTTTTCCATCTGCTCGACGGCAAGCGAGCGGAAACGATCTTTCTCCTTTGCCCAATCCACAGAACCTGTGTCGTGAGTCACAGGCAGTAGCATGTAGAGCGTACTCATGTCATTCGGAGCCAGTGTCGGATCGGTGATGCAGGCATTCTGCACATAGAATGATGGGTCGTCGGAGAGGCGATGATTCTCTTCAATATCGCGCAGTCCTTCACGATAGTTCTTCGCAAGGTAGATAGTGTGGTGCGCCACATCTTCATACAAGCCTTCTATACCCATGTACATCATGAAGGTCGAACATGAAAACTTCTTCTTCTGAATTTTTTTGTCGGTCCATTTGCGGCGCAGCCTGTCAGGCACCATGCGCTTCATGGCATCGGCAAAGTCGGCGTTGATGACAACGGAATCCGTCGCGAGCTTGCGCTGATTTGTCCTGATACCGACCGCTTTGCGGCCTTCAAACAGCAGCTCTTCAACGGGTTCATCAAGCAGGATTTTGACACCCAGCGAACGTGCTACCCGAGCCATGGCTTCCGTGACTGAGCCGCAGCCGCCGATAGGGTGGAAGACACCATGCTCATACTCAAGAAATGACAGGATCGAAAACAATGACGGGCAGGAGAATGGGCTCATGCCCAGGTACTTGGACTGAAAAGAAAAGCCAAGCCGAATGCGCTCATCGTTGAAGTACGAGCGAAGATCCGTATCGAGCGAACGCCACGGTCGCAGCAACGGCAGCAGCTTGAGCATATCCGGATGAATCAGATCTTTCCACGACTCAAAAGGGGACTCCAGAAAAGGTACGAACTTTTCCAGCTTGGTGCGGTTCTCTGTCATGAAGCGCACGAAACCTTCCGCATCATGCGGACACAGCTTGGCAATTTCTGCCTGCATCTTTTCGACATTCGGTGTTGCCAGCAGTTCGCCGCCCGAACCATACACGAGCCTATATTGCGGATCGAGCCGCTCCATGGGAATTTCTTTTTCAAGGTCGAAGCCGGCGGCACAGAAAATCTCACGCAGCACACGAGGGTAGAGAAAAAATGTAGGTCCCGTATCGAATTTGAAACCATCCTGCTTGATGGTTGAGGTGCGGCCCCCGACATGCGAGCGCTTTTCAATCACTGTGACATCGACACCAGACTGCGCCAGCAAAATTGCTGCCGCCAGGCCGCCAGGCCCGGCTCCTACCACTGCGACCTTCCTCATTCGACCATCCTTCAACATAGTGCCCGCGGGGAACGCGAAGCTTCAAACAATCTAAACAGATAGGTTGCAGGTTTGGCGCAAAGAGGAGCCTGGGGCAAAGCTATGTACTTTCGCCTCGTGGCAAAGTCGGCATCTTTTACAAATGACCTTGAGCCGCGATTGATGAATCCTTTTGCAACAGGTGCATACGTGCCGCGCTTTTGTCACTAAGACCTAATAAATAGCGGATGGTGCCGCATCGAGCAAACCGCGCGCGGCTTGGCGTCCATGGTGGACCAGGGCCGGCAATCCTACGCCGGAGTACGCGTTGCCTGTGAGTGCAAGGCCCGGCAGCTGTGCTACGTAGCCGGCAAGTGCGCGCATGCGTGCCGGGTGGCCGATACGGTACTGCGGCAGTGACCGGGGCCAGCGCCGCACCACCATATGCGTAGGGCGCGGCAGCGGACCCAGCAGCGCCGCAAACTCCGCACGCGCGGCCTCTGCAATGCGCTCGTCGTCCCAGTCCATCATGCGCGGCGCGGCGTGCCCCCCGAAGAAGCCTCGCAGAAAGACCGACCCATCCGGCGCACGATGAGGAAACTTCTGGTGCATGAAGGTACCGGCCAGCAGCTCCGGAGTTTCGCTCAGTGTGAGTTTTGGAGGCACCAGAAAACCGAAGCCGCGTGGGGTGCGCAGCTTTCGGGCTGCTTCCGCTCCAAAACAAAGCGCCACAACGATGGCGGATGTCGCCTCCATGTCGAGGAGTGCAGCTGCGTCCGCATGCACGGGAGCCAGCAGGCTGCGAGTTACGTGCGCCGGGGTAGCCAGCAGCACGGCATCAAACGGCTCGGAACCATATGCATTACTGGTCACCATCCATCCGGTTTTGTTCTGCGTCAGCTGCGTTACCGGTACTTGGCGGCGAATGATGCCCTCCGGCATTGCCGCTGCCAGGCTGTCGATCAAGGTGGACAGGCCCGAGCGCAGTGTGGTGAACACCGGCTCGGGAGTTTTGCCTGCCGCTGCGTCTTTTTGCACACGCGCCATGGTCGGTGCGATCAGACTGCCGTGCTCTTTCTCCATGTGCACGAACGGAGCCAGTACTGCGCCGGCGCTCAACAGGTCAATGTTGCCGCCGAAGACGCCGGCCAGCAACGGCCCGGCGATAGTGTCCGTTGCTTCTACCCCAAAGTGGCGTGTGACAAACGAGCGGACAGATTCATCGAAGTCCTCTGGGCGCTCCGCGGCTTGCCCTTTGAGTTCCTCGGCGCGCTTCGGCTCGCGCAGGTAAGCCAGGCGCGCCTGCCAGCTGAACAGAGGCGACTCCAGAATCGGCAGCCAGCGCGTAGGCACCATCATGCGCATGCCGTCGGGCATCGGCGTCAGCGAGCGGTCCTGGACAAGATAATTGCGGCGGATCGCATCGTTCGATTGCATGATTTCACCGCCGAGCCCAAGCTCTTCGGCGAGGTCGCGCGCGGCGCTTTTGTCAGAGACCCAGGAGTCCGGCCCGCACTCAACGGTAAAGCCGCCCTCGTGGACTGTTTCAACCGTGCCGCCAAGGCGGTTGCCAGCCTCGAACAGGGTTACATCGCAACCGGAGTCGCGGCTTGCCTCATATGCGGCAGCCATACCGGCCATGCCCGCGCCGACCACCGCGATGCGCTTGCGCCCGACGGCGTTCACTGCGCTGCCAGAACCGCTGCCGGGGTCAGTGTTTCCTGCGCGTTCGGTGCGGTGGCATCAAGCCGCGCGAAGCTGCGCCGGGTCAGATCCACCAGCGCCGCCGTTAGCAGGGGCGAATCATTGAGCGAGGCGGGCCGCATGAGGCGCATGCCCAGGTTTTCGGCAAACTCCTTGAATGCAATATCGATGTCGTACAGGATTTCGACATGGTCGCAGAGAAAGCCGATAGTCTGCAGCACAACTGTTTTCACACCGGCTGCATGAAGCGCCGTCAAGGTGTCTTCCACGGTTGGGCCGATCCATGGACCGCCGGCCATGCCCTGGCTCTGAAAAGCGAAGCACCAACGATCTTCACCCAGTCCGGGCGTGCGATGCACGATAAGCCCGGCGGTACGCTTGGCCTCAACCGGGTACGGGTCCGGCAGCGGCGTCGGTTTGCCGTCCTGCACGGCAACTTCCGCGGACGAGCGCACCCATTGCGCGGAGTCATGAGGCGGGATCGCGGGCGCTGTCGGAACCGCATTGCCCGCGGCAGGAGAACGGCTACTCCCAGGATCGGTTTCACCGCTTTTCAGCACGGTCTCCGCAGAGGGAGCAGGTCGGCCCGCAGGAGCACCGGCTGCCGGAGTCTGGATGGTCCGGCACGGCACGGAGTGCGCTGTAAACAGTACGGTAGCCGGTTCCCCGGCGTTCTCGCCGGACTGCGCCAGTACCGGTACCAGCCGTTCAGCAAAAGCATCTGCCAGCAGCGGATGTTCAGCCCAGCCTTCGGTAAAGTCGATGCGAATGGCATTGCCTGCTTCCGCATACGCCGCGCGGCGATATAGGCCCACGCTGGTACGGGAGTTCTGCGGGGCCAGGCAGATGGCTGCCATTTCAGTGACGCCGTCTGCTTTCATCTGCTTTACGACATCGACGATGTAAGGCTTCCAGTTGCGCATGCCTACGTAAACGGGTACGCCAAGTGCTTCGCTCAACAAGCGGCCCTGCTCAAGCGTGAGTGCGGTGAGCGGGCTTTTGCCGATCAGCCCGTAGCGATGCGTAATCTCCTCGACCACGGAGTCCGGCATGGGACGGCCGCTTACCACGTTGCTCAGGTATTTGGGGATGTCAGCCGGTTCGTCCGGCGTGCCGTGGGCCAGCAGCAGTACGGCGCGTTTCGCTTGAGGCATGGGGTGCGCTCCTTAGCTTCTATTGCTGTGAGAGTTGCCGGACGGTGCGGACCACATGCTGTACATGTTCGACCGGCGTACCGGGCACGATCCCGTGCCCCAGATTGAAGATGTGGCCTGCGCGCCCGTCGGCCTCAGCCAAGATCGCGGCCACGCGACGGTCGATCAGTTCAGGCGCGGCAAATAGGGTGATGGGGTCGAGATTGCCTTGTACGGCGCAACTATAGTCCAGCTCACGCCAGGCCTTGGCAAGTGGCGTCCGCCAGTCCAGGCCGAGCACATCCGCTCCGGTCTCGCGCATGGCAGGTAGCAGCGTTGCTGTGTCCACGCCGAAGTAGATGACCGGCACACCCATGGCCTGCACCGAGCGCACCAGATCGCGCGTGACAGGCAGCACGAACTCGCGGTAGTCGGCGGGGGCCAGCGCGCCTGCCCAGCTGTCGAAAATCTGGATTACATCGGCACCGGCATCCACCTGTTGCTGCGCGTAGGCGCGCAGCACGGTCGCCAGTTTTTCAAGCAGCAGCTGCCAGGCCGCCGGGTCGCGGTACATCATGCTTTTGGTGTGGATGTACTGGCGCGAACCGCAGCCCTCGATCATGTAGCTGGCCAGGGTAAACGGCGCGCCGCAAAAGCCGATGATGCCGAGCGCGTCGTCCGTGTCATCGTGGGTGCGATGCTCGAAATGCGCGGCGACGGTGCGAATGGCCTCGGCGACATAGCCCAGCTCGTCTGCGCGGTCTGTTCGCAGGGCTTCGACAGCTTCAAGGCTGCGCACCGGATGGTGTACCACAGGCCCCTCGCCTGCGAGAAATTCAAAGGGCAACCCCATGCACTCAAACGGCAGCAGCAGGTCGGCAAAGATGATGGCTGCATCCACGCCCAGCTTTTCAGCAGCGGTGATGGTGACCTCGGCGGCAAGCGCGGGCTGCTTGCAGATTTCGAGTAGCGAGTGGTGCTTGCGGACTGCCTGGTACTCCGCCATATAGCGGCCCGCCTGCCGCAGGAACCATACCGGCGTGCGGTCGACCGGGCGGCGCAGGCAAGCACGAATGAAGCGCGAGGAGCGGGCTTGCGGCTGCTTTGCGATCATGCCGACAGGCTCTCCGCCGACCTCACCGATACCGGAGCGTGCCTGGAGCTCAGGGCTTAGGGTACTGCTTGCGGCTGTGTTTGTTCTCGATGAGTCCATGGGGCACTAGCCCGAGGGTAGCACCCGAGCCCCGGGGCTTGTGAAGCTCAGGCCGGCTCCGCTTTGCCCCTGCGGTAAAGCTCCTTACAACTTCAGAAATATACGCCGCCGGTACAGCACCAGCATGGGCAACCAGCACACCGCCACAAACGCAAGTGAGTACAGCAGCGAGGCGACGGCAGGCGACCCCACCCCGGCGAACCAGTGCGTGTAGGCATACTGCCCCCAAGGCCGGCCATGAAAGTTGAGCAGCATGCAGGCACCAGCAAGCAGCTCGGCAAAGACGTAGCTGGTGATGGCATTGCGGCCGAATATCAGCAGCGGCGTCCAGCCTCGTCCGCGCAGCCCGCGCACCTCGCACAGCCAAAAGAACAGCGCGAGCAGCAGCAGCGACCAGCCGCCAGCCCATAGTACGTAAGAGCCGGTCCACATCTTCTTATTGATAGGGAAGGCGAGGTTCCACCAGCCGCCCAGCAGCAGCGAGCTAAGACCCGCTGCCATCAGTCCTGCGGCCTTGCGCCGCAGCGAAGCGCCGGTACGCAGCCAGATGCCTGCCAGCATGCCAAGGATCAGCGTGCCGACGGCGGGTATGGTGCTCAGCAGCCCTTCGGGGTCGCGTGTGCCCTCATACAGGCGGCCCGGCAACAGCTTGCGATCAAGCCACGCCACCAAATTATTGTCCTTGTCCAGCAGCGGTATGTCGCGTAGAGGCAAGCCGTGGCCGGGCACAGGCACAAAGCGCAGTATGAGCCAGTAGCCCAGCAGGCAGCTCCCAAGCACCGCAAGCAGGGTCCACACCCGACTACGTCCATCGCGCGTAAAGGCCAGCAGAATGCTGCCCGCACCGAAGCACAGCGCGATGCGCTGTAGCACGCCGTAGATGCGGATGGTGTGCCAGGGAAACAATGGGAACCCGCTCAGCATAAAACCTATGGCGAAGAGCAGCAGCGCCCGTTGCAAAGCGTGCCGCAGGAAGCTCGCGCGCGACTGACCGGATGCCTCGCGCCGTGCGTACGACAGCACCATGGAGACACCAACCAGGAACAGAAACGTGGGAAATACAAGATCGGTCGGCGTAAAGCCGTTCCAGTCGGCATGTTCGAGCGCGGGAAAGCTTACGCGACTATCGCCGGGGTCGTTCACCAGGATCATGAAGCCGATCGTGAGACCGCGCAGTACATCGACGGAAAGCAGCCGTCCGCTTCGCGGCTGCTCTGTCATGCCCATACCCGTGCCCGGGGCTACATACGTCTCTGTACCCATGTTCTGCGCCCTCTGCCTGGAAGCAAATTGAGCCAAATCTGCGCCTGCGCAGCATGCTACAGGGTTCCGGCAGCCGCATGTACAAATGCGTTATTCAGAAGGTCGGCAGGCTTTCCCTTTACGCCGGGCAGGTAGCAGCTTTCCTTCTAAAAACAAAAACAAGATTTTCTTTGCATTCAGCGCGACTTGACTTTATCGTCGCTTGCAACATGCTTTCGCTGTTCATCTTTGCTCTAAACGATCATTTCATAGCGCCCAGGCAAGAGGCGCAGCCTAAAAACATCACTTCGGAGGCTCTACGATGCATAATTTCTCTTCACGACGCTGGCTGCCGCTAGCCGCGATCACCCTTACCGCAGCCGCTCCCGGCGGGGCACAGACCATCACCGGTTCCATCAACGGCACCGTAACCGATCAGGCCGGGGCTGTAGTGCCAAACGCGAAAGTCATAGCCACCAACGTAGCCACCGGCGTGGCTACGCCTACTACAACCAACGGCGCGGGCGACTACAACATCCGTTTCCTGCAAATCGGCCAGTACATCGTCAGCATCGACCAGCCGGGCTTCGGCCAGCAAAAGGTTGGCCCTATCACCCTTGAGGTGGACCAGATAGCCAAAGTCAATGTGAAGCTGACGGTCGGGTCCGATGCGACCCAAGTCAAGGTGAACTCGGATTTGCAGCCGATTCTTGATGCTGACAACTCCACAGTATCGACCACTTTCACAGCAAGCACGATTGAGAACCTGCCGCTGAACGGCCGCAACTTTTCATCGATTACGCAGTTCGTGCCCGGCGCCGTTGCCACGTCGCCGCAAGGTTTCACCGGCGCCAACGGCATTGAGCGCAATACAAACCAGAGCGGTCAAGTAGCCGTGAACGGCAACCGCAATCAGACAAATAACTACCTGCTCGACGGCGTCGAGATCAACGAAACGCTCAACAACACAATCGGTTACAACCCGGCTCCCGAATCTATCGGCAACCTTACTGTTATCACGTCCAATGCAGACGCCGAATACGGCAATGCCAATGGCGGCGACGTCCTGCTGGTAACGCAGAGCGGCACCAACCACCTGCACGGCCAGGCGTATGGGTACCTGGAGAATGAAAATCTGAACGCAAACTCATGGCCCAACAACCTGGGCGGCGTCGCCCGTCAGCCTTTTAACCAGACAACCTTCGGCGGCACCCTGGGCGGTCCCATCAAGCGCGATAAATTGTTCTTTTTTATCGACTACGAAGGTTCTCGCTACCATCGCGGCGGTAATCAGAATGCCAGTGTCTTTACAGCGGCACAGCGTCAAGGTGACTTTTCTTCTCTACTGGTGCATACCACTGCGAACCCCAGCGGCATACAACTGTTTCAATATGTACCGGGGCAAGGGCAAGTTCCATATGCAAACAACCAGGTTCCGGTTACGAACCCGGCAGCCATCTACCTTTTTGCTCATCCGGAGCTTTACCCACTGCCCAACAATCCGGTGAATCCGGCACTTGATCCCACGGGCGTATTGAACAACTACCAGGGCCATTTTCGGCAAACGATTCGCAACGACCAGGGCGACGTAAAAATCGACTATACCCTGAGCCCACGCGACAACGTTTTCGCGCGCTACTCGCAGTCGGATGCGAGCGATGCGCAACCCGTAGCTCCTCTGCTCGTCACGTTTCCTACGAGTAATGCATTCCCGTTCAAGGGCGTAGCCCTGAATTACGTTCACACATTTTCGCCTGAAATCATCAACGAAGTCCGTGTCGGCTACTCGCGAGTACGGTTCATCCAGGGCGTTCCACAAGACCCGACAGGAGCCTTCGGCCTGAACGGAAACAACCTGCTCGGCATCAACGCTCCCCAGCTATACCCGGGCTTTGCCGCGCTCAACTTTGCTTCCACGGGCAGCTTTAGCGGCGGTACAGCGGCGGCGGATGCACCGACAACGATCGGCAATTCAGGTATTTCTACAAACTTTATTGACAACACGTTTACCTACGCCGATGACTTCACCATCGAACGCGGCAAGCAGACCTTCAAGCTGGGTGTAGAGATTTTGCGCTACCAGCAGAATAGCTTCTACCCCGGCAATGATGGGGCCCTGGGAACCTTCGGCTATTCGGGCAACTTCACCTCAGGCACGAGCGGAGGAACCCGCTTCAACGGCTACGGCGGCGCTGACTTTGTAACCAACCAGGCATTCTCTGCCAATGTCGGCTCCGTGGTGGGCCGCACGGGCCAGCGCCAGTACCGGGATGCCGGTTTTATTCAGGATGACTGGAAGGTAACCCCGAAGTTCACTGCCAACCTCGGTCTTCGCTATGAGTATGACCAGCCTATCTACGAAGTCAACAACAAGCAGGCCAACGTCGATCTGGCAACCGGGCAGGTATACCTGGCCGGGCAGGCAGGCGCGGGAGCTGTCTTCGGTGACAGCCGCGCGCTCTATCATCCTGTCTATACCCAATTTGTGCCGCGCGTCGGCTTCTCCTGGCAGCCGCAGCAGCGTATCGTGTTTCGCGGCGGTTACGGCATCACGAACTACTTTGAGGGTACCGGAGCCAATCTCCGGCTGAACTTCAATCCACCGTTCCAGACCTCGTTTGAGGCGACCGCGCTCACCCCGACAGCCACATCCCCCGGGACTCCATTCGCGGTTCAGGGGGGCTTCGCGACAGCGGTGGGGAACGCCAATGCATCCACCGGCACCTACCGCGCATGGGACAGCAATGTCCGACCGGCTTACATCCAGGAATTCACCTTTTCAAATGAGATTCAGTTGGATAACCAGACGTCCATCTCCCTGGCATACCTGGGGCAGCTCGGCCAACACCTGATCGATGCACGCGCTGCCAACCAGATTCAACAGGGCACAACTGTCGCCCCCTATGCCGCTCTTGTCGGCCAGGGCGGATCTGTTGTTGAAACGCAGTCCGATGCAGTCAGCAAATACAACGCACTCCAGATTCAGGCCCGGCATCGTCAGCATAATGGCCTGGAATACACCGCCAACTACACCTGGTCGCATGCGCTTACCAACAGTTCCGGCTTTTATGGAGTGGCGAGCGTCAATGGTTCCAGCCCATACTGGCAGGATGCCTACAACGGACATGCGGACTATGGGAACGCAGGCTTCGATGTGCGGCATAACGTCTCGGGCACACTTGTCTACCAGCTCCCTGTCGGCCGAGGTCAGCGATTCGGCGGCAATCTGAATCACTACGTGGACGAGGCAATCGGCGGCTGGAAAGTCTCCGGGGATGCAGTCGCATACTCGGGATTGCCGGTCACGATCTTCGGCCCGAATAATACCAATTTAAACAATCGCGCGGAGCGCGCCAATCAGTACCGTCCACTGATTGTGCGCAATCGTACACTTACTAATTGGTTCGGTACTGATCCCTCCGCTGTGCCTTGTCAGACACCGGGAGTTGATAACGGCTTTTGTGCGTATGGTGCGGCCGGTCCCGGTCAATTCGGCTCAGCGCAGAACAATACTGAGCGTGCCCCGGGCTTTGCTCAGATTGATCTGACTGCGGGCAAGGCTTTTGCCATTACCGAAGCGCAGCACGTTGAGTTTCGCGGCGACTTCTTTAACGTAGCCAATTTCGCTTCGTACTCAAATCCTGACAACACCATCAGCGACTCAAGTTTCGGGTTGATCAATAACGTTCGTTCCATCCCACGTACCATTCAATTCTCACTGCACTACTCGTTCTAAACCGATCTGCATATAGAAAGGGCAGCCTCACGGCTGCCCTTTGTTTTGCCGATACAAAACTACTTAGTTCTTCGGCGTCTTCTCCTGCCCCTTCGCCGGTGACTTCGTATTTACCATCTCAGGCGAGCTCTTCGCTCCAAGCTCCTGTACCTGATCTGCCGAGATACGGCGGCTGATGGCCACGCGGTCCACCTTTTCCCAGCTCCCGCTTTTCAGGCTGCGATGGATGGCTTCAATCACCCGCACGTCCGCCAAACCTTCCTGCCCATCCGGCTCCGGGTCGGTCCCGTTCAGGATGCAATCGGAGAAATACTTCATCTGGCCGCCGAAGTGGTCGGTGTTTTTGAAGCTCTTGTGCTTCTCGTCCTGTCCCAGCACTTCATATTGCTCCAGCGGCTTGCCGTACATGTAGCCGGGGTTCAGTTCGAGCGAGCCCTTGGTGCCCACCACAATATACGAGTCCAGCTTGTTGCCGTAGTAGGAGATCGTGAATTGGGCAAGCCTGTTCTTTGGGAAGCGCAGGATGACGCTCACCGTGTCATCGAAGTCACCCAGACCGGCTTCCGGGTGGCGTGAGCCTGTGGCAAATGCTTCTGTCGGCTCATCCTCAAACAAGTTGCGCACTGCATTGACCGGGTACGGACCCATGTCAAGTACCGGCCCTGCCGCAAGCCCGCTTTGTGCCCGATGGTTCGCCGGGTCTACCATCTGGCAGAATGTGGAGCTGAACAGGTGAACCTCGCCCAGTTCGCCTGAGCGGATTTTTTCAATGGCTGCGACAGTTGCCGGCTCAAAGTGCAGCCGGTAAGCCACCATTAGCTTGGCGCCCAAGCCTTTCTGGGAGGCCTCTTTTTGCGCGATCAGGATCGCCTCACACGCTTCAGACGAAACTTCCATAGGCTTTTCCAGCAGCACGTGAATACCTGCCTTGAGTGCGGGCACGGCATACTCGGCGTGCTGCCAGTTGGGCAGCGCCAGGTAGATGGCGTCCACCTCGCCCGACTGCAGCATCTGCCCATACTGGTCGTAGGTATAGGCGTGCTCCACGTCATACATCTTCGCCAACTCTTTGGCTTTGACAGGGTCGCCGGTCACCACTGCGGTGATCTGCGAGTTGCCGGTATGCGCGACACCGGGCATCATCGCCTCCTGCGAAATAGAGCCAAGCCCCACGATGCCGTAACGGATTTTGCGATCGCTTCCTAATCCCAGTGCTTCCTTCAAACTCATACGTGCCATCCCCTCGCTTTTGCTTGTTCGATAGGATGTAGATGGGCAGCACGAGGCAGCTTGCGGCGGTTGATGGGGCCGGGCTTCACCTTGTGCTGAATTGACATCTACGAATGGCAGAGGACCGACGCATGTATGCAGTGACAGGAAGCACAGGGCAGGTAGGCGGCGCGGTGGTGCGCGCCTTGTTGGCAGCCGGCAAGGAAGTGCGCGCTGTGTACTGGGAAGAGTCGGCAGCAGGCGACTTGGAGTCCATGGGCGCGGAACCGTTTCAAGCTTCAGTTGAAGACGGTGCCCGGATGGAAATGGCGTTTGAAAACGTAGAAGCCGTGTTTGTGGTTACGCCCTCTCTGCTCAGGGCCCCTAATCCACGCGGAGAACACAAACTGGCGCTGGCTGCCATCGGCCATGCCCTGCAGGCCACCCATGTCTCAAAAGTCGTGTTTCTTTCTTTTATCGGTGCGCAGCTTGCAGAGGGCACCGGAGCCATCTTGAAGTCGTATGACCTGGAGCAGGAACTTTTTAGTCTGCCCATAACCGCTGCTTCCATCCGCGCGGCAAACTTCATGGAGAACTACCGAAACCTTATGCCGCAGGCGAAGGAGACAGGCAAGCTGCCGGTTACCCTTGGCCCGCTCGACCGCGCTTTTTCACTGGTCGCGTCAGAAGATGTCGGGCAGCTTGCCGCACGCCTGCTGCTGGAGGAGTGGAGCGGCAAGCGCACTATCGAGGTGGAGGGGCCGGAACAATACTCCATGCAAGATGCCGCAGCCATCCTCAGCAAGACGCTTGGGCGCACTGTTACACCGGAACTGGTCTCTCGCGAGCAGCGCCAGGCTGCTTATGAAAGTCTGGGGTCCACGCCGGGTGCCGCACAGGCCTTGGTCCAGATGGCCGATGCGTTTGAGAGCGGACTGGCTGTCTTTGCCGGCGGCGATGAAGTGGAGCATGTGCGCGGCACAACCACACTGGAAGACGTGCTGAGGAGCGCGGGGGAGGCACCGCGGGGCAACACGTCCGGATGGATGAAGGGCTGAGCTTTGATGAACAACCGGGAGCCGGCCGGCACCGCCCGGTTGGTTTATCGGGCTTGCTTTCAGGATAGTTTCAGGTGCATCATAAGCTCATGAAGTGGTCCTCTGGCGGTTCGCTACACCGCCAGGGAGTACGACGCTGCTTCCGCAGTGCAGTCCAAAGTAACAGAACCACCGCAATCACCAGTCGCCAATCAATGGCAATGGTGATATGCAGCCGGAACCAAGAATTGCTCTTTTGGTTCTGGTTCAATCACCGGTCCTCCTTTCCTCGGGCGGCTCCTAGGTCGTTCTAGCGGCCCAGGGCCGCCCGATCCGGTTTACCGCCAACACGAAGGAAAGAAGGTTTGCATAATGTAAAGCAGCCAATGGCCGCTATGCAGAGTTGCAGTGATTGTTTCA
>CAXSHS010000016.1:0-40780 GCA_964237325.1 uncultured Acidobacteriaceae bacterium | reverse complement strand
GCGTCACGCGAACCGCGCCGCGCGAGCTCAGCTCCACCTCGAAGCTTACCGGGCACACAGTACTCAGTGTCGGTGCAGGCTGTGCTATGGCTGTATGAGGAGCCCCTTGCCCTGACAAACTCATCGGAATTGCGAGAAGGAGAAGCACATTGAGCAAGCTGCGCATGACTGATCTCCGTAAGAGCTGAAATGGATGCCGATAGCCTACACCTGGACACTTGCAACTCTCAACCTGCTTTTATATCAAGTCCCCGGCGAGCTTACAAAGCTGATGCGTTCGCAGTCGCAGCTACTGCCACAATCCCTCGCACCCTAATGCCCGTCAAGCGAGCTTGTCTGCGCGGTTTTCGGCGCTTTTTCGGGCACCGCAACGGCCAGCCCGGTCACATCGCCCTGCACATGGAGCGGCTGCTCACCAGTCGCGTAGCTGTGCACGGCATGCGTTTCGGTATGCGTGGGCGGCATCATACCTGCTCCATTAGGCACCTCGGTATATTCGTTGTCTGCCGCACCGGTCGCCCGAACAATGTAGTCGCCTTCCGGCACAAAGTTCAGCGAAAAACTCGTGTCATCTTTTGCCAGATCTATCTTCGCAGCTTCGGTTTTGTCATCGGCATACAGCAGCTGGATGGTTCCGCCGTTTACCACATGTCCATCCCGTGCCGCTGTAATAACACCGGTAACTGCATGCAGCTTGTTCAGGGGAATGAGCAAATCCTCACCCGGTCGCTCCTCACCCAGCTTCATGCGAAACGGCGCTGCATCTTTCTCCCGCAAACTGTTGCCGGAGTAGACCGGGACTGTAACACCGCCGCTGCTATTTGACGAGTAGCCATTGCTGCTGATGTCGAAGGAAGTGTTTTCAAGCTTCAGCTCCACCTCAACCAGATACTCCCGCGCCGGTAGCCCGCTGATGCGATAGCTGCCACGGTCATCCGTCAGTACGCCGGAGACTCCGGGTACCGGACCGGACTCCGGCACGACCCACTTGCCTGCCTTGTCCCCAGCCTTGGCATCGGCCCGTACCAGTAGCAAGACGCGCAAACCAGCTGCCGGGCTGCCGTCGTCATATAGCACAGTGCCGGCTACAGCGGCCCCACGCTCCAGGGTGACGTCTATAGCAGCCGCCAGATTGGCCTGCACCACAACATGCGGTACCGCTGCCGCGATCCGCTCCTTGACGGATTTATCAGGTTTCTGCAACTCGTCCCGCGACAAGCTCAACCCATCGATAGACGATATGTACCCCAGCGCGGAGGCAAACACGTAGTACACCCCAGGCGCGACGTGGGGCACAATAAAGCTGCCGTCAGGTAGCGTGTTGACGCTTGAAATATGTGCCGTAGCCTTGTCGCCCGCACCCGGCTGGTAGCCGTCGATGGTGGTTGCCGCTTCCAGCAGCACAGTCGCAAGACGGGCCGGTCCATTCGTGTCGGCGTAGAACACATGCCCGGTGACAGTGCCGGTTGGCACAGACTTGGCCGTCGAGGTCCGCTGCGCGGGCAGGAGAACCGAATACGCTAACAATCCTGCGAACCATACAAGCCGTAAGCGCATATACATCACCGCCTATTGCGGCGAGTATAGCGCACCTTCCCATCCATGCAAGGTCAACAAGATGGTTCTGTGCAAATCGAGAGAAATCCATTCACAGGCTAATAGCTCATTGATTGTGAGAAAGTCAGGAAAGTAGCCGGGACGAAACCTACTACTCGGCTACGACCGTCCCAGCTTGGCTTCCGCCTCCAGTACCACTAGCCGCGCCGCGTCGTACCGTGCAGGGTCCTGCCCGGCTTCCTCGACCTGTTTCTGCCCATCCTTCAACTGCTGTTCGGCTGCTGCTTTATCTACTGCATCCGGCGCTTCGGCGTACTCGGCCAGAATGGTCACACGGTCCGGCAGCACCTCGGCAAAGCCACGTGCTATCACGAACCGCTGTTCACCGCCTTCTCCGCCGGTAATTATAAAATCGCCGGCTCCGATAGCCGTAAGCAGCGGCGCAGCACCCGGTAGTGCCTCAAGTACTCCCGCTTGACCGGGAAGCGTGACCGAGGTGGCATCCGTCTCCACCACGATCCGTTCCGGGGTGACCAGCCGGACTTTGAGCCGGTTTTGTTCGAACTGCGTACTGTTCGTGTCAGCCATGGGTTACTTCTGCGCCTTCAGCTTCTCCGCTGCTTCCAGCACATCTTCAATCGTGCCTTTCAGGTAAAACGCCTGCTCCGGCACATCGTCGTGTTTACCTTCAATCACTTCTTTGAAGCTCCGCACGGTGTCGGCGACCTTGCAGTATGCGCCGGGGATGCCGGTGAACTGCTCTGCCACGTGAAACGGTTGCGACAGGAACTTTTGAACTTTCCGAGCACGCGAAACTGTCAGACGATCTTCTTCCGACAGCTCATCGATACCGAGAATCGCAATAATATCCTGCAAGTCCTTGTACCGCTGCAGGATGCGCTTGACGCCCTGCGCAACGTCATAGTGCTCCTGCCCGACAATACGAGGCGACAGGATGCGCGAGGACGATGCCAGAGGATCGACCGCCGGGTAAATACCAAGCTCAGAAAGCGGGCGTGAAAGCGAAGTCACTGCATCAAGGTGAGCAAACGTTGTTGCCGGTGCGGGATCGGTGAAGTCGTCGGCAGGCACGTATACAGCTTGTACCGAGGTGACGGAGCCCTTCTTCGTCGAGGTAATGCGCTCCTGCAACTCGCCCATCTCTGTCGCCAGGTTCGGCTGGTAACCGACAGCAGAAGGCATGCGCCCCAGCAGCGTCGACACTTCAGAACCCGCCTGCGTGAACCGGAAAATGTTATCGACGAACAGCAGCGTATCCGAGCCTTCCTGGTCGCGGAACTCTTCGGCGATTGTCAGCGCGGAGAGCGCCACGCGCAGACGCGCGCCCGGCGGCTCGGTCATCTGGCCGTAGATCAAGGCAGCCTTTGACTTCGGCAGATCGTTCAGGTCGATGACACCTGCTTCCTGAAACTCCAGCCATAGATCGTTGCCTTCACGAGTGCGCTCGCCTACGCCTGCGAACACGGAGAAACCGCCATGTTTGGTCGCAACGTTATTGATCAGTTCCTGGATGATGACGGTTTTCCCCACACCCGCGCCGCCGAAGAGACCGATTTTGCCGCCTTTCAAAAACGGCTGGATCAGGTCAATGACCTTGACGCCAGTTTCAAACATTTCCTCATGGGTCGCCTGCTCCTCAAAAGTGGGAGCAGGCCGGTGGATTGGCATGCGTTTCTTGGCGTTCACAGGGCCAAGCTCGTCGACCGGCTCACCAATTACATTCAGGATGCGGCCCAGAGTTTCGCGACCGACCGGCACCATGATCGGCGCGCCCGTATCGATCACCTTCATGCCGCGCACCATGCCTTCAGTTGCTTCCATCGCCACGCAGCGTACTCGGCCGTCACCGATGTGCTGCTCGACTTCAAGGATCACGTTCACCGGGGAGGGCACGGTGAAGCCTTCGCTGATAACGCGCAGTGCCTGGAAGATGCCCGGCATCTTCGCTTCATCAAACTGTACGTCAACCGCGGGGCCTGAAATCTGCACTACTCGACCGATGTTCTGCGACTTATCGCCGGTCATTTTATCTTCAGCGTAGTGCTCGGCCATTGTATCCGGGCCGGTCTGCGGTTCCATTGTTTCTGCTGTCTCTGCCATAGTTTGTACCTGTAGCTCCAAGCCTAACGCCTCAACCTATACAGCTGCCGCGCCGCTCACAATTTCAATAATCTCGGTGGTAATCGCTGCCTGACGTGCCCGGTTCATGGTCAGCGTCAGCGCATCGATCAAATCGGACGCATTGCTCGCCGCCGCATCCATCGCCGTCATACGGGCCGCGTGTTCGCTGGCTACCGACTCCAGCATCGCATAGTACAGCAATGCCGACACAAAACGTGGCAGCAGACTCTCGAACACCTCAGCCGCAGGCTGGTCGTAGCTGTAATCGACGTTTGCTGTGCCGAACCGCTTGGATTCATCTTCATACTGCGCGCGAATCTCATCTTGCTCGTCATCGCGCAGCGTCAACCCGGCAGACATCGCAGCTTCGGCAGCCTTCTGACGTTCCTCATCTGTCGGCTCTGTCCGCACCTTCACTTCAGGTTCAGCAAGCGAGCCGCCCGCACCGGTCACAAGCGGCAAAATACGCTCTACGACCACACGCTGCGAAATCACCGACTGAAACGAGTTGTATGCCAAATACACCGTATCCACTTCACCGGCTGCATAGCGGGCGATGACTTCCTCGCTCAGTTGCCGGGCATCCTCGAACTTCAACTTGTCGAGCAGGATGTTGGCAGCCGGCTCGCTTGCCACAAACTCAACATCGCTGCGGCGCGTACGCGCCGGACGTGCTGCAGGCGCGTTGTCGCCGTCCTCTGTCCGTCCGACGTTGGGAAGCTTGATGAACTGGGCAACGGGATAGCGCCTGCGAAAAAAATCGCGTCCTTTGCGGCCTACTGCCACAACGTCGATCTTCTTCCCGCGATCGCTCTCCTGAGTATCGTGAATGAATTGTGTCGCTATGCGCACAATGTTCGTGGAAAACGCCCCGGCAAATCCTTTGTCGCCGGAGATTAAAACCAGCAGCACGTTCTTCTCCGGACGCACAACAAGCAGCGGGCTTGCCAGCTCGTTGGTACCCGGTGCTACTGCCTCTACTCGCCGCCGCATGGACGCGAGTACACTTGCGATCATTACCGCGTAGGGCCGCGAGTGGGTCATACGCTCCTGCGCGCGGCGCAACTTGGCTGCAGCCACCATCTTCATGGCTTTTGTGATCTGGCGCGTGTTTTTTACGCTACGAATGCGCCGCCTGAGATCGAGTACGTTCGCCACTTACCGTGCCGCTCCCTGCGTCTGCTCAGCGTTTTGCTGTGCACCGCCGCCGGGGGTTGTAGCTGCTCCAGGCTGCGAACCGGCCGGGGTTTTCTGGGCCGCCTTTTTCTTCTCGTCCTCAGTCAGCGACATTACCCTGTCGCTGCCTTTAGGCTGGTCATGTCCAGCTAAAAAGTCTTGCTTAAAATCTTCGGTGGCAGCCTTTAGGCGCCCACGCAGGTCATCGTCAAGCGCCTTCTTCTCGCCGATATCATGCAGCAGTGCTTGTTGCGAGACATCGAGGTACTTATGAAAGCCTTCCTCGAACAGCTGCACATCTTCCACTTTGACATCATCAAGCAGCCCCTGTGTGCCTGCGAACAGAATCGCGACCATATGCGCCGGACTCAGCGGATTGAACTGCTTTTGCTTCAGCAGCTCGGTCAGGCGCTTGCCGCGATTTAGCTGGTTTTGCGTCACCTTATCCAGGTCTGAGCCGAACTGCGAAAACGCAGCGAGTTCCCGATACTGAGCTAGGTCCAGTTTTAGCGTCGAACCGACCTGCTTGATTGCCTTGATCGCGGCTGAGAAGCCGACCCGCGACACTGACAAGCCGACGTTCACTGCGGGACGAATGCCCGAATTAAACAGATCGGTTTCAAGAAAAATCTGTCCATCGGTGATCGAGATCACGTTAGTTGGAATGTAGGCGGACACATCACCGGCCTGTGTTTCAATGATCGGCAATGCGGTCAGCGATCCTCCGCCCTTCGCCTTGCTCATCTTGGCCGAGCGCTCCAACAGCCGTGAGTGGAGGTAGAACACATCGCCGGGGTATGCCTCGCGGCCCGGTGGACGCCGCAGCAGAAGCGAAATTTCGCGGTAGGCAGTCGCGTGCTTGGAGAGATCGTCATAGATTACTAAAGCATGCTTGCCGTTGTCGCGGAAGAACTCACCCAGCGCAGTGGCCGCATACGGGGCAAGGTACAAGAGCGGCGCGGGTTCAGATGCCGAAGCCGCAACGATGATCGTGTAATCCATCGCGCCGTTTTCTGTCAGTGTCTGCACGGTTTGTGCAATCGAGCTGCGCTTCTGCCCAATCGCACAATAGATGCAGATCAGGTTGTTTTTAGCATTGTTGATAATTGTATCGATGACCACGGCAGTCTTGCCCGTCTGCCGGTCGCCGATGATCAGCTCGCGTTGACCGCGTCCAATCGGGATCATGGCATCGATAGCCTTGATGCCGGTCGACATCGGCTCTTTGACCGGTTGCCGGTCGATTACACCCGGTGCCAGCCGCTCAATCGGCAGCGTCTCCGTAGTTGCAATCGGACCCTTGTCATCAATAGGCGCTCCGAGCGAGTTCACCACACGGCCCACCATGGCTTCGCCCACCGGCACGCTCATGATCTTGCCGGTACGCTTGACCTCATCGCCCTCGCGGATCTCCGAGCCCTCACCCATCAGCACCACGCCGACCTGCTCCTCTTCAAGCGCCAGCGCCAAGCCCATGATGCCGTGCGGGAAAGTTACTAATTCACCGGCCATTACCTTGTCCAGGCCGTGCACACGCGCAATGCCGTCGCCGACAGAGATGACGGTACCTACCTCGTCTACTTCAATCCGACTGTCATAATTCTGAATCTCCTGCCGAAGCAGGCTTGTGATCTCGTCCGCGTTAATCTTTGCCATTCGTTTTGTCTTTTCTACTCGCCTTAAATCTGCTGTGAACTCGCCCAACCTGCCATGATCTATCTCTTGATCTTAGGAAGGCCACTGATTCCGAAAAGGATTGTCCCGAGCGAGGTGAGCGGAAATCAAAGCGCACCTGCTTCACCCATCTTCTAATGCCCATAAAGTGCTATGCAATTAGACTAGGACGAAGCCAGAACTTCCTTCAGCGCATCCAGCCGCCCGCGTACACTGCCGTCGTAAATCGTAGAGCCGATCTTCAGCCGTGCCCCGCCGATCAGCGCCGGGTCCTGGCGGAAGCTTGCTTCCACTCGTCTGCCAATCAGCTGCTCGATCCTTGCTGCAACAGTCTGCCGGTCATTCTCGTCCAGTACTTTTGCGCTTACCCACTCTATTTTGTCGATGTGCAGATCGCCGCGCACCATGCGTTCAAATTCGCCCACCATCTCCGGAAAAGCCTCCATGCGTTCATGGTTCAGAATGACCGCAAGAAAGTTCCGAACCAGTTTTGACATGCCAAGTCGCTCATTCAACTTGTCCAGAATCTGAATTTTCTTTGCAGCCGGAATAGAAGGATCGAGGAACACGCCTCGCAATTGCGGGCTGCCCTGCCATGCTTCGGCAAATTCGCTCAATTCACGGCTGCCGGCTTCAACGGCCAGCTTGCTGTCATTGCCGGAAGCCTCAAGTACATCCACCAGGGCCCGTGCATATCGGGCTGCATAGAGGGTCACCATCAGTTCTGTCCTTGCTTGCCCAGCTGCCCGGCCAGACCTTGCAGAAACTCATCAATTAGCGCGCGATCGCTTTCAGGTGTTAGCTGCAATCGCTCCGCGGCGCGATCCACTGCTAAATCCGATGCGTACCGCTTCAACCCACGCTCAGCGTTCGCCTGAGTCGCGGCAACCTCCATTTCAACCGAATGCAGGATACGCTTGCGCTCTTCTTCTATGGAAGCATGGATGCGTATTTCTTCTGCCTTGCTCGACTCAGCGGCCTGTTGCCGCAAAGCATTGACTTCGCTGCCGAGAGAGGCCAGTCGTGCTTCAATTACTTTGAGTCGCTGCTGCGCATCCTCAGTCGCCCGCCGTGCCTCGGTCAGATCATGGCTGATAGCTTGCCGCTTGGCGCGAAACTTACTCGGCAAGATTTTAAGCAGGTAGTACAAAATTACAGCGATTAGTACGGCGGAGTTAAAATCTTCAAACAGCCGCGAGCCTTTGTTCGTGGAAAGACCCAGGCGCTTAGCAAAGGATGCAACGGCGGGCGAGTGCGTATAGGCTTCAAGCTCATTGTTGGATTCCGGCGAATCCATCGCACTGGTGGAAGTGCCGGTGGTGATGGGCAGCGGCTTCCTGACTTCTTGCGCGTCTGCGACACCAAACGACAGAACAAACACCATAAAAGCAGCGCACACAATTCGCATTACTACTACCGCTACTAAATTCCGGCGCATCAAGAACGAACTCCCTTGCTCACAAAGGAGGCACCGGGCTTTGCTACAGAAGTGGCAATTTGGACGGCCAACTCGTCAATGGCACTCCCCATGCTCGCGCGTGAAACTTCAGCATCCGCAGCCAATGCCGCTTGCGCCTGACGCAATTGCGCACCTGCCTGCTCGCGTGCCTCGCTCAAAGCGCGGTCTCGCGCCGCATTCCACTGAGCGATCTGCCGTTCACGGCTCTGGTTGATTTCTACTCTTGCT
This sequence comes from uncultured Acidobacteriaceae bacterium, assembly GCA_964237325.1. Classification (GTDB taxonomy): domain Bacteria; phylum Acidobacteriota; class Terriglobia; order Terriglobales; family Acidobacteriaceae; genus EB88. The sequence goes on along the minus strand of CAXSHS010000016.1, from coordinate 32,544 downwards.
GCGCGCAGTTTCGCCTCATACTCCCCCGTCATGGTTTCAGCCATACCGATGGCAGCTCGTGCCTTTTCTATTGCACCCTCAGTGCGCTCGCGGCGCTGGGCCAGAACACGGCTCAGCGGGCGGTGCACCAACGTGGTGTAGCAAAGCAGCAACAAGAGAAACAGAATGGCTGTCGGCACGCAGCCGACAAATAGAATCCCGAGTTCGTGAAATATTTCGTCCATGCAGGTGTCGGTTCAGGTACAGATCGAATGAGAGGCCGCAAAGGGTATCGACCGGTGGCGAACAAACAAAGCAGGTGAACCCACCGGCCTGCCCTGCAGACTTCCTTATTGATACCACAGGCTGCGCGCGAAAGGCGACCTTATAAGGGTATCGAAGGCCTCCTTGCTTTCCCAGTTAGGGTCCGTCCTACTCCGCGGTTCTGTGCGGATTGGCGTAGTGAAACAGAGCCGTGGCCCGTACCGCATCCGGATCGCATGGCTCGTTAGTATGAACAGATCGGTACCCCCAGAACAGGTATAGATTGCCGGGCTGCATCTTCAGCCGTACCGGTTTGCTCGGATTGCGCTCTACCGTGCGGCGCAGTAGCTTCTGCGTCAGCGGATTGTCGAGTAGCACCTTGTCCGCCGCATTCCACAGGTACCAGGGCCGGATCGGTCGCGTATTCGGAAATATCAGTAAATCACCGCTGCGGCCTTCGGCTGGAATCAGGATCGGCACAAGCGCAGTCACCACGTAGGAGTCGTAATGGAACATCCAGGCGTGCTTTTGTCCACTCAGTCCGGCCAAGCAGCGCAGCACATGTAGAAACGGCTCTTCCGGTGCCGGCCGACCCGTTCCCTGCTTGTAAATATCTTTGATAAGACTTGTAAAAGCCGGATCGCGGTATAGTTCATCCAGCCCGGAGCCGACTACTGCATCCGGTCCACTCAACCCGACATACTCATGGCCCGCTTCTTTAACCCTGTCGCGCACAAAGTGCTGCATACGCCGTAGCGCAGCCGACTCAATGAAGTCATGGATGCATGCATAGCCAGTTGTATTCAGCGTAGCGGCAATGCCGGCCACATCGTAGCCGGCGACGTGAGTGATGCAATTATTCATAGACTCTCGGCAGCATCGTCGCTTCTATAGTGCTGTAGCCGCAGTATGACAAAAAGAAAGCGGGATGGGCGTCTCTATGCATTATTTTCTTCGACTTTAGAAAAAAATACTTGTTTATTTACGATTGTCAAGTGACTTTGGAGTAATTCACAACTGCCGGCGTACCCCCGCCTCATTTTCAATGTGGCCCACTTGGCTTTCCAAACTGCCGGTCATGGCGTCTCGAGCTGCGCCGGTCCGTCCAGTCAACGGATGGAGACTTCCTTGAACATCCTCCATCAGCAAAGCGAAACCGCAGTAGAAAGCGGTCAGCGTGACAGCAAACCCAAAGCCGGCAGCCATGGTGGTAAAGAGCTTGCCTCCGCCAAATTCCATGCCGGCTGCCCCCACAGAGCGCAGCGTAGCCGCTGTCAGCAGGATCGCAATCAGCGGCTTGCCTGAAAAAGTCACCGCTGTGAGCATCCCCAGACACACCGCCAGCAATGCCAGCAGAATTCCACTTGCCGTGCTCAACGCCGCTCCGAACAGCATGAGCTGTACTCCCTGCACTATCCATGCCGCGGCAAAAATCCCCATCGCTGTAGCTGCGCCGGTGTCGCGCGACAGGAATGCCATAGCGCAGGCGATCAATTCAAGCGGCGCTACAAACACCAAAAGCATGACTGCCAGCAGCCGGGCCTCGTTGCCGGGAATCCAGTGCAGCAAAAACGCGCTGAGCAGGGCATTGCCGATCGCAAAGGAAAAGCAGCCTAGCGGTAGCGCGCTCGCATAGGGCCGCACCACAATCCGTACTTGCGCGGTTGGTTCTTCTCGGGGCACAGTGCTTCCTCACTGTTCCGTAAGACGTACGAACAGCTCCGGACGCCGCTGCACCAGAAAAATGACCTTGATTGACAGACTTATGTCACAAACTCAGGGCTTCGGCGCTCCGTCTTCGGCGACTGTGAAGCCGGGCGGCACCTGCCATAGTGCGGCATCCGGCTCATCCGGCTCTGACATCTGGATGTAGCTTGTGACCCATGGCCCGGTAAAGTTTGACGGCCGCAGCAGCACGCGCTCTTGGTAAAGGCGGCCTTTGCGGTCGCGGGCGATCCTGCGCTGGTTTACTACAATCACGGAGTTGCTATCGGTGCCCAGCGGCCGCACCCACTCGGTTTTGAGCAGCATAGTGAACGGCGCGTCCAGCAGGGGCGGTATAAAGATGCTTTGTAACACCTCAGTTGAGCCGCCATCGGGCGGGGTACCAGCTTCAGGCACTGTTTGCGCGACCAGAGAGGTAGTGAGTGACAGGAACAAAGCCGTGCACAGCGGGAGCCGAGCTTGGGTGCGGAACACTGGATCGGGCGGCCTCCGGGTCGTTAGCGCGACCCGGAGCCGTAACCGAGGTAGGGAGGTGAGGCGGATGGAACCCGAAAAAGATGGTCAAACATCCTGGTTTCGGCTGTTGATTACAGTCGCCATCGCCAGTCATGCATCCGGCCCGTGCCGCCAAGCTCCGGCACCAGTGCGGATGGGCGGCCTGAGTCCAGCAAAAGTGCATTCACAAATGATGCATAACACTCGATGAGCTCTAACGATTCCAGTCCTTCCACGTGGATGACTTGTATCCACTTCGTTTCAGGCAGTACCTCTGTCAGAGCATGGACTCCGCTGGATTGAGGTGGGATACGATCTGCACTACGCTTGCATGCGTTCTCCGAACATGGGCGGCGATTGTCTGTGCAGTCTGTTCCGCAGTCAACATAAGGCAGGAGATTGGCGGCGGAACAGCAGCAGCAATCTCATCAATTATCTCGTCACTGATTGCGCCAGGACCGGATGGCATCGCACCTACCAGGCCGATCGCATCTGCTCCGGCTTCAACTGCTATCTGCAACTCCTCCAGCGATTGAACACAGCAAATCTTTACCGGCGTACGCATCAGTTCCAGTTCCTTCTTTATCGATATTTACTTCTGTTCGAACAAGCTTCAGTCACACCCGGTACCTGCGCCACCGCCCCAGCAGCGACCGCGGTGCAGCCACAAGCAGCAGCACGCCCTCTTGACCGTTGCGCTGCTCAAAGCTACGCTTCGTTATCGCGCCGCCGCCTTCCAGTGCTGCCAGCGCATCCCCGGCATCCTGCGGCACCCACATCTGCGTTTCCTCAATCGGGTCAACAATCAGCGCAGAGTCAATAGCCAGCAGCAGCCGTTCCGCGCCGGTACCCCGCAGGGCAGAGATGCCGACCGCGCCCGAAGCCAGCAACCCGGCCTGCTCAGCGGCCAGCAGCAGGTCTAACTTGTTCATCACCTCGATGCGCGGCTTTCGCAACACGTCCAGCTCACCCAGCACCTTCTCAACTTCGACCTTGTGCTCTTCACTCAGAGGGTCGGCGGCATCGCGGACATGCAGCAGCACTTCAGCCTTTTCTACCTCTTCAAGCGTCGCGCGAAAAGCGCTTACCAGCGCGTGCGGCAAGTTGCGAATAAAGCCTACTGTATCTGACAGCACAGCCGTACGCCGTGAGGGCAGTGTAATTGCACGCAGCTTCGGGTCGAGTGTCGCGAACATACGCGAGCTTGCCAGTACGCCCGCACCGGTCAGCAGATTGAACAGCGTACTTTTACCCGCATTCGTATAGCCCACCAGCGCCACGGTGGGCACGGGAGCACTTTCGCGGCGTGAGCGCTGCTGGTGCCGAACCCGGCGTACCCGCTCCAGCTCTCGCCGCAGGATCACCAGCCGCTTGCCGATGCGGCGTCGATCGGTTTCAAGTTGCGTTTCCCCGGGACCGCGTGTACCGATGCCGCCGCCGGTCTGGCTCATCAAGCGGCCTCGCCCGGTCAGCCGCGGCAGCATATATTCGAGTTGCGCCAGCTCCACCTGCAGCTGGCCTTCGCGCGTACGCGCATGCTTGGCAAAAATGTCGAGAATAAGCTGTGTGCGATCCACCACAGGGCATGGCAGCGCGTCTTCGAGGTTACGCAACTGTGTCGGGCTCAAGTCGTAATCCAACAGGATGATGGAGGCGTTTGAGGAGGCAGCCGCCCCGGCAAGTTCCTCCACTTTGCCTGATCCGATCAGCGTCGCCGGGTCAGGCCGGGCGCGGCGCTGTTCCATCACGCCCACTACGACCGCACCGGCGCTCTCCGCCAGCTCCCGAAACTCCGCAGTACCATCTTCCGCATCGGCTCGCGTCGTTCCCAAGTGCATGCGCGAGATTTCAGCAGATGAGGTTTCAGCAGGTAAGGACCGCGTTTCCTCCATCAGGAGTGCAGCATCACGGGCCAGGGTCGCAGTGCGCCCCAGCGCAGGTTTTAGATTTGAAAACTGCGGATAGACCAGAAAAGCGCGTTCACCGTTACTCGCCACAGGCGCACGAGTGCCGCGCTCCCGGCGCCCTGTCGACGAAAGAAAGCCGGTATCTTCTGAACCGAGCGGGGGCAGTGGAACGAAACGTCGCGACGTAGTCTGCTCCCTACGCGCTCTGCGCCTGCTCTACTACGGCTCCGGCACCGGTGGCAGCGCCTGTTACCGGGCGCTGATCCGTATGGAGTACAGAGCGCGTGCTCACCACAGTAGAGATTGCGTGCTTGAAAATCAGCTGCTCCTGGCTGTTGTTCTCAAGCAGCACGGAGTACTTGTCGAAGGAACGTATTTTTCCTGTCAGCTTCACACCGCTGACCAAGTAAATCGTGATGGGCGTCTTATCCTTGCGGACTGTGTTCAAGAACGTGTCCTGGATATTCTGTGCCGGCTTGTTGTCCATGTGCCGATCTCCTTGCGCGCCGTAGCGCCTTCCTTAAAGTTGACGAACCAATGTTTCCGCATACTGTAGCGGTCCAAAGTCCAGAATGGGGTATGCCTGCACTCACTTTCCACCGGCAAGCAGGTGGTTTGTATCGGCTACTTAAGCTCCTTTAAACAAAACTATGTTTTCTAACTCGACAAACTGTTCGTAAGAGCATGTGATTCAGAATGCCAAACTTTCGTACCCTGAAACAGCAAAATTATAGAGAAAATGCGAAAAGTTGCTTCATCGTGTTCGCCGACGGCTCCCTTGTGTACGTCGAACTGCTTTATGGCGTATTACTGGACGGTTGATCTTGCCCTGACCTGAAGGCGGTGCTGCCTCCTCGCCGGGTTTGAGCGGCAGCGGCGTATCCCGGCGCACAATGCCGCCTTCCAGCCTGTATTGCGTCACCTGCACGGTTTGCGGGTGAAAGCTTCCCTGTTCATCCTGCGTCACAACCCCATCGGGTGTGGTGCGGATGGTAAAGGTAGGCTCCTCACCTACCTTCTCGATCTGCTCCTTGCCGACCGCGATCGGGAGGTATCCTTGCTGCTCGCGCAGGCGATAAGCAGTCTCGTAACGATGCTTTTTGAGGTTCCAGATAAAAACCCGTACCTGCTCCCAGTCAAATGGCAGTCCCTCCTTGAACTCGGTTGTTACAGTCACATACTGGCCAACCGGGTGCGGTACGGGGGTCGGCGGCGGTGCTGCGGTGGCTGCATCTGCGGCTTCAGCGGCTTCCTTCGGGTGCTTGCGTGCAAAGACCGCTTTTGCAGCAGCGCGTTTGTCGATGCGTTGCTGCTCCTCGGGGCCGATGTGCCGCTGGGACGGCTCGCCGTTGTCCATCACTGTGTTCAGCAGGTACGCGCCCACGATTTTGCGCCCTTCGGAGTACTGCGCCACCTCATCCGGTACGTCCACATCCATGCCTCTGGCCAGCACCCAACCCACTTTCCCGCTCGTGTCACGAACCAGCCACCAGTCTTCCATGGGTTCTGCCATCCAGGCTGCGTCCGGGTCCAGATCGGGGGCCGTATAGCGGTCCGGGTGCGGCGGTGCGGCGGCAAATACTGTGGACCCGCTCTGCTCTTTCTTCACGACAGCCGGGCGCAGGGCACGCGCAAGCCGTTTGGCATGAGGAGCCTTGGGCATCAGCAGCGACTGCGGCGGTAGCGGTTTGAGCACTGACGCGCGCACCAGCAACTGCAACTTGTCACTCTCCGGCAGCAGGTACAGGTGCTCCGTTTTGCGCCCGGGCGTTAAATGGAGGAAGATCGCATCCCGCAGCACCGCTGAGGCGACCACCGGGTCCGAGGCATGAACTGTATCGAGTGCATGGAATTTATCGAACTCCGCCTGATCGATGACCGCGTGCTCCTCAAGCCAGCCCACTTTGCCCGCAGCGGTCTGCACCTTGTAGAAGCGCCGGTCGTGCTGCAGCACAGTCAGCTTTTCGCCGTTGTGCACATCGGCCACATGGTTCGATACAGCCGAGAGCCGGTCCCGGATGTAGGTGCCTCTGGAGATCACATACACCGAACCCAACGAACCGCCGGGGTGCAAACGGCCGCAGCCGGGCAGCAAGCCGGTAACTACCAGAAGAACCATCCAGGAATGCCGAAAAGTAACCACAGTCCGCCCCAGCATAGCACTGGGGTTCAAAGGAATCCTTACGGCGTTGTCGCTACGGCCGTGGCCGCTGCCGGGGAGACGCTGCCCGTGGCAGCCGTTGCAGCAGAAACAAGCACGCCGGAGGAAGCGGTGATGGAAAAGATTTGTAGATCGGGCGAGCCGCCGGCACACGCCACTGCCAGGTAGCTCCCCGTGCCGCTCTCAGCCAGTGAGTACGGACTGCCGCCCGTCTCAAACGGCGAACCGGGTATCTCCGTCAGGGCCCCCGTAGTGCCAAGCGTGAATGCACTGATGTTCCCAGCCGTGGAGTTGGTCACGTAGACAAAGGCTCCGGTTTTATCGACCAGAACTGCCCTGGCTCCCAACGGAGGGGTAGAGGTCGCGGTGTCCACGAACGGCGAACCCGCGACCTCTGTCAGCGTGGTGTTGGTGTTGATCGTGAAGGCCCGTACCCCACTGGTACCGGTCTCCGCCGCAAACAGGTACTTGCCTGCCGGGTCAATCGCCATCCCGTTGTCGGAAGAGCCATTGCCAAGCGGCGGCTGCAAATAAGCGAGCTTGTTCAATACGCCTGTTGAGGGGCTGAATGTCAGCGCGTCGATGCCGCCGGTGCCCAAGGCGGCATAAAGCTGTGTGCCGTTCGGCGCGAACTGCAGTTGCGCGGGGGTTCCATTGTCGAGTGCAATCTGGCCGGTCATGGTGAGGGCCCCGCTGGTCGGCGTGATCCTGAAAATGTAAATTTCCGGTGTGGTACCGGTCCCTGTGGACGACCCCAGGCTTGCCATGGCCAGCAGCCACTGTCCGCTCGGGTCCACCGCCATGGTACTGGCCGCCTGCCCGGCTACCGGTCCATTGTTGCCGCTGATGACCAGCGAGCCGTCTGCCTGGATCACCAAGGCGAAGATGCCGCCCAGGGCGCTGCCGGCATAGAGCAGGTTCGTCGTTGGGCTGATCGCCAGCGCACTCGGGATCAGTCCCTGTCCCAGTGCCAGGGGGGAGTTCTGCAGGTTCGTCAGCTTTCCACTTGCCAGTGAGAAGGCAGCGATGGAGTTCAGCTGCGGGTTGCTGTTGGCTACGTACACTGTGTTCAGGGTGGTACCGCTTCCGGTACCCGTGCTGCCGCTTGAGCCGGAGCCGGTCGAGCTTGCCGGGGGAAAGAACTGCCCGCAGCCCGGCAGGAGCAGAGAGGCAAATAAGAGCGCTAACTGCCGGCTTAATCTCCATCCTGCCGACGCTTTCTTCACCGATTTCACGAAATGTACCTTCATCCATCCACCCTTACCGGCTCTATCAGCCAAGTGACGCCTGCTGCCGGCAAACGTGAGCGCAGCCAAGTACGAAGGTACTTGGCTGCGACCAGTTCCAGACGCGAAGTACGGGCCGGGACCTATCCCTGCTCGCCCAGATCCACTGGGTGGATCGCGTTTTCATACAGCGAAGGATCGCGTGCCACCACCGTTAACCCGGACTCTGTCACAAAGTAGTTCTTACGGTCCTGGGCCGGGTTGAAACCGATGACCGTGCCTTCCGACAGGTTCACATCGCGGTCGATAATCGCCCGGCGAATGCGGCAGTGCCGCCCGATATTGACATGCGAAAATACAATGCTGTCCTCAACCGACGAGTATGAGTTCACGCGCACATCCTGCGAAAACAGCGAATTCGACACGCAGGCACCGGAGACGATGCAGCCTGCGGAAATCACCGAATTTACCGCTGAACCGTCGTGCCCGGCAGAGCCGTACACAAACTTAGCCGGTGGGTACTGCCGCACCCGCGTCCGCATGGGCCACTCATGGTCATACAGGTTGAACACCGGGTTGACCGATGCCACGTCCATATTAGCGTCATAGTAGGCGTCGAGTGTGCCCACGTCGCGCCAGTACAGCTCCTTGCGGTTCTCGTCCACAAAGTTGTAAGCCACCATCTTGTGCTTGCCCAGGATGTCAGGCAGGATGTTGTGACCGAAGTCGTGCTTCGAGTCTTCCTTCTCCGCATCATGTATCAACGCCGGCAGCAATACGTCCGTGTTGAAGATGTAGATACCCATCGAAGCATCGACCATCTCAGGGTTCCACGGCGAGCGCAGGTCGGTCGACTTCGGCTTTTCAAGAAAGCCGGTGACATTGCCTTGTTTGTCCACCTCGACCACGCCGAAGCGTGAGACCTCTTCGGGCAGAATGGGCAGGGTCGCCAGCGTCACGTCCGCGCCTGAATCCACATGCTGGGCCAGCATCTTGCCGTAATCCATCTTGTAAATATGGTCGCCGCTCAGGATGATGATGTGCTTCGGCTTTTCCGCGCCTATCGAATAGATGTTCTGGTACACCGCATCCGCCGTGCCCTGGTACCAGTTCTTGCCTACGCGCTGCATGGGCGGCAGAATCTCAACAAACTCGCCCAGCTCCTGCGCCACCGCGCCCGACCAGCCTTCGCGGATATGTCGGTTCAGGCTCAGAGCCTTGTACTGCGTCAGGATGTACACCCGGCGCAGGTCCGAGTTGATGCAGTTGGACAACGTAATGTCGATGATGCGGTAGTGCCCGCCGAACGGAACTGCCGGTTTGGCGCGATCGCGCGTTAAAGGGAAAAGCCGCTCGCCGGCCCCGCCCGCAAGCAGTACGCCAAGTGTATCTTTCATGCCCATCCCTTCCGGTAAAAGCCGCGCAACTTTCGCAGCCGGGTTGAATATAGCGAATCCCTATGTACCGCGCTCCAGCCATGGCAAAGCCGTGTCCGCCCATTCGGCACGGAGCGCGCTGCACCGCCGGTCCAGTCAGGACTTAGGATGACTCCGTGTCTCGAGCTTCGCCCTCGTCACCTTCGATAGCAATGCGCAGCGAGCGCAAAAAGCTTACATCCTGCGCCGTGAACTCGGCCCCGCCGGCAGCCTCTTCGCTATCTTCCTTACCCTCCACGACTTCGTTCAGGCCTATGGTTGCCTCCAGCATCAACAACACATCAAAGCCCTGTCGGCGAATATCCTGCACCACGCCGGCGATCTGCTCAGACTCGGAAACGCTCTCGTGAATGGCCTCACCCAGCTGTTGCACCAGTTTGCGTAAGTTTTGATTCAAGTCTGTCTCCCCAACCTCGACTCGGGCAATGCACCCGGACCTTGTTGTCTACCCTACTTTGGATGAGGGGGAGCAGCAAGGCGGTACATCGGTTGCACAGAAGTCTTTTTGCGCGAGCGGCTCAGCAGGCTTGCGAAGGGCGGGCTACACTTGCAGGATGCGGCCAGGCTCCCTGGGACGTGCGCTTGGCATCGGCGTACGCCTTGCTACCCAACGTGTGATTCCACCCTCGTCACCGGCTCCCGCGCCTACCCCCGAGCAGCAAAGGGCCGCCAGCGAGAGGCGCGTCCGTGCAGGCGAAACTTTTGGCAAGCAGGCACGCACGGGCATGCGCGGTGCGGTACAGGGTGCGAGTGGTGTAGCTCGCGGCAGCCGTAACTTTGGCCGGTCTGTGTGGAATCCCTTTGCGCAGGCCAGCTCCATCTTGTGGCTTGAGATTACGGGCATGTTCTTCGCACTGTTTGCCTTGCTCTTCGGCCAGCACCTGTACAGCATTCGCGGTGCCTGGCGTTCCGGCCCGGAGCATGCCCACTTTCTGGCGTATGCTGCTTTTGCGGGGATCTTTCTTTACTTTGCTGTCAGCTCCTTTGCCAAGGCACGTCAGCGCAGTCGTTCGAAATAGCTTCCTTGCCGAGGCAAGCGCAACCCGGTACGCTCAGTCGGTATGTCGGCCCCTTTTCCAGACGCGGAACAACTCGCTGCCCTTTTCAGGCAGGCTGAGCAAGCGGCTACCCACGCCTATGCCCCCTACTCACGCTTTCACGTAGGCGCGGCCCTGCTGTTTACCGATGGCTATATCGTTACCGGGTGCAATGTTGAAAATGCCTCGTACGGGCTGTCCATATGCGCAGAGCGCAGTGCCCTTGTCCGCGCAGTAAGCGAGCGCGGCGTCTTGGGAATCGTAGCTATTGCGGTTGCAAATACCAATCATGCTCCCAGCGCACCCTGCGGTGCCTGCCGTCAAGTGCTGAGCGAGTTTGTCACCGTAGATGCCCTTGTTGTATTTCCCGGTGCGGGCGGCATTGCCCAAAGCCCGGTTCCCTTCCGCACACTATTTCCATACGCCTTTCAATGGGAGCCGCCGGCTTAGGTTCGCTTGCAGCAGGTATGCTGGCAGGGAGGGAGCAGGCTTGGCACGTTGGACCGGAATCCTTGGGCTGCTCACCATGTTACTGCTGGCATGGCTGTTCTCCACGAACCGCCGCGCCATACGCTGGCGCACTGTGTTTGGGGGTCTCGGCTTGCAGCTCCTATTTGCCTTTCTTGTCCTGCGTTCCACGGCAGGTCAGCGAGGGATGGCCGTGGCGGGCGGGGGCATCAATACGCTGCTGGGCTACGCCTCTACAGGTTCCTCGGTCGTATTCGGCAAACTCGGCGAGCCGCACTCCTCCTTCGGCGCAATCTTCGCATTCCAGGTACTGCCCACCATCATCTTCATTTCCGCACTGTTCTCTGCACTTTACGCATTGGGCATCATGCAGATTGTCATTCGGATCTTCGCGCGGCTCATGCAGGCCACGCTCAAGGTCAGTGGAGCGGAGAGCCTCAACGTCGCCGCTTCTATCTTCATGGGCCAAACGGAAGCCCCCCTCACCATCCGCCCCTTCCTGCCCGGTATGACCCGGTCTGAACTCATGACGGTGATGACCAGCGGCATGGCCCACGTTTCGGGCGGCATCATGGCCGCATACATCCTTTACGGTATTGAGGCCAAAAATTTGCTGTCAGCCGTCATCATGACTGCGCCGGGCACTATCCTGATCGCGAAAATGCTGGTACCGGAAACAGAACTTCCCGCCACCGCGGGTACCGTGCACATCCCGAAGGACGCCGAGCACACGGGGGAAAACCTATTGGGAGCTATCGCCCGCGGCACCATCGACGGTGGCCGGCTCGCCTTCAATGTCGCTATCATGCTCATTTCGTTCCTGGCGCTCATCGCCATGGTCAACGGCGTTTTCGGCTGGGCGCACGGGCACCTGCCCTGGTTCCCGCACTCGCTTGACGCAGTGCTTGGCGTAATGTTCGCTCCAGTAGCCTGGCTTATCGGCATCCCGTGGCACAGCGCACAGCTGGTAGGCAACCTGCTGGGCACGCGCATGGTCATCAACGAGCTGGTAGCTTACTCCCTGCTGGGTGCGCAGAAGTCAGCACTTGACCCGCGCTCGTTCACCATCGCGACCTTCGCACTTTGCGGTTTCGCGAATCTCAGTTCCATCGGTATCCAGATCGGCGGCATCGGCGCGCTGGCACCCACGCGCCGTAATGAGCTTGCCCGTCTGGGCCTGCGCGCCATGCTCGCCGGGACGATGGCGAACCTAATGTCGGCCTCCATTGTGGGCATGCTACTTGGGTAAACCGGCTTCGAGTTATTTCTCCAGGGGAAAGACATCATGATCCGCCGCTGCGACAATCACGACCTACAGTCGATCTGGGAAATCATCAATAACGGCGCGCAGGCTTACAAGGGCATCATCCCGGAAGATTGCCGGACAGACCCATATATGCCGATGAAGGAGTTACAGCACGAGATCGATGAGGGCATAGTGTTCTGGGCGTACCAGGAGTCCGAGGCACTCCTGGCTGTCATGGGCATACAAGCCGTTCAGGACGTCACTCTGATCCGCCACGCATATGTCCGCACGGGTAACCGGCACGCCGGTATCGGCAGCCTTCTGCGTTCTCACCTGCGGCAGCTCACTGAGGGTCCTGTCTTGATCGGTACATGGGCTGCCGCGGTCTGGGCCATTCGCTTTTATAAAAAAGCACGGCTTCCAAGTCGTCGGCCCTGAAGAGAAAACCCGTCTGCTGAAAAAGTACTGGACCGTTCCTGAGCGCCAGATTGAAACTTCGCTCGTGCTGGCCGATCCGGCGGCCATGCGCACCATGTTGTCTCAATGAGAGATCATGCTTCCACAGGAGGATTCGATCACTACCATCCATAGTGCTAGCAACCAGGCAGCGATGATCGCCGAAGCCGGTGCCTACCTGCGCTCGCAACTCGGCTCGCGCGCTGAAGTCAAAATCGCCATCGTGCTTGGCTCAGGCATGGGCGCGTTTGCTTCGCAGCTATTAAATCCGACGATTCTTTCTTACGAGCAAATTCCACACTTCTCCATGTCAGCTGTTCCCGGTCATGCCGGGCAGCTCGTCGCAGGCACGCTCGGCGGCACTCCGGTGCTGGTGCTGCAAGGCCGTGTACATGCGTATGAAGGCTATTCCGCTAACATCGTGGTTTTTGCCGTCCGCACCCTGGCCGCACTGGGAGTCAAGGTGCTGGTGCTCACCAATGCGGCCGGCGGCATCCGGCTTAACTTGCAGCAAGGTCAGCTTGTGCTACTTTCGGACCACATCAACCTCACCGGGCTCAACCCGGCAGGAGGGCCAGTACCGGCTGGGCAGCCTCGATTCTTCGATATGACCGAGGCCTACTCTCGCCGCCTGCGCGAGCTTGCCCAGGCGGCTTCCGATATCTCCCTCACTGAAGGCACCTACATCGGCGTTCTGGGTCCCAGCTTTGAAACACCGGCAGAAATCCGCGCCTTCCGTACCATGGGTGCCGATCTGGTGGGTATGTCCACCGTGCTTGAAACCATTGCAGCGCGGCAGGCCGGCATGCAGGTGCTCGGTATCTCCTGCGTCACCAACATGGCCGCCGGCATCACCGCACACCCCTTGAGCCATGAAGAAGTCCTCGCAACAGGCCGGGCCACAGAGCAGCAGCTCGCCGCCCTGCTCACCGGCTTCATTCCACGCGCCCTTGCCTTTCTGACAGAGGGGGTTGCGCATTGACGGAGGCCTTGCCCGCTCTAAGCCCTCTTCTTATAGCCATCGCCGGCCCTTCCGGCTCCGGCAAAACCACGCTTGCCGAAGAACTCGCGCGCGAGCTTGAAGGTACCCACTTCCACCTGGACCACTACTATCGCGACTTGAGCCACATGCCACCCGGCGAGCGCGTGCACCAGAACTTCGACCACCCGGAGCAGATCGAGCACGAACTGCTGCTGGCCCACCTGCACGATCTGAAAGCCGGCAGGGGCATCGACCGTCCCTCCTACGACTTTGCGACCCACACCCGCGTTACGGGCAGTACCGAGCGCATCCGCGAGCCGCATGTACTCCTGCTCGACGGCATCTTTGCTCTCTACTGGCCGGCCGTACGCGCATTTGCTACGCTCTGCGTCTATGTGGACGCCCCCGACGCACTTTGCTTCGAGCGCCGCCTGCGCCGCGATGTGCGCGAGCGCGGCCGCAGCCCGGAGCAGGTCATCGCGCACTACGCCGAAACCGTTCGCCCCATGGCCGAGCACTTCGTGCGGCCTACTGCGCGCTGGGCCGATCTGGTGGTCGATGGCACCTCGTCTCTCGACTGGGCTGTCGAGCAGGTACTCAGTGCACTTGAATCTCGCAAGTTACAGCCGGAGACCGAGGAGGAAGAGCCGCTCGGCTTTTCCTAAGCGCTGCGTGACAGGAAACACGTAACAGCTCTTCAAAGCAGCGATGATGCCGGGTGAGATTAAAGTGAAGCTATGAGAATCGTGCTGCCAGTAGCTTCAGACTTCACGCGCCTGCGGGTCTACATGGACCCGCCGATGACGGATGCTGCATTTGACGAGCTGTGCCGGCTCAACGACATGCCGAAGAAGATCGAGCGGACGCGTGAGGGTGTGATCGAGATGAATGCTTCTGCGGCAAGTGAAACCGGCGACGGAAATGGCGAGATTACGATGCAGTTGCGGGCCTGGTGGAAGACGCATCGGCGCGGCCGCGCTTACGATTCAAGCGCAGGCTTCCACCTGCCGGATCACTCGATTTTGAGCCCGGATGCCGCGTACGTGGCGGAGGACCGAATCGCGCAGACGACAAAGAAGGACCGCGAAGGGTTCATGCATGTTTGCCCAAACTTTGTGGTGGAACTATTTTCGCGGTCCGACCGCATGCGGGAGGTGAAAGCGAAGATGGAACGCTGGAGAGAGAATGGGGCGGAAGTAGGATGGCTGATCGATCCTTATAAGAAGCTGGTACGGGTCTACGAGAATGGGCATGAGGCGCGGGTGGTTACGGCGGGTGCGGTTGAGGGAACAGGGCCGGTGGAAGGCTTCAAACTAGATTTGCTGGAAGTTTGGGAGTGTTACGGAAGGTAAACGCACGCCGGTAGATGAAGCGGCACGGCAATCGGGATCGCGCGGGATCGGCTCAGCGGCATTCAAGAGGGGGTAGAATGGCAAACTTTGTGATTTTAGGCGGCTACGGCGGTGTGGGTACGGCTTTAACGCGAATTCTAGTAGGGCGCGGAGATCAGGTACTGATTGCAGGCCGCGACACTGCCAAACTGGGCGCCCTGGCCGCGGAGACAGGCGCACAGCATACGCAGGCCGACGCAACGGACAGTGCCTCCATTGAACTTGCCATCGCGGCAGGTAAAGAGCAGTTCGGCGAGCTGCACGGTGTGGCCAACTGCTTCGGCTCGCTGCTGCTCAAACCTGCCCACGTTACCACAGACATTGAGTTCGAGAATGTGCTCGCTGCCAACCTGAAAAGCGCCTTTAGCGCGGTGCGCGGCGCGGCCAAGTCCATCCCCGGCCCCGGCTCAGTCGTGCTGGTCTCAAGCGCCGCCGCGCGCATCGGCCTGGTGAACCATGAGGCGATAGCTGCCGCAAAAGCCGGTGTGCAGGGCCTCACGCTCTCCGCCGCTGCTACTTACGCCAAGCGCGGACTGCGTTTCAACTGCGTGGCTCCCGGCCTGACGGATACGCCGCTCACCGCCCGCATCATCGGCTCCGAGCCTGCGGCAAAAGCCTCGCTCAACATGCACGCGCTTGGCCGCTTCGGTCAGCCGGAGGACATTGCCTCCGCCATTGCCTTCCTGCTCGACCCGGCAAATAGCTGGATCACCGGCCAGGTTCTCGGTGTCGACGGCGGTCTCGGCTCCGTTTGGAGCCGTGGAAACGGTTAGGAATGAATGCTGCCCAAGGACGCATCCCAACAAGAAATTCAATTGGAACAGGTACTTCATGAAGTTGATCGCTCTTGAGGAACATTTTGTAACCCCGGAAATTCGCTCTGCCTGGGCCTCTCTTGACCCATCTCTGCAGGACCCCATGTGCGCTCTTTCCGATAAGGACGAGATGAAGTCCCGCCTTGAAGACATGGACGATATGCGCCTTGCGGCCATGGACGAGTGCGGTGTCGACGTCCAGGTACTTTCATTGAACCCGCCCGCCACGCAAAGCCTTGAACCAGCGCAGGCGCGCGACCTCGCTAAGGCCTTAAATGACCTGCTTGCCGCTGCCGTGGCCCGCCACCCTGACCGTTTGCAAGGCTTTGCCACCCTGCCTACACCCGACCCTACAGCCGCTGCTGCGGAACTGGAGCGCTGCATCATGCAGCTGGGTTTCAAAGGCGCGATGCTCTGCGCCCGTACGCGCGACCGCTCTCTCGACCAGCCCGAGTTCCTTCCCTTTCTTGAGAAAGCCGCCGAGCTACAGGTTCCTCTATACCTCCACCCGCAAAGCCCCGCCCTTGCCGTTCGTCAAACGTACTACTCCGGATTTGATGAGGCACTCAATACATTCTTTGCCTCACCGGGTTTTGGCTGGCATGTGGACACAGGCATCTACGCGCTGCGTTTGATCCTCGCAGGTGTGTTCGACCGCCTGCCCAACCTCCAGATCATCCTGGGCCATTGGGGCGAGGTCGTCCTGTTCTATCTCGACCGGATCGATGAGGTAAGCAAGTTCGCCAAGCACCTGCGTAAACCTGTTTCCAGTTACATGCGCGATAACTTCTACATCTCCGGTAGCGGCATCCTGAGCCAGCGCTACTTGCAGGCTTCCATCGACATTATGGGTATCGACCGCATCCTGTACTCGACTGATTATCCGTACATGTTCGCACCGAAGGGCGGTGCCCGAAGCTTTTTGGTGGACGCGCCGATTTCGCAGGAAGACAAGAACAAGATTGCTTATGGCAACTGGGAACGGCTCACACAGCGAGCCTGAGTCTGTCTCCGCTTCTCTATTCCCTTCCCTGCTGTCAGGGGCGTTGCGACACCGGCTCCGCACTCTTATCCCAGGCGGCATAGATCAGGTCGCGCAGTTCGCTCGCGCCAGCAGCCAGGCGCTGCTCTGCAAATTGCTTGCCCGCAGGCGTTCCCGCTCCCGTAAAGCCGCCGCTCTTTTCAAGAGCATAGGTCTGCTCCACCAATGCGGCTGAGTGCCGCAGGTATAGGAGGTAGTCGGTCCACTCATCGCCCACCGGCATCACCGGTGTAACAAACGGCTTCACATCGGCAGCCTTGATATTCGCTCCTACAAACACTGTTTCAAATTGCGAATGGATGCGGTGCTCTGTGGTGTAGCCATGGAGGTTTGCAGGCTCTACCCAGCCGTTGTAATCGCGGCTTACATGCAGCGGCTGGGAGCCGTCTCCCACGTAGTGCCCCAGCCAACCGGCATAGAACAGCACCGCCGCCTCTTCCGGCCTGGTGTCCTCATGTTTCACCAAAGCGTCGCGGTAGTCACGAAACCCGGCCTTCAATCGTTCCCATACCTCTTCAGTCTGCCAGGGCTGCATACCTACCTTTTCCGGAGTTTCCAGCGCTGCTGTCTCCGGGTGCGCCTCGCGATACGTCCGCAATTGGTCGATGAATTGATACCGCAGGCGAGGCAGCGGTCCAATCACGTCCGCGTACTCAAGATCGATAAAGTGATCCGGCGCCTGGGTCGCGCTCAGCTCCGCTTCCCCGGGAGAGCGCCACCGGTCCGGCTCCGGCCCCAGGTACTCGAATTCTGCAAGCGCCGCAGGCGTAGTCAGGAATGCGGGCACATCCGCAGGCAGGCTCTGCGCAGCCAGCCGGTTGATGATGCGGTGCCCGTCCGAACCCCAGCCGAAGCAAGGGAGGCTTGAGGAAAGGAGAACAAGGGCAGCGAGGATGCGTCGTGTCGGATTCATTCGATGCAAAGTATATCGGTAGAAAGTTGCAAAGGCATGAGCCCAACTTTGCAGGGGCGCAATCCGTCCAAGACAGTACCATGCGCTTCCGCTTTCTAAAACCCGCGATCCTGCCTGCCCTGCTTCTGCTCCCTGCCATGGCCACAGCCCAAAGCGCACCGCCGCAGACTACGCTCTCCGTCAATGCACGCCTGGTCACCCTCCCTGTAGTGGTGCGTGACAAAAAGGACAAGCTCGTACCCGGCCTCACAAAAGACGATTTCACCCTTACCGAAGACGGGCGCGGGGAAACAATCCGCTACTTCAGCCTCGACACGGACCTGCCGCTGACTCTCGCGCTTGCAGTGGACACCAGCGGCAGCGTGCGCGATGCCCTCGCCGCCGAGCAGTCGGCTAGTCGCAGCTTCCTGGACGGCATGCTGACGCGGCCCGCCGACAAGGCCGCCCTGCTCCACTTCGATCGTGAAGTCGAACTGCTCGACGACCTGACTGCCGATAAGCGCAAGCTTAACGAAGGTTTGAACGGGCTTGGTCCTACCACCGATGACACAGGAGGAAGTAGCAGTACGGGTCGCCATGGCGGCGGCACGCAGCTCTACGACGCGGTCTACCTTGCCAGTAATGAGGTTCTAGGTCAGCAGAAAGGCCGCAAAGCGGTAATCGTGCTGAGCGATGGGCAGGACCGCGGCAGCAAGGAGTCGCTCGCAAGTGCTGTTGAAGCCGCACAAAAGGCAGAAACTGAGGTCTACACGATTTACTTCAAAGGAGAGCAGGGACATTCCGGAGGCTTTGGAGGTCCGGGCGGCGGTCAGGGTGGTCAAGGTGGCGGTGGAGGACGGCGCGGCGGCATCGGTTTCCCAGGAGGCGGCTATCCCGGTGGTGGTGGTGGCGGTGGTGGCTACCCGGGCGGTGGCGGCGGGCGAGGCGGCGGTGGCGGCCAGAGGCCCCAGAGTGAGCCTCAGGTCGACGGCAAGAAGATCATGCAGCAGCTGGCCGATGAAACCGGCGGCCGCTTCTTTGAAGCCAAGAAGAAGGAAAATTTCGACGCGATTTACAAAGAGATCGCCGACGAACTACGCCAGCAATACTTGCTCGGCTATACCCCTGATGCAGGGAGTACCGGCGACGGCTTCCATCGCATTGCGCTCTCCGTTAAAAAACCGAACCTGTTCGTACAAACTCGTGCAGGCTACTATGGCACGGGAACAGCTACAGCTGCGAAGAACTGATCGGCCCGCGCACCAGCAAGGCATATGCAAGCGCACCACCTAGCGTGATCGCCGCGCATAGCACCAGTGCTACATGGAACGAATGCGTCCTATCCAGCAGCCAGCCGGTCAGCAGCGGCGCGGCTGAGGCCACCATGAACGAGCCGAAGTTTTGGATGGATGCGACCGTCGCAACCTGTCCCTTGGGTGCGGCAAACTGTACCAGTCCCCACGCAGCCGTCCCTGCCACATGCACGGTAAACAACGCGGCACCGACCAGTAACACTGCCGTTCGCGTCGAAGCGGCATCTGCAACAGAAAATGTAAAGCAGGCAGAAGCTACCATTCCGCTTAGAATCAACACCTTGCGACAACGCATCGGGTCCGCACCGCGCCGTACCAGCGCGTCCGCCACTAGCCCGCTCCCAAACATCCCTGCCGCCCCCATCAGGAACGGCACTGCTGTCAGCGTCCCGGCATGCGCAATCGATACATGCCGGGACTGCTCCAGGTACCCCGGCAGCCATGCCAGGTACAGCCAGCCTGTGTAGTTGATGCCGGAGAAGCCGAGCAGCATGCCCCACATCGTGGGGCTGCGGAACAGTGCCAGCCATTGCCTGGTCCGGGAGCGCGCATCGGTTGGAGCGGAAGATTCTTCAGGGACAGGCGGGTCGCGGAATACCGGAAACCATACCAGTGCAAGCACGATCCCCAGTGCACCAATCACAGCGAACATCGCCCGCCAGCCCGCATGAAGCATCAGCACAGTCAGCACCGGCGGCGACACTGCCTGCCCCAGCATGGTCGAGGCATTTAGCAACCCGGTGGGTCGCCCCCGTTCCTCGGGCGCAAACCAGCCCTCGATCGACTGCACCCCTGCCGGAAAAAACGGGGCCTCACCCATGCCTAACAGCAGCCGCAGCGGCACAAACCAGGCAAAGCTGCGCACCAGTGCCGTAGCCGCCTGCGCCGCCGACCATAGCAGCAGCCCTGTGCCCAATAGTACGCGCCCGCCGAACCGGTCCAGCAGAGCGCCGAGCGGCAGCTGCGCCAGCCCATAGGCAAGAGAGAACAGCGATAGCAGCGCACCCATCTGCGTACCCGACAGGTGCAGGTCTGCCCGAATCGGTCCATTTGCCACCGACAGCGAGCCGCGATCCAGAAAGTCGAGCACGCCGGCGGCTACCAGCAGTGTGACTATCGCCACCCGAGTGCGCTTGCCGGTTTGTGAATTTGCTGTGACCGGAACGACCGATGCCATATACACGCTATCTAATCATTAAGAAGCTACGCTGCTAAAATCGAGGTTGCCATGCCGACAAAACAGGAACTCCTCACCCAGCCCATCCAGCACATCGACATCAAGCAGCACAACGTCGTGGCGCTGGTCGATGCCATGCAGCACATGGCTTTCACCTCGCGTGACCTTGCCCGCGCGGCCTCCATCTATGAGCGCATGCTGCGCGATACCGAGTGCGGCGTCATCCTATGCCTTGCCGGCTCGCTTATCTCCTCCGGCCTCAAGCAGGTTTTTATCGACCTCATCCGCAACAACATGGTAGATGCCATCGTTTCAACCGGTGCCAACATCGTCGACCAGGACTTCTTTGAGGCTCTCGGCTTCAAGCACTGGATCGCCGACGAGCTCTACAAGCAAGGAACGGAAGATGCGACCCTGCGCGAGCTGATGATCGACCGCATCTATGACACGCTTATCGATGAGGAAGAGCTACGCCGCTGCGATGAGACTACCGAGATCATCGCCAACTCGCTGCCGCCCCGCCCCCACAGCTCCCGCGAATTCATCCGCGAGATGGGTGTTTACCTAGAACGCGAAGGCCGCACCCCTGCGCGCGGCAACACGGATTCGATTGTATTTGCAGCCTATGAAAAGGACGTACCGATCTTCGTACCCGCTTTCTCGGATTGTTCCGCAGGCTTTGGTCTTGTCGCCCACCAGCATGCACGGCAGGGCAAGCCGATGGTGTCACTTGACTCTGCAAAAGACTTCTACGAGCTTACCCAGCTCAAAATTGCTAACCCAACTACCGGCCTGCTCATGATCGGCGGCGGCGTGCCGAAGAACTTCGCACAGGACATTGTCGTCGCCGCTGACATTCTCGGCATGGACGCGCCGATGCACAAGTACGCTATCCAGGTTACTGTCGCAGACGTCCGCGACGGTGCGCTTTCGTCTTCCACGCTCAAGGAAGCGAGCTCCTGGGGCAAGGTTGATACCACCTATGAGCAGATGGTGTTTTCAGAAGCTACCTTGGCTGTTCCCCTCATTACCGGCTACGCTTTTCATAAGCAGGCACAGGCAGCGCGTAAGGGTAAGCGGTTTGCCCAGGTACTCGAGCCGGTCACCGCATAGCGCCATCCAATCCGTTTGCATAAACCCCAAAAGCCTTCCCAACATGGAAGGCTTTTAGGCTATGCAAAAAAGTAATCGTCGGCAAAGTTTCCCCTAGCCAAGTGTTACCAAATAAGCATATGTTTTGACTCTATTCGAGACACTGCACAAAGCGTACCTACGCCGCCGGCAGCCAACGAGAACTACTACACTGTAAAGGGAGTACCAGCTGTGTCGCTCTTCCTTCAAGTTTACGGTGGCCTTGGTATCGCCACTCTTATCGGCTTTCTGGCACTTTGCAATGCTTCTGCCTCACGGGTACGGCATACGGAACCACACCCGGCAGCGCAGATTGCCAGTGAGCAAGCCTTCCCACACTAACCCTGGCATAAAGTTGTGCTTTGAAGGGGGGAAGCTGCTTCGAGCAACTTCCCCCTTCTTCATGTGCCGGCACCTAGAAAATGTGATGCTCTTCTTCATGCCCTACCTGGCCGTGCAGCGCATGCTTTTCGGCGGTTTGAGTCGCCTGGCGCACCTTAGCTATGGTTTGCCAGTTGTCTCTCCGGACGCGCTCTTCAACAAACGGGGGTAGATCCACAGAAAGATGCCGGGACAGGCTTTCGACATACGGCTCGTATAATGCGCGCATCTCGTTAAGTCTTGCCAGAGAACCCGGATCCTGCGACACGCGGGTACCAGCCTGGCATAGCAGGTCGTGCAGAAGTGCAAATGCGCCAGGCGCGAGGCGGTCTATTTTGGGTGCCACCGGCTTCAGCTCAAACACCTGCGACAAATCGACCACTGCGTGGCGCGCCATGGCAAACGTAAGCTGCGCCTGACGGCCAGGCAGGTCCTGCACGGTAGCCACCATCAACGCGCAGGTGTCCAGAATGGCGCACAGCGCACTCAACCAGCTTTGGTTGGTATGCTGCGAGCGAAAGTAGCACAGCAGCGGATATGAGATATGACTCTCCAGCAGCTCTGCCGACCAGCGCTCCCACTCCTCCAGCAGCTTTACCAACACATTATCCCCACCCGGAAAGGCATGACGGCGCATTAACTCCGCTGCCGAAGGCGGCGAGCCGGCTCGCGCATCCAGCAGAGAGATGTTGACTTCACGGCGCGAGAAAGCGCCATATAGCACTGGGAAATACCCGATCACCACCGCCACAAATCCCAAACCGATGCCTGCTTCGAGCACCAGCAGCTCCCGCACCAGACGCGATTTGGGCACTACATCACCTAGCCCAAGTGTGAACAAGGTAGTACCGCTGATGTAAATGTCAGACCGGAAATCCGGATGAGCCACCAGCGGGTCGGCTACCGGCGAGCCTGCACCATAGAAGCAAAGCCCAAAACCGAGGATCAGAAACAACGCCCAGAGTGCAATGAGCACAACCAGCGAAGACGGCCCGTAAATGGAAAGCATGGTTTCGCGCCGGCGCGAGTGCTCCATCTTGCCCACAGCCCAGCGCCAGGGCTTCCAGGTGGCGATGTAGAACAGGCGGGTCATGCGATAACGTCCGCTAGCGCGTCGCGGCAGGATGACTGTCTGGAAGGCATCAAGCAGCACACCCAGGATGAAGAAAACTCCGATGATGCCGGCCAGCCAGTGCATCTTCCAAGGGGAGCAGCAAAGCAGGGCGGCGTCAAGCAGGCAGACGGTTATAAGCTAGAGCGATGGGTTCACGGGGGCAGTCGGCGCGCAAGGTAGATAGTGAGGGCGATGCGGGGCAGCTTGGCTTCATGTTTGAGGCAGGTTTTGAGTTACCGCCGGACTCTCCTCTTGCAACAAGTCCGAAAGCAACTCAGCCACGAACGCCGGTACGAACAGTGAAGAGACCACGTGCCAATACGCTGCCCGCATGGGCTCGCGCAGCCATACCTGCACCTTTACCTGAGTCCGAGCCTGAGGAAGTGGATGAGGTGAAACCACCGTCTCGCCATGTGTGGCGAGTCAGCGACCTGGTCAGTGAAGTCCGCGGCCATATTGAACAGTCTTATGCCGACCTGTGGGTGCGCGGTGAGATTTCAAACCTGCGTGCCGCCCCATCCGGCCACCTCTACTTCACGCTCAAGGATGGCGATGCGCAGCTACCCGCGGTGCTGTTTCGCCGTCAGGCGCAGTTGCTGCGCTTCAAGCCGGAAGATGGCCTGGAAGTACTGCTGCGGGGCCGCGTTTCCGTGTATGAGCAGCGCGGCCAGATGCAGCTTATTGCCGAATATCTGGAGCCGGTCGGCGCGGGCTCGCTACAACTTGCCTTCGAGCAGCTGAAAAAGCGGCTGGAGGCGGAGGGCCTATTTGCGATAGATCGCAAGCAGCCGCTGCCCGCCTATCCGCGCTGTATCGGCATTGTGACCTCGCCCACTGGTGCTGTCATTCGGGACTTCCTGAATGTCGCCAATCGCCGCCATGCAGCACTCGACGTGCTGCTGTACCCGGCGCTCGTGCAGGGTGAGCAGGCTGCCGCGGAGATCGCAGCCGGGATCGCCTGGTTCAACCGTGAGCGCAACGTAGACGTGATCGTGGTGGCACGCGGCGGCGGCTCACTGGAAGACCTGGCACCGTTCAACAGCGAGCGGGTGGCGCGCGCCATTGCCGCCTCCACGCTGCCGGTGGTGTCTGCCGTGGGGCACGAAACAGATTTCACCATCGCCGACTTTGTCGCCGACCTGCGCGCGCCCACACCCTCCGCAGCGGCAGAGCTGATTACCGCAGCGCAACACCGGGTTGAGGAGCATGTGGCTGCGCTGCGGGAACGGCTGGGCCGGGCTACACGCTACACGCTTGCGCTTGCCGGGCAGCGCTTGGCCGGTGCCTCCATTGACGCCAGCTTTGCGCGCTTGCGCAACCATCTTGGCAGGCGTGAGCAGCGGGTAGACGAGCTGCGCTTTCGCCTGGAACGCGTAGGGACGACGGGGCTGCGTACTGCATCCGATCGTATGGGACGCGCCACAGCGGCCCTACTGCGGCAGGACGCAACGCAGAGGCTTCAGGCCATGCGCGAGCGGCTTTCGAGTTTGGCGGTGAGGCTGGAGCGCGGCCTGACCCAAACTTATGCCGCCGGTACGCGCCGACACGCCGGGGTAGTCCTGGGACTGCTTCGCTACGACCCCGCCAAGGCTCTTGAACGCGCAAGCATGCAGCGCAAGGAGCTTGAAACTAGGCTGACACGAGCCGCCACGGCGCGATTGCAGACGGCAAGAAGCCGCCAAAGCGTTGCCGCACGCACGCTTGAATCGCTTTCGCCGCTGGCCGTGCTCGGTCGCGGCTACGCGCTGGTGTTTGCCGCAGACGGTTCCCTGGTAACCCGCGCCAATGCAACAGCTACCGGAGCTGCGATCGAAGTGCGGCTGGGCACCGGAACCCTGGGCGCGACCGTTGTACGTACTGACATATAGCAGGTCGAAGTACAGGGCCGGAGATTGCAAAACCGATGAGAAAGCTTTTTGGGACGGATGGAATTCGCGCGGTGGCCGGTGTTGCGCCGCTCGACCCCCCAACGATCTACGCTGTGGGCTTGGCTTTGGCGCACACGCTGAAGCAGCAGCACCCCATACCACGCGTGCTGCTGGGCATGGACACACGCGAAAGCGGCCCGGGGATCGCGCGGCTCCTGCATGCCGGGCTCGCTGACGGCGGGGCTACGCCGGTCAATGCGGGCGTCATCACTACCCCTGCCATAGCGTACCTGACGCGCAAGTTCGGTTTTGCCGCCGGAATTGTTGTCTCCGCATCGCACAATCCATGGGCTGACAACGGCATCAAGCTGTTCGGCGGCGACGGTTACAAACTGCCGGATTCACAGGAACTCAACATAGAGCAGGAAATCTTTGAACGTCTCGCCGCAGGCGCTCCCTCGCATGAGCTGGAGCTACCCGCCGAAGACGCTGTGTACCGGCATGACTACCAGGCCTTTCTCCATGCCGCTGTGCCGGGGCTTGCTCTGGACGGCATGCACATCGTGCTCGACTGCGCCAATGGTGCCGCTTCCGCCATTGCACCGGAACTCTTTGCCGGGCTAGGCGGCCACGTCGAATTGACTCACGTACGGCCTAACGGCCGAAATATCAATGAGGCTTGCGGTGCCCTGCATCCCGAAGTCGTTGCCGCCGAAACAAAACAGCGCGGTGCCATGCTGGGTATCACGCTCGACGGCGATGCAGACCGCTCCCTGTTTGCCGATGGGTATGGCCGCGTCATCAACGGCGATGCGGTGCTGCTGCTTGCGGCACGTGCGCTGCAGGCTGAGGGCATGCTTACCGATAACATCGTAGTGGCGACTACCATGTCGAACATGGGCCTTGAGGCTGCGCTAAGTCGCGACGGCATCCGCATGCTGCGAGCGCCGGTGGGCGATAAATACGTGCTTGAAATGATGCGGGCGCACAACGCCGCGCTCGGCGGCGAACAGTCCGGTCATATCCTGTTCCCGCATATGGCAACGACCGGTGACGGGCTGCTGACCTCGCTCGTACTGCTTGACATCCTGCGCCGCAGCGGCAAGCGTATTGAGGAGTTACTTAGCGACCTGAAAACCTACCCGCAGGTGATTGTGAACGTACGCGTGCGCGAGAAACAGCCTCTGCTTGAAGTGGAAAGTATAGCCGCTACCATCCACGACGCGGAGCAGGAGCTTGGCGGAGCCGGCCGCGTGGTCGTGCGCTATTCAGGCACGGAAGCGCTGGCGCGCGTCATGATTGAGGCGGAGTCAGAACTGCTGATGCAAAAGCACGCACAGCGGATCGCGGGAGCGATTCAGGAGAGCCTAGGCGCGTAGAGAACACGTCACGAAGTGACCGCAAGCCGCGCAGGCAGTTTAGGGCTAGCTCAATTTAGCTTGGTCCAAAGCCAATCCAAATCAAGGTAAATAGGTGAATCTATCGCCTGAGCCTGATTGGTCTTCTCCATCTGCCATGAACCGTTCCGCCATACCTCGCAAGTTCGTGCATTTTCATCAATAAGCCAGATATTCGGCACGCCCATTTGTTCTAGGTCAGCGGCCCGAAGCTTCAAATCATTGTAGGTGTCACTTGGCGAAAGCACCTCAATGGCAATGATCGGCGGCTTGAGAAGAGCGCCTCGCCTTCGATCCCCTGGTTGAATAACTACAATATCCGGGAGCCTCACATGCTTCGCACTAACTTGTGTTCGTGTTTCCACGGCGCAGCGGATATTCCACTCTTCGTAATGCTCACTGAACCAGCGAAAGATGAAGCCTTGCGCCTCCCCATGTGGGAAATCGACCACTGACTTCTCCTTCAACTCCCCATCAAGGTATTCAACATCGGGGTGGTAGCTGGTGTTCAGATACTCTTCGAGCGAGACTTTGACGGCGGTTGCCATGGCGCGACCTCACGGGTTTGGTGCCGTTAGTATATGCCTGTGATTTTAGAGCTATAAATCCCGCCAGTTCGTGCCAAGCTCCGCATCCGCCACAATCGGCACGCTTAGCTCGATCACATGCTCCATCTCGTGCTTGACCATGTCGCGTACCGCTTCAGCCTCATTCTCCGGCGCGTCAAACAGCAGCTCGTCATGCACCTGTAGTGTCATGCGCGTTTTGCGTTTTTCTTCCATCAGCCGCTTATCAATACGGATCATGGCAATCTTGATCAGGTCGGCCGCCGTGCCTTGCAGCGGTGTGTTGACAGCGGTGCGCTCGGCAAAGCCGCGCAGATTGGCGTTGCGGCTCTGGATATCCGGGATGGGCCGCGAGCGCCCGAACAGCGTACGCACACGCTGCTCGGCGCGCGTCTCCTCAAGCACACGGTCGATGTACGTGCGCACCCCGGCGTACCGCTCAAAGTAGCGGTCGATGTAAATGCGCGCCTCTTTCTGGTCGATGTTGAGGTTCGCCGCCAAGCCGAACGGAGAGATACCGTACACAATGCCGAAGTTCACAGCTTTGGCGCGGTTGCGGGTAGTTTTATCGATCGCGTCCGGTGCCACGCCGAACACTTCGCTCGCCGTAAGCGTATGGATGTCCTGGTCGGTCCGGTAGGCACGCAGCAGCAGCGGGTCTTGCGAGAAGTGCGCCATCAGTCGCAGCTCGATCTGTGAGTAGTCGGCAGACAGCAGCACATGACCCGGCGAGGCGATAAAGGCTGCGCGAATCTCACGGCCCAGCTCGGTTTTAATCGGAATGTTTTGCAGATTCGGATTGGTCGATGAAAGCCGCCCTGTGGCCGTTCCCACCTGATTGAACGTGGTGTGTACGCGCCCCTCGCCGTCGGCAAGCAGGGGCAGCGAGTCCACATAATTGGACTTGAGCTTGGCCAGCTGGCGGTACTCCAGCACCATGCGCGGCACCGGGTTGTGCTCGGCAAGCTCTTCAAGCACGTCCTGCGCGGTTGAGACCACCTTGCCCTTGCCGTACTTGAGCGGCTTGGGCAGCTCCATTTTATTGAACAGCACATCGCCGAGCTGCTTGGGCGAGTTGATGTTGAACCTGTGGCCGGATTGCGCGTACACATCTTCACTCACGCGCGCCATTTCGCTCGTCAGCTTGGCATCCATCTCGCGCAAAACTTTCAAATCTACGCGCACACCGGCCTGCTCCATACGCAACAGCACCGGCACCAGCGGCAGGTCGATGGTCTCGTAAATTTCGCGCAGCCCGGCCTGCTCCACGCCGCTACCCAGCACAGGGAAAAGCGTATGGATCGCGTGCGCGGCCTCGGGCAGTGTCTCCTCCCCTTGCGCCTGTAGAGGGCGCGGGCTAAAGCGCGCCGCCACGTCACTCAACCGGTGCGTGGAGTGGGTCGGGTTCACCAGGTACGAGTACAGCATCAGGTCATCGTCGGCACCACGCAGCGTCACACCGCGCGCCGCCAGCACGCGGATGGTTCCCTTCAGGTCATGTACCTGCTTCGGCACCGATGCATCCTCAAGCAAAGCGCGCACGGCTTCGATATCGAGTAGCAGAGCCAGTTCCCTGTCAGCTGAAACGCCGATACGGAACACTTCAGGCGCGGCCTGAACCGCTTGCAACGGTTCGGCAACTGTCGCAGTCACAGAGAAATCAAAGCTCATGCTGCGTAGCTCCGGCTCGCGCTCTTCGGCGGCTTCCGTCACCTGCTCACTCACCTGCTCTGAGACCTGCTCCAGCTCGCTTGCCTCAACAGCAAAGGCAAACCCTGCCCGAGCCGATTTTAAAAACTCTGCCATCTGTGCCTGCGACGGCTGCAATAGCATTTGTACCGGCACAGCGGGTGCTTCCGGTGCCAGTTCC
Organism: uncultured Acidobacteriaceae bacterium; assembly: GCA_964237325.1. GTDB lineage: Bacteria > Acidobacteriota > Terriglobia > Terriglobales > Acidobacteriaceae > EB88. Next base: position 4,205 of record CAXSHS010000016.1, on the reverse strand, counting down.
TTCAGCAGCGTCGTGAACTCCAGCTCCGAGAACAGAGCCCGGCAAGCTGCTAAATCCGGCAAAGTCGTGCGCATACGGTCCAGCTCCAGCTCCACCGGCACTTCCGTGTGGATGGTGACCAGCTCTTTTGACAGCAGCACGGCATCGCGGTTGTTCTCAAGCGACTCGCGATAAGTTTTCTTTTTAACTTCTCCCGCGCGATCCAGCGCCGCCTCTACCGTCCCAAACTGCAGGATCAGGTCGACCGAGCCTTTGTCACCGATCCCCGGCGCGCCCGGGATGTTGTCGATTGCATCGCCGCGTAGCGCCATTACATCGATCACGCGCTCGGGCGGCACGCCCAGCACTTCCTCCACCTTGGCGCGGTCCAGGATCAGGTTTTCCTTCATCGGGTTCAGCACCCGTACCTGGTCGTTTACTAGCTGCATCATGTCCTTGTCGCTCGACACGATGAACGACGGAATGCCCTGTGCCGCCGCCTTGGCGGTAAGCGTACCGATCACGTCGTCCGCCTCAAAGCCTTCGTACTGCACAATCGGGATGTGAAACGCTTCCAGCGCACGGCGGATGTACGGCAGCTGCTGCGCCAGGTCCGCGGGCATGGCTTCGCGATTCGCCTTGTAGCCGCCGTAATCCACTTCGTCAAATAGCTGCGTTTTGATGTTCCACTTGCGGATGGTCTTCATGGTGCTCGCGCGCTCGTCACGAAACACCGCTCCGCTCATGTCGAACACTGCCGCGAAATACTCCGGTGCAAAGTCGCGGCGCAGCTTGTTGATCATGTTCACAAAGACGTAGGTAGCCGCCGTGGGCACGCCGGTGCGCGTGGACATGGGCCGCTGCCGCTGCATGACGTGGTAGGCGCGAAAGATGAACGACATGGTGTCGAGCAGGAAGATGGGCGGCTTGGTTTGGACGGGCGTACTCACGGAGCAAGTTTACCGCTGCGACGCTTCTACTGGATCAGCATGCAGTCGCCGTATGAGAAGAAGCGGTAGCGGGCAGTCACCGCGTGACGATATGCGGCCATCACGTGCCCGTAACCGGCAAAAGCAGAAACCAGCATCAGCAGCGTACTTTGCGGCAGATGGAAGTTGGTAAGCAGGCCGCTCACAACCCGGAACCGATGCCCGGGTGAAAGAAAAATGCTCGTTGTATCGGAATGCGCCCGAAGCGCCTCACCCCCGGCGACACGCGCACAATGCTCCAGCGTGCGCACGGTAGTGGTGCCGGCTGCAATTACCCTGCGCCCCTGACCCAAGGCCCGGTTGACGGCCCCGGCGGTCGCCTCCGGAAGCGTGTAACGTTCGCTATGCAGTGCGATGTCGGCCACCCGCTCCACTCGCACCGGCTGAAATGTGCCCAGGCCCACGTGCAAGGTGACATAGGCGATCTCGACCCCGCGCGCCTCGATCGCAGCCAGGATTTCCGGCGTAAAGTGCAGCCCGGCAGTCGGTGCCGCTACCGAGCCACGCTGCTCCGCGTACACCGTCTGGTAGCGAGCCCGGTCTTCGGCGCTGCTTACACTTTCCTCGCGGCGGATGTACGGCGGTAGCGGCATCTCTCCCAGCAGGTCCAGCGCCGCGTAAAAGTTAGGCCCCGGCGCAAAGCGCAACGTACGCTCCCCAAACTCACCGCGCGCCGTAACCTGCGCATGCAGTACAGGCTCGCCTTCAGCCGGAAACACCAGCCGCTCACCCACAGGCACCTTGCGCCCGGGTCGCACCAGTGCAGTCCACTCGCCGGGCATGCGCTCCTCGGTTAGCAACACCTCAATCCTTGCCGGGGCTTGCCCCGCTTGCAGCCGGGCATCGGGTCGTCGCGCAAACAGCCGTGCCGGCAGCACGCGGCTGTTATTGAGCACCAGCAGGTCACCGGACTGTAATAGACCGGGCAGGTCGGTAAACCGCTTGTCCTCCACCATGCCGGACGCGCGGTCCAGCGCTAGCATGCGCGCGCCGGAGCGCTGGGCAGGCGGCTGCTGCGCAATCAGCTCCGGCGGCAGCTCGAAATCATAATCGCGGACAAGTGTAGGAGCATCACGCATCCAGGGCTGCTTGCGATGAGTTGTTTGCGGCTTGGTCAAACTTGAACTGGCTCTCAGGCTGCGCGGCTTCTGTACCGGACGTTTTCACAGCTTCCCTCGTGACAATTTCAGCCCTGCGAATCTCTATGCGCTCGTTGAATAAGGCATACACATGCTCAAGCCGGGCGCGTTCAGCTTCAGTAGGCAGGCGATTGGCCTTCGCGCGGTTGCAAGTTAAACAGGCCAGAACGGTATTGGTCCAGTCTGCCGGACCGCCCCGGCTTACCGGCAGCAAGTGGTCCTTGGTGGTGTAATGACCTGCGGCTTTGTGCTGCGAGTCGGCCGACATGGGCTTCCAGCAGTAGAAGCACAGGCCGCCCTGCACGGCAAACATGAGTTTCTTGAGGTCCCACATGCCTTGGCTCATAAGTCATTCCGCTCAAAATACTGTATCGCTTGCGCCCGTGCACGTTCCAGAGCCGCATCCAGGCTACTTCGAACACGCTCCAGCTCTTCTGCGGTAGCTCCTGGAAGGGGCGGAGGCACGCTGTGAGCCCAACTCACAACCACTCGTGAAAACGGCTTTGGAATTGCAAAGCTGTCCCATGACCGCAGCACCCAGGCTTTTTGGGGGTGCAGGTAAAAGCAGCCGATCGGCTCCCCGGTGCGCTGTGCCAGCTTGACCGGCCCAAGTTTTGCCTGAAACGCAGGTCCGCGCGGTCCATCAGCGGTAAAGATGGCCAGCCCGCCTCGCGCGACTTCCGCACGAAGGGCCAGCAGCCCTGCCACCGCACCGCGCGAACTCGACCCCCGCACGCTGCGAAAGCCGAGAAGCCCCAGGGTGCGCGCAATCAGCTCGCCGTCAAACGACCAGCTGATCAGGATGCAGGGGTTATACCGTCGAAAATACCAGCCCGCGCTAAAAGTACACCCGTGCCAAAAGCAGTAAATACCGCTTGCCGGCAACGGTGCGGGCGCGGCACCTTCCTCGGCTATGACGCGGAAGCGAAGTGTGCAGCCGATGAGTGCGATCCATAGCGCGATGAGGCGCGGCATGATCGCGAGCAGCACCTGCTCGCGCGACGAGAAAGTATGCGCACTGGGTTCCAATTGTGCACTCACGCCCTGATTGTAGGGTGGTTATGGGAAACAGTGATTCTACAAAGTCGCAGAGCGAAGTACGTTGGTGCGAAAGATTCGTACGTCGTTGTAGAGATTCGTTATTTAGGCCGGCTTGCACCATTTATGATGCGATCACTGAAAAGCATAAAAGAATAGCCCGGGCGGTCCCATGAACAACTTCCTTTCTCGTGAGCAGCTTTCGCTCAAGGCAGACTTGGCCGGTGAAGAGGCAAGGCGCTTCGCCGGCCATCTTCGCCGCGAAGACCAGGTCGGCGACCTCCTCAAGCTTGACTACAGTGAAGCCATGATCGTGGTCCATGACAAGCTACGACAAGAGGTTGGAGGGCTGCCGCTTGGCTGTTTCCTAATCGCCACGCGTGTCGAACCGGGTTCGACGCCCGACCCGGCGCTTGAAGATACTTCACTCCTGCTGTTGCGTGTGCTCGGTCCGTCACAGTTGCCGGATCATACCGATACGGACCGAAATCGCTTTGAAGCAGCCAAGCGGGCTGCCGATAGGAGCGAACAGTGGGACGATCGGGCAACACTTGATCAATACACACTGAACCTACTGCGATATGCAGGACTTCGCTGCCGCATCTTGGGCACATTCCTGCTGCGGCAAAATACCGGCGGCCGGTGGGAAGAGCGATTTGGTCCCGACCTAGCCAATTTCTACTCCGGCCGAGGCATGAAGGTGTACAAGCCTGACAGTGCGCTGCTTGCCACCATCGTCAACTACATCGCGCCGCAGCATGAGCAGCGGGCCGGCAGCGGTCACCGTATTGAAGTCGGCCGAGTGCGTTACGCCGCCAGTGAACGTGCAGGCGATGACACCGGTGAGACCAAAGTGATGATGGACCCGGCAGACCTGCTTGCCCGGCGCACAGCGTTATTCGGCATGAGCCGCACCGGCAAATCGAACACGACGAAAATTGTTGCCGCTGCCATCTTCCGATTACGCGAGAGGGAGGACGGCTTACGTGTCGGGCAGCTGGTGCTTGCGCTTCTTTGCCCGCGACCGGGCGGGATTGATCTACTTGCGGGAGAATATCTT
>CAXSHS010000015.1:0-41635 GCA_964237325.1 uncultured Acidobacteriaceae bacterium | reverse complement strand
CAATTTCATCCAGCTGCTGCTCCAGATCACGCGTAAACGCAAACTCCAGAAACGAAAACCGCTTCACCAGCGCATCCACAACAAGCAACCCGAGTTCAGTAGGCCGCAGGTACTTCTTGTCATCCTCAAGGTACCCGCGCGCCTGCACATTTTTCAGAATCGCCGGGTACGTTGAAGGCCTGCCGATGCCTATATTCTCAAGCTTTTTAATCAATCCGGCCTGCGAATAACGCGGAGGCGGCTGCGTCTTCTTATGGAGAACTTTGCCGCTCTCCGCACGCACGGCAGCACTCACAGTCAGCACCGGCACCTTGCCGCCGCTCTCACCGTCACCCCGGTCCTCCTCTTCGTCAGCGTCATCTTTAGCCGTGAGCGCCTTCCAGCCCTGCACCACCAGCACGCGGCCCTCCGCCTTGAAGGTGAAGGTCTCTGTATCGTTCTTTGTGCCGTTCTTCGCTTGAAGCCGAGTCGTATTCACGCTCCACTCCGCATCGGCAAGCTGCGAAGCCACGGCCCGCTGCCAAATCAGCGTGTATAACTGCCGCTGGTCGGCGTCTTCCCCGGCATGCTCCGCGGCAAAGTGCGTAGGCCGGATAGCCTCATGCGCCTCCTGGGCGTTCCCGCGCGCATGCCATGTACGGCCTGCAGGCGGCAGCGGCAACCCGCGCCCCGCAGCATAGCCGCGAACCTCTTTCACTGCTTCCTTGCTGAAGTTCTGCGAGTCGGTGCGATGGTACGTAATCAGTCCGGCCTCAAACAGCTTTTGCGCCACTTGCGCGGTCTGGTCGGGCTTCCAACGAAACCGGATGCTGGCCGCCTGCAGCATGGTGCTGGTGGTAAACGGCGGCGGCGGCGGCTGCTTGACGATGCGGTTTGAGGAAGCCAGCACAGTGCAGGCGCGGCAGGCAGCCGCGCGGACGGCCAGCGCCTCATTCAGGATGTACTTGCCTTCCGGGTCCGCTGCGGACTTCTTGAGATACGGCCCGGTCTCCCATTGCGCGCGCCAGCTGTTGCCGTCAAAGCTCAGCTCTGCGCCGAAGTGCCGCACCTCCACAAAGACCTCGATCTCGCGCTCACGATCCACCACCAGCCGCACCGCCGGACTTTGCACCCGCCCCGCACTCAGCCCGCTGCGCGCGGCTTGCCGCGACAGCACCGGCGACACCTGGTAGCCGACAAGCCGATCCAGCACCCGGCGCGCCTCCTGCGCATGCACCAGGTGCAGGTCAATTTGACGAGGCTGCTCCAGCGCCCGGCGTACAACATCCGGGGTAATCGCATCGAAGCTGACCCGCTGCGGCTTTCTGAGTTTCAGCGCCTCAGCCACATGCCACGCGATCGCCTCGCCCTCGCGGTCCGGGTCCGTCGCCAGGTACACTTGGTCGGCCTTGGCGGCGCGTGCGCGCAGGGTCTTCACTACGTCGGCACCGCGCTCGCTCAGCTCATACTGAGGCCGGTAGCCGGGCATGCCGATGCCGAGCGTTTTCACCGGCAAATCACGAATATGACCCACGCTCGCAGCCACATCCCACCCCGCGCCAAGAATCTCCTTGATCTTTTTAACCTTGTTCGGACTTTCGACAATCATTAACTTCATGGCAGCGTCCCAGCACCAGAGTAGCCCCTGCGCAAGTCGTGCATTGCTTACGACGGTACCCGCTCCATACCTCCACTTTGGTTGTAGGTGCAAGCCTTTACAATTGGCAAGGCAGCAACCGGCACCACGCAGCTCACTCGGCAATCTATCTTTGCTTTTCTTGCCTTGCTACGAATTACTTTACCCGCTGCCAACTTCGCTGCTTTTGGATGTACCCGAATAGGATCTGACGCCTGATGCACCTCTGGAATGATTACGAAGGCACCACACTTGCCGGGCAATGGAAGCTCAGCCACCTGCTGCGCACGGAAGGCCGCAGTGCGCTGTTTGCCACCACACAGGTTGATGGCAGCCCCGCCGTGCTGCGGCTGACTGAGGCCCTGAACGACCAAGCCGTACTACAGGCAAGATACCGTGCGATCCAGGCAGCAGGCGAGCAATATCTAGTTGCAGTCAACAGCTTTGGCGATGCCGAGCTGGACGGTACGCCGCTAAGCTATGCAGTGCTGGAGCCAACGCAGGAGAGCCTGGCTGATATTGTGGCGAACCGGCGGCTTGCTCCGGAAGAGGTACACGAAGTTGCCGCAGCCGTAGCAGGCGGTCTGCTGGCGCTGCACGGGCAAGGTCTGGTACATGGTCTGGTGGAACCGGAAAGCGTCTTGGCCGCGGGTAACCGCATCAAGCTGCGTTCTGACTGTGCGCGCCCTGCGCCCTCGGCAGAAGACGCGATGCTTGAAGGCGCGACTACAGCTCAGACAGATGCTTATGGACTTGCCGGGATTCTCTACCGCTCATTAACGCAGGAGCGCCTGCGTGACGCAGCCGATGCGCTGGCCCTTCCCGAGCCATTCGCCACCATTGTGCGCAACACCGCGCGCGGGGCGTGGGGTGTGCCGCAAATCGAAGCGGAGTTACAGCGCTACAATCGTGCGCGTACACCGGTTGTGCCGGTCTCGGCTGCTCCAGTTACCCCTCACGAGCCGGTACAGAGCACGCCGGAACCCGTGTCTTCCAGTGCTTCTGTATCTGTTGCAAAAGCAGCCGCGGCACCGATTTTATTTGAAAGCAGCGCTCCCCTTGCCGCGCCCCTGAGTAGCCGCGCCAAGCTGGAAACGAACAACGAGAGTGCATGGCAGCAGCCTAAGCCGCTCTCCGGGGGCAGGCTTCGATTGATTCTGATCACCGCTGCCGCACTCCTGCTTTTGTTGATTGCTTTCCTGGTGTTTCACCATAAGGCAAATAGCACTAGCACAGCGGCCTCCGCCGTGCCGTCGGCTGCTCCCCTTAGAGCATCATCTACAACGCAGCCATCCGCGCCTGCCTCTCCACTGGCAGCTTCAGCTTCCTCAAGAAAGCCAAGCCCCTCTAATATTGGATTAAATAGATCGAGTGGACCAGGGGAGAAAGTCTGGCGCGTGGTGGCCTACACCTACAACCAACAGAGCGCGGCTGAGCATAAGGCTGCATTGCTCAACGAGCAGTTTCCCGGCTTCAAAGCACAGGCTTGGTCTCGCACGGGGCAAAGCCCTTTTCTGGTAATTCTGGGCGGCGATATGTCAAAGGATGAAGCATTTACTACGCGGGCTAAGGCCCGTCATGCAGGTGTCGCACCGGATGTATACGCTCAGAATTATGCGCGGTAGGGGAAGAAATCTACGACTGGCAGCCATGCGACACTAGCTTCGCATGAAGTTCTCATTCGTCCTTGCTTTCCTTTGTTGTTTTCCGCTAGCAGTGTTTGCAGAAAACGTCGCAATATCGCCGCTCGCTTATAACTGCGTCCACGCGGGAACGCCCATCCGCATCGACGGCAAGCTTGACGACCCGGCTTGGCAAAAAGCTCAATGGACCAGCGACTTCGTCGATATCGAAGGCGCTGCCAAGCCCATGCCGCGTTTTCGCACCCGTGTCAAAATGCTTTGGGACGACCGGTACCTGTACATCGCGGCTGAGCTGGAAGAACCGGATGTGAAGGCGACCCTCACGCAGCGTGATTCAGTGATTTTCCATGACAACGACTTTGAAGTCTTCATCAAGCCGCTGCCGGAGACGTTGAGTTATTACGAGTTCGAGATGAACGCGCTGAACACCGGCTGGGACTTGTTTTTACCAAAGCCCTACAAGCTCGACGGCAAGCCTGACAATAGCTGGGACATTGCAGGACTGAAGACTGCGGTTGCGGTTAGGGGAACGCTCAACCATTCTCAAGATAAAGACAAGGGCTGGACGCTTGAAATCGCATACCCGCTGCGTGCGTTCGAGCCTCGCCAGCACGTGCCGTACCCCATGTCCGGTACGGAATGGCGCATCAATTTCAGCCGTGTGGAGTGGAAGGCCGGCCAGACGCGTGAGGATAACTGGGTATGGTCGCCGCAGGGATTAATCGACATGCACGTGCCGGAGCATTGGGGCTACCTGCGATTTCGATAGTTTAGGAATCAGGGAATTGTTTTGACGGGTTGTGTCAATCGCAAAAGTATGAGATGAGGAAGCCGTCCCACGGTACGAGGCGGCTTCCACGGCAATACCTTACGCTGCGTGCGGGTGCAGGATTACCTTGGTCCAGCCCTTATCGCGGTTGTTGAAGTGCTTGTACGCGTCCGGCGCTTCGTCAAGTGAAAGAGCATGCGAAACGATGATGGACGGGTCGGCTTTGCCGTAGTGGATCAGGTCGCGCAGGCGGCGGTTGTAGGCCTTGACGTTGCATTGGCCGGTGCCGATCTTCATGCCTTTGAACCAGAACTTGCCAAAATCGAATGCAATCTGGCCCTTCTTGGCAAGGGCATCTTTCGCGCCGGGGTCCTGCGGGATGAACACGCCCACAACGCCGATCTGGCCTGTTGATTTCACCGCGTCGACCAGCGAGTTCATCACCAGGTTCGGCACTTCGTCACCCTTGTTGTTATGGCACTGGTAGCCGATGCACTCCGAACCGCAGTCGGCACCCAGACCGCCGGTAAGCTCACGAATCTGGTCACCGATTTCACCGTCCTTGGTGTCGATCGGCGTTGCGCCGATCTGTTTTGCAAGCGCCAGGCGGTCGGGCTGGCCGTCGACGACAAAAATCTGGCTCGCACCCTGGATGCGCGCCGACATGGCTGCCATGAGGCCGACCGGGCCTGCGCCGTAGATGAGGATGGATTGACCGGGCTCAAGGTTGGCGAGGCGTGTGGAGTGCCAGCCGGTTGGGAAGATGTCGGAGAGCATGACGTAGTCGCGCTCTTTCTCAGACGCATCCTCAGGCAGCTGCAGGCAGTTGAAATCGGCGTAGGGGACGCGCAGGTACTCTGCCTGGCCGCCCTGGTAAGGACCCATGCCCGCGAAACCATAGGCTGCGCCTGCCATGCCGGGCATCACCGACTTGTCAGAGCAGGTGAGGCAGAAACCGGTAAGGCCGCGCTCGCAATTGGGGCAAAAGCCGCAGCCGATGTTAAAGGGCAGTACGACCTTGTCGCCCTTCTTGACGGTGTCGACCGCCTGGCCCACCTCGACGACCTCACCCATGTTTTCATGGCCCAGGATCTTGCCCTTGGGCACATCTGTGCGGCCGTCGTACATGTGCAGGTCTGAGCCGCAGATGTTGGTAGTGGTGAGCTTGATAACGACATCGGTCATTTTCTCGATTTTTGCATCGGGAACCTTATCGACGGAGACCTTTTTAGGTCCGTGGTATACGAGAGCTTTCATGGGGGAAATCCTTCTTGCTGCGCTTGGCAGCATGGTATTGGAGGTAAAGCGGTGGAAGCTGTAGGAAAACGTTCCTGCTGAATGCGATGCTCCGCGCGGAACGAGGGTAGCTTGCAGGCTACAAGGGCACCGGTCAGCGAGAACTACAGGATAGAAGTAATGTAAGGGATTGGTCCGAGAGAGGATTTGAACCTCTGGCCCACTAAGCCCAAACCACACGGGTGATCAACCTACAGTTCACACAGATTTCACAAATGTGTAACAGCTTTAGGGAATCCACACGTGTATCTACCTCCCTAGAGGTAAGTGATGAAACTAGATGTATGCAAAATAGCAAGCGCCGCAATCACCGTTTCCCTTGCGGCTTCAACACACGGCATAGCGCAGGGCTCATCGTCCATAGTTTCAGGCCCGGTCAAGCACGTGCTGCTGCTGAGTATCGACGGCATGCACGCGGTCGATTATCTGAACTGTTCACAGGGCGTTAACGGTGTCAACGGCGGCGAGCCATACTGCCCCAACATGGCGGCTCTCGGCCAAACAGGCGTGAACTATGTGGGGGCCTCAACATCAAAGCCCTCCGACTCCTTCCCCGGCCTCATGACCCTGGTGACCGGCGCAACGCCCAAGAGCATGGGTGTTTACTACGACGTAGCCTATGACCGCGCGCTCGATGCGCCCACAATTACAACCGGCAATGGAGTAGCAGGTGGGCCGTGCACCGCATTCGGCCTTCCGACCGGCACCACCACCGAGTACGAAGAGGGCATCGACCTCGATAAAACCAAGCTGAACGGCGGCGCTCCTGGAGCTGCGTTGACTGATGGCGGTGTCGCCTCCATTGACCCGAAGAAACTGCCGCGAGATCCCGCAGCAGGCTGTGCGCCGGTCTACCCGTGGAATTTTGTCCGCACTAACACGGTGTATAACCTCATCCACGCAGCGGGCGGTTACACGGCGTGGGTCGATAAACACCCTGCATATTCTTCGATCGGCGGTCCCGGCGGTGTCAGCATCAATGACTTCTACTCGCCTGAAATCAACTCCACAGTCATCGCCCTGCCTGGAGTCAAGACTTCCGAAGGCGTCTCCTGCGCCGCAATCCGTGACACAGGTGCGGACCTAACGTCATGGACCAATAGTTTCCAGAACATCCAGTGCTATGACCAGTTGAAAGTCAATGCCATTTTGAACCAGATCCACGGCAAAACGCACCTGGGAACAGCTGCCGCACCGGTGCCGACGCTGTTCGGTATGAATTTTCAGGTGGTCAGCGTCGGCCAAAAGCTGATCGAGACGAGCGTAGGCTCCGGCGGCTACACCAACGCAGCAGGCGTACCCTCAGCCGAACTCCTGAAAGAGATCGAGTACACGGATGCTGCCGTAGGTGATATGGTCAACGCGCTGAAAGACACAGGCAGTTATGACAACACGCTTATCATCGTCACGGCCAAGCATGGGCAGTCGCCGATTGATCCGGCACTGTACAAGCGCAATGGAACAATAACTCCCGCAACATTGCTCCAGAGCGAGCTGCCGTTCTCGGAGTCTCCTGCAAACCCGACAGGCATCGGACCGACTGAAGACGACCTTTCTATGCTGTGGCTGACGAAGGGTTCAAATGTGAGCGCAGCCGTAAAAACGCTCGAAGACAATGCAGCGGCAATCGGCCTGGGACAAATCTTCTACGGGCCAAGCCTCGCCTTGAATTACAACGTCGGCGGCCTGCAGCCCGGGCAGGATTCACGCACGCCGGACATCATCGTAACGCCGAACGTAGGCGTAACCTACTCCAACAGCACGAAGAAGCAGGCAGAGCACGGCGGCTTTTCGCATGACGACACCAACGTCATGCTGCTTCTGGCGAACCCGCTCTTGGTACCCAGAACACTTGCCGTCCCAATCACAACCGCCCAGGTAGCACCGACAATCCTGACGGCACTAGGCCTAGACCCGAATGCTTTGCAGGGCGTCCAGCAGGAAGGCACAGCCATTTTGCCGGGGCTGATCGTAAAGTAGCCTGACAACAGACACTGCGAAAGGGGCCGCAATATGGCCTCTTTCGCAGTTCTTATTTCCGACCTTCGATCCTTAGTAATGAAACCGATATCGAAGCTCACCATAAATCTGCCGCGGATCGCTCGTGTGGAACCCTCCAAACGTTAGCGAGTTATCAAGCAGCAAGTGCCGGTTCCCCACGTTTGTCGTTGTTACAGATACAGTAGTACTTTCTCTAAAGCTCCTGCTCAGGGCCAAATCAAAGCTTGTGTGCTGCGGCAGGTAGTTACCTGGGTAGAGCGCATTCGGATTGCCATTAGTAAAGCCGGAACCATAATAAACATTCGTGGAGGCGAACGTATGCAATGGTAAGACGGAGCTGTATCCCACGTTGAGAGTGTTCCGTTGGTCATGGTCTAGCGGCGTGTACCCGGGATTGACATCACACTGCGCTGAACTCACAGGAAAGCAAACCAGGCCGCCGTTGATGGCACCCCGCTGCCTTGCCAACTGGTTGGAGTAAGCAAGATGCGCCTGTCCGCCATGGGGCAGTGCAGGCGAGCGCAACGTGGCTTCCCAAGCCTGCACCAATGCTCCGTCGATCGTCACAGGCAGGTACGTGCTCGACTCGCCGATATTTGAGTGATCCAGGAAATTATTGGCGCGAGTTTGAAAGGTATCCACGTCAAGCACCCAGGCGTACAGCGGAATTTGCACGCCGAACTGGTGCTCCTCATCGCGCTCCCCAAGCAGCGGCTGCAAGGTAGTATTTTGCGACTCAGCATACGTCACCAGCGGGCCGCCGATGGTAAGCAACGGAGGCGGCTGGTAAAAGCGCCCATAAAAGCCGCGAAACACCCAGTGCAAACGAGGAACTTCCAGAGCTAGCCCAATGCGCGGCGCGGCATAGTTTTCCGTGATGTCGGCGCGAAACTGCGAGGCGCGCAATCCGCCGATCACCGTGACTCCCGGCGCGATTCGGTAGCTGTCCGATACCCACTCCTCCACCAACCCACCGCTAGTTGTTTCTGAGAGGGTGAAGGGGGCAAAACTGCCATCGTTAAAGCGGTTCGCAAACAGATTACTGTCATGCTGCCCAAACGAATACAAACCGCCTTGCAGACTGTTCCGTTTTACTTCTGTGCCGAGCGAGGCCTGTAGGCCCCCGTAGTCCGACGAGCGGTCTGAAGCGGTAGCAACAGGCTGATCAGCAGGGTTGGGAGTGTAGTTGGCAGCGTTATGGTGAAAGAATGGCGACATCTGCAGCAGAGTGCTCCCTGAGAAAGTGTGTGCCCAGGTAAATGCAGCAAGTCCATCAGTCTCATCTTGCGTGTCGCGCAAACCGCTCGAGTCGTAGACCTGGTTTTCAAGGCTGTTCGGGTCCGGGTCATACGGAATCTGGAAAAAATCATGGCGCAGCTGCCCCACAAAACGAAGCTGGCCGCGTGCAGACTGGTTGAACAGCAGGGAAACAAACCCGCCGAAGCCACTGCTCGCATCGTGCAAAACTTCGCCAGTAGGCGTTGACAAACCATAGCCGCTGCGATTGCCTTGAAGGCTGCCGTAGTAAGCAAAACGGCCCGTGTGGCTGCCGAAGCTGAACTGGTCATCGGTCTGCGCAAACGAGCCTGCGGTAAGCACAAGCTCAGCATCCCGACTGCGGCTGAAGCCATTCTTCGGCGCAATATCGAAAACACCGTACGTACGGTCCCCCAGATCAGCCGAGTAGCTGCCGCGGCTGGTCTGGAAATAGTCGATGTCCTTTGGATCGATCTGGGGACCCAGGTTGGCGGCGATATTCGTATTCGGAATCTCGACCCCGTCGATAAGCCAGGAGACCTGGTGGCCGCCACGAATGTGCAACTGGTCGTGCGTAATGTAAGCGCCGGGAACAAACTCTGTAATGAGCGCAAGTGAGCCGGTCTGGTCCGCTCCCGGCGTGTCTACAATCTGCTGCGCAGTCACAAGCGTAGTCGGCGTTGCGGAGTCTGTATTTGCCCCTGCGGCATGTACAGTTGTTTCCTGCGCTATACCGGCAAGCGGAAGCTCGAAGTGCAGCACCGGCGTTGTACCGGACTGTATCGTGACACGCTGAACCTGCTGCGAAAAGCCCGGATGGGATACAGACAACGTGTAGTCACCAAGCGGCACAGCAGCGAAGTGGAAGCTGCCTTCCGCAGTACTGCGCGTGTTCTGCACATTCCGGCTGCCGACAGGTTGCAGCATGATAAGGGCATCAGCAAGTGGGCGATGCCGTGGGTCATGCACGACACCCTGCACGCCGCCGTAAATGGAAGCATGCATGCTGGATGTAATACCGAGTACAAAAACTAGAGGGGAACAGCGCAAAGAAAGCACGGGAATCCTTCATGTATCTTCGTTGAGGCAGGGAACAGCTCACCATCAGTCCATGCAGGTCAAACGAAGGCTTACAGTCGCGATCTGGCATTAAGACTGTGTTCTTCCAATGTTTCTTGGAGAACGATAGATGGTTTAGAAAATGCCTTGTATAGACGAAGAAGCCGGTGGTCCGCGCTTTTGGCGTGAGCGCTCGCGTGCAATGCAAAGCCGCGATTGTGTTTGTGCGATCCCATGGGGATGCGTAAGCACTGCGGAGAATAGGCCGGTAAACGGCGCTTTCGGCCTGAAAAAACTCCCACTTGCCGGCAGGAGCGCTACGCTGCGGAATGGACACGTTTGGACCGGGCTGCTCCAGTGCCTATCCTGCGCAACCGTTTTCAACTGGGTATCCCTGGACATCGCGCAACGATGTGCTCCATCGCGACGGCAGCAGGCCGGTAAATCTGCATCCCGCGTAACCCCACCGGCAAGCGCCAGCAGCGGTGTAAGCAACGGCAGCGCAAACAGTACCAGCAGTAGTATGGAGAAGAGGCGTTGCACCTTGCTCTCATTGAAGCGCACCTTGAACCTGCTGGCAAGGTGCGGTACCACCTGACTTTCATTCATGCCGCAGAGCGCCGAGTTTCATGTCCAATACAGAATCCGGGCCGCAGGCACTTTTTCCGCCAGCGTCCTTTCAAAAAAGGCCCGCATCTCTCCCATTGTGTCCTTGGGATACACGTACTTGAAACCGCCGAATTTAGTACGCTTCTCCGCCCGCGTCTTCTCATCCAGGTCCAGCGTGGTCTTGGGATACCAGCCCAGTAGCACCTCTTTCGACCCCGGTGTAAACCGGTGCGTAATCAGTTCCGCTGTCAAGTCGATCGCAGGAATGCCCTTTACCGCATCGGCAATCCCACGCAGCAGCTCGCCATAGGACTGTTCCCAGTCTTCTACTGCCATGATGGGTGCAATCGTGAGTCCGACCGGGTACCCGGCCAGCGCCATCTGACGCAAAGCCTGTAAGCGCTGGGTCACAGTAGCTGTGCCGCCTTCCAGATCGCGCGAAACGCTAGCTGCATTGACAGAGAACCTTGCCCGCGTACGACCGTAGTGCGCTACAGGCAGCAGCGGCGCAACTGCTGAAAACTTCGTGGTCCAACGCAACTGCACCGGCGCATCCCACTCCCCAAAAAAGCGAATGGACTCTGCAAGCGCACCTGTAAGGTGCTCAATGCCAAGTGGGTCTGTATAGCAGGAAGCTTCAAAAGTTGTGCCCTCATGTGCCCGGTCACGGGAGCGCGAAGTCACATGGCCCGTACCCGCAAAGGGGCGCAACCCTTCCAGAATCTCCGGCAGATTGGCATAGGCGCGGGTCACAGGTGGCCCGCTTAGCGAACCGGCCAGGTAGCAGTACTGGCAATGCGCCGGACATCCCTGGGCTACGTGAAACTGCCAGTCCGCTGAAGGCGGAATCGGCTGGAGCTTGCGCTGACTCGGCGGCGACACAACAATGGCAAATGTAGTCTTGGCAAGCGCATACGCTTTACCGGGGGAGTCCGCGGCAAAGCTGGTTAGTCGGTTGCTTGAGAGTCGCACCACCTCAGCCCCGAAACTCGCAGCGCGGTCCAGCATCAAGCGACCATGCGGCAGAGCCAGGGCATCCGGTGTAATCAGCACCCGGCGCGGGCGCCACAGTTTTTGCTGTGTCGATGTCGGTTCCGGAGAAGAAGCTACTTTGGAGTTAATCTGTGAAATGGAATCGCTTTGCGGCTCCGCAAACACCGGCATGTCCAGCACTGGAAGAGACATACTGCATTAGAGTGCCGCCGGCTATGCAGGGATGCGCCGGCTATTGCAGCAATTTATAACGGCACTGCAAAACAATATGGCGAGCCATAAGCTCGCCATATATTGCCTTGAAGACCAGCTTACCGGTGACCACCGCCACCGCCATGGAAGCCGCCCCCGCCTGCAGCAAACCCGCTGCTGCGAACTCCGGCCCCGCCTACACGCACGCCGGAGCTAAGACCGACCGGTCCACGGAAACCGCGTCCGTACCCGCCGAAACCGCCGCCAAAATAGTACGGCGAGTAGAAGCCAAAACCGAATGGGTTAAAAAACGCACCCTCCCCGGGCAGCCAGGTGTAGCTTGACAGCCCACCATTCCATGCCCAGCCCGGCGCAAACCCTGCACCTTCCGGATACCGCGAAGCCATCTGGTAGTTGGACTCACCCAGGTACGATGACCGCAGGCTGCTCCAGTTGTAGAGCGGGTCTTCTGCAGCTTTCTTGTCAAAGCCCTGCTCCTTGCCCAGGTCGCCGTTCAGCGCAAGCTCGTGGCCGCTCTTCACAATATCCGGCTTCACCTCGCCTTGTGGGCTATTCTGCGGCTCCACGGCAGCTTTGCCGTCGAACACACGCAGGGTGCCGCTGGTCGCGTCAAACGCGTACAAGCCGGTCTTCAGCAGCTGGGTTCGGTCCGCTTTTTCATCCACCAGCAGGTTGTTCTGCTTGTACACCTGATCCACTTCCACATCGGCGGAACCTTGTTCCACCTCAATCTCCGTTCGGATCAGGTCGGGCGAAATCATCTTGATAGCGCTGTGATCTCCCAGGCGAAGAAACACGCCGGGTGTCAGAAGCACCTCAGCCTTCCCGTTGCTGGTCGTGATCTCCTGGCCGGTCTCAAGCGTAGTCTTGCCGACAGCAGACGGCTTTACAACCTGGCCATCGACAGAAACCTGGCCTTCTACATAATTTAACGTCCCTGGTCTGGCTGGGTTTGCGTTCTGGGCACTTGCTACGCCCATCGCCAACAGAGTCGCCAGGGAAAGCAGCGGTAGCGCTTTCATCCTAGGCATCTTGGTATTTATCCTCACTGGTATAGATGGACTTTTGAGAAAAAAGTCGCGGTCCAGCACCGTTGCTAGGTGTTGTAGGAAGTAAAGCAAAACATGCCACGAAGTGGCCGCAAGCCGCACAGGCGGTTCTTAAACTGAGTTAGATGGGAAGTTGAGTGAGGGCAGTACGGCGATGATCTGCTGAGTTTCCAGGGAGACGGTGATGACTTGCTTGACGAGGCGGAGAATGTAGCCTTCGTCGTCGGAGCGGTTGGGATCGTTCACGATGCCGGAGCGTGCGTCGGTGGTGACACGGTACTGATCGATGACCCATTCGAGGGCGGAGCGATTGCCGAGGAGGTAAGCATAGACCTCGGGCGGGATGCCGCGGACGGTGAGAGCTTCGTTATAGCGGAGTTCAGTTTTGTCCTTATTGAGGCGCATGCGTTCGACGCGGAGAGTGAAGGGGACCTCGCGGTTGTCGAGCTCTTCGAGCTTGTATTCGGGTTGCTGCTCGTAGTCGATGTGGAGCTTCATGAGGCGCTTGCCTGCTTTGGCGAGGGCATGCTTCTAACAGTAACAAGTCCTTGTAAAATTTGCTGGAGAGTCATATGCAGTGACAGGTAGGATTTGTCATGCTTCAGGAACTAGTACTTGTGCTGGCAGTAGTCAGCATTATCGGCTGGATGTTGTACAAAGTCGTTGAAGGTATCCATGAGATTGCTCAATCGGCTTTCAAGCAACTTACTGGTAGCTTTGCGCTTTTAAGAAATAGAAGGTTTTTGCAAAAACGCTCGATACAGCTTGACCATATAAATTTTGCATTGCCTGACGAGCTTAAGAAGGCTGAACAGACTTTGCAAACAGCAGAAGCAGTATTTGCAAAGCGCCGCCACGAGTCAATTTGGGTCCCTACCCGCCCTCATTGGGAGAAACTCACATTCAGGCACCACGCCTTTGCCAGTCAAGGCGCAGAGTCGCGCGAGTTCGACATAGCAGATATTGATTCCATACTCTGTCCAGATGCTCAAGCTTGGGCTGAAAAGGAGCACTATCTAATTTTTCAACAGTGTTCCTATCCAATGAGTCTATCCAATATAAAGAGGCTGGAGTTTAACGAGTTCGCACTTCCTACTCTGTCGCTTGAACCTGCAGTATTTAAAGTCGACTCCAGCATCATTCGGGATAAAGATGTCGCCCGCTTTTGGGTTAAAGAGCGAAACGCCGCCGCAGCTTACAACTTGGAACGCAATGCTTTACTTTCAAGGCACATGATTCTTGCGGATAGCGTATCTGCCTGGAACAGCGCTGAAAAAGTGCATTGGAGCCAGTATAACGAAAAGTGCGATGCTTTTGCCGAAGAAGAAGCTGTTCAGTTTAGGAAGTTCAGGTCAAAGTTTGAGGCCGATTGTAGGAGCCAGAAGATTGAACTGTCTCAAATGCTTGACGGATTCAGGAATTTGGTAAAACCACTCCTTCTGAAACGTGTGAATTGCATTCTAAGCTCAATTACTCTCCCCAGTTCTATACCTCGGTTCTGGGCTATTGACTACGATGAGCAAGAGCAGATTCTTGTCGTGGAAATCGCGTTGCCAGATATAGTTCACCACACCGTGATAAAAACGATTGTGCAAAAGAGCGGTAAGGTAAAAAAACCATTGAACCAAACCGAACGTAGAGAGCTTTTACCAAGGGTACATCCAGCCCTTATTCTCAGAGTGGCACACGAGATTCTACGTAACAACATTCCTGGTGTAATCAAATTATTGGCTCTCAATGGTTGGGTCAGTTTCACTGATCCGCATACGGGCCTTGGTACTCGAGCCTACACGGCCTCAATTCTTGTCACAGCCGAACAGCTAAGTTCAATCAATTTGAAAAAGGTAGACCCACTAGCGGCGTTCCTCAATCTTAAAGGTAAATCTGCTGGAAAGCTCATCGATATCATTCCTATTGAGCCGACTCTCAAACTTAAGAAGACGGACTCGCGCTTTATAGATGCACGGTCTGTACTGGACTCTCTTGTAGAGGAAGTAAACCTTGCAGCGATGGACTGGCAAGACTTCGAGCATTTGATACGCGAGTTGTTCGAGAAAGAATTTGCTGATCGCGGCGCTGAAGTAAAAATCACGCAAACTAGCAGAGATCGTGGAGTCGATGCCATCGCCTTTAATCCAGATCCTATACAAGGGGGCAAATACATCATCCAAGCCAAGCGGTATACCAATACTGTTGATGTCAGTGCTGTTCGAGACCTTTGTGCAGTCGTCCGTAAAGAGGGTGCATCTAGAGGTATTCTTGTGACTACAAGTACGTATGGAGCCGATGCCTATGAATTTGCGAACAATGAGCCCATTACGCTGCTAAATGGTGCCGAGCTGCTTGGGCTGCTACAAAAGCACGGCTACAACTTCCGGATTAATCTTGTTGAAGCGAGACGCGCAACTGCGAACAGAAGAGTAGTTTGATCTTGTTCAAAGAAATATTTCTTTGATACGTTTTGTGGATCGGGCGATAAGGAAAGGTGTTAAAGATGTGTACGCGATGACTAGATTTGAGAAAATGCGGCTGGTACCCGCACGTTCAGACTGGGAGTTGATCTTCCAGCGATTAACGAAATTTGGAATGGAGACAGGCATCAGGTCTCAAAGATAAAGCAGCATGCAGAAGAGCGCGTCGTAGAAAAATGGCTCCCGTAATGCCCGGTATACATAACCCCGGACAATACAAGAGCCATCAGTCTTAGAACCGGGGCACTACGGCCTACTTCTTCGCCTTCTCAGCTTTTTTCGGCTTCTCCAGCTTCTCAGGCTTTTCCGCTTTTTCAGGCTTTTCAGCTTTTTCGGCAACCTTCTTCACGGGCGCAATTGCATCCTTGGCGGCCTTGGCGATGCGAAACTTGACCACGGTTTTTGCCTTGATAGTAATTGCTTCCCCGGTTTGCGGGTTGCGACCGGTGCGGGCTTTGCGCTCTGCCTTCACAAGGCGTCCGAGTCCAGGGATGACGAAGACTCCGTTCTTCTTGGTTTCATCCACGGCGGTTTCGGCGAGCAGGTCAAAGAAGCCGACTGTCTGCTTGCTGGTGAGCTCGAGCTTCTCGGCCATCTGGCGGACGAGGGCGGTCTTGGTAAGGGCTGTTGCCATGGTGTGTAGTTCTCCTTGCGTACAAACTTTTCCGGCTCCCGGGAACGTCCCATGCGGATTTCCCTAGCAATGGTGCAGGTTCCGCAAAGCCTATCGAAATTTACCTTCGCGGTTCGTTGGCCTCCTTGTCAATAGAAAAGCCGGTTTTATGCGGGTTTTGTTGGGTACCTTCGGTTTTCTTAAAGTCTTAGCGGTTTATATCCCTTCTATACAGCTTGTACTCGTTCTTCCAATATGGCTTTAGCTTCCTGAACAAAGGGCATACGTATGAAAGTGAGAAGAAATAGTAAGAACAGGAGTAGCTATTACGTGAGCTCATACGCGATCCGGGGCTAACCCTGCAAATACTGCATAGTAACGAACTGAATCCTTACCAACGTGCTGTGACTTTTTTGAGCATTATCGAGAAAAAGCCGCTATCTATGACTTGACCGCAGTACGACGCTTGCACACAGTCCGGTGAAAAAGATTCTTCTCATGCAAATCGCAGAGCTGCCGATAGAGCAACCAGCGAGAGAAGGCCAACTGAAAACTGGTAGTTGACTCGCCAAAGGACACCAAGAGCAATGACAAAAATAAAAAAAGCACTGGTAATTGGAGCTCACCCGGACGATTGCGCGTTGGGAGCCGCTGGATTTTCTGTCTTACTGCGCCAGTCAGGGTGGCATGTCACATTTTTGACAATGACCGATGGTGAGCTGGGTGGCGATCCCAAGCTTCGCCTGGAGGAAGAGCGCGCAAGCGCAAAGATTTTGGATGTAGATCTCGATTTCGGGCATCTTCCCGATGGCTCCATGAGCGGGCGGCAAACTGTAGAGTTGCTGGAGCTGAGCCTGGATCTGCATAAGCCGGACTTGATCCTGACCCATGCACCGACCGACTCGCATGCGGACCACAGAGTGCTCAGCGATTCCCTGGTATCTGCGGCACGCCGGCATGCCAGCATTCTGTTCTTTGAAGGTCCGTCTACGCTCGAGTTTTCCGCTTCACTCAAGATCAACATCGCTCCTCACTGGGATGCAAAGGTTAAAAGCTTGCTGGCACATGCGTCACAGCGTGAACGGGTGCGCACGGTAGAGTGGGCTGAAGCCGCCGGTCGGCATCGCGCGTGGCCGCACTACCGCGGCATATGCGAGGCATTCTCTCCGGTCCGCATGGACCTGGATCTTATGGTTAACATTGCCGCGGAGATAGCCCTGCCGGTCAGTGTCGCAGATGGCGCCCGCCGGAATACCATCGCCCCCTTTGCAGCAAATCCTGTCGCATGGAGCATCGTCTAATGCGCAACGTAAAGGTACTGATTGCCGGCGCGGGACCATGTGGCCTGGGTGCCGCCCTTGAGATGATGGAAAGCGGTGCGGGCGGTGATGCGGATTTTCTAATTGTCGACCCGGGTACGAAGCCCGGCGGTTGGGCTTCTTCCCGTGTAAAAGACGGTTTCACCTTCGACTTCGGCGGTCATGTGCTATTTCCTCATAAGCACTACATGCGTTTCGCAGAGATGCTCAAAGGGCTGCCGATTCAGTGGGCGTCCTCGGTGCCGCGGCGGGGCGTACAAGTAGAAGGACGCTTTCTGCCCTACCCTGCACAGCGCAATCTGCAGCGACTGCCGCTACGCAAACTGGTGCGTGCACTCGGTAGTGTCGTGATGCACAGGCTGCGTACAGCAGAGGCGGGCGTACTGCCGGAGCAGGAAGAATCCGGCGATTTGAATAGCTACCTGTTAAGTCGTTTCGGCTGGTACATCACCAAGTTGCTGATGGAGCCGCTGAACCGCAAGCAGTGGGCGTACGAGCCGGAGCGGCTCACCGATGTATGGGTTCGGCATCGGTCGGGTTCCACCACGCGCAACGTCGCCGACATGGAAGTCGTGAAGATGTTGCGCAACCTACTAATCGGTAAAGACGACCCGGGCTGGACCCCTGAGACACGAGTTACCTACCCTGAGCAAGGCGGTTCGGG
The DNA here is from genome assembly GCA_964237325.1 of uncultured Acidobacteriaceae bacterium. Lineage (GTDB taxonomy): Bacteria > Acidobacteriota > Terriglobia > Terriglobales > Acidobacteriaceae > EB88. The sequence goes on along the minus strand of CAXSHS010000015.1, from coordinate 24,064 downwards.
TGCAATCTGGTCTGCCGTAGCCGGCGCCGTGCCGGCAGAAAAAATGCTGCTTGGCGTGCGTGTGTGCTCGGTATCGCTCAAAGAAAAGACGGCCCTGCTAAATAATGGAGAGACTGTAGTATGGGAGCATTTTATTTCAACCATGCCGCTCGACGTGCTGCTACGCTCCGTTGACGACCGGCCGGAGTTGACGAGCAAAGCCGATCGCTTTGTGCGGGCGCGCTCCCGACTGTTCGGCTTCGGCATTAAGGGTCCCATCCCCGCTCGGTATGCGGGGCTGCACTCCTGCCAGGTCACAGATGCCGATGTGCCCTTCTGGCGCATGAACTTCCCCATGAATGTCAGTGCTGGCAATGGTCCGGACGGTTGTTTTTCCATGTTGTGCGAAGTCAGCGAGCCGGCCGCACGGCCGGCCAGGGCAGCGGAAGAGCTGCGGGCTGAAGTGGAAGAAAGCTTGTACCGCATGGGCCTGGTAGGCCGTCCCGGGCAAGAGCTGGTATCCCGCTGGGAGTACACCATCGAGCATGGCTATCCGGTGCCGTTCCTGGGCCGCGACGCCCTGCTTGCAGAGGTGCAGCCGACACTTGAAGAAGCAGGGGTGTATAGCCGAGGACGCTTCGGCACCTGGAGGTACGAAATCTCGAATCAGGATCATGCCTTCATGCAAGGGGTTGAGGTGGTACGGCGCATCCTGTTCCGCCTGCCTGAAGAGACCTACGGCAATGCAGTGAACGTCAATGAAGCTACCATGCAGGAAATATTGAGTGTTGTGGATGGAGTACGGGATGGCTTGGGAAATCCGGTACGAGTCACCGCAAGTTAATCAGAGTGCTGGCTGGATAGCACTATAGAAAAGAGGGACCGCGATGAGCGGCCCTTATTCAGAAAACTACTAAGGAATGTCCGTTTCAAGCGTGTGCTGCCTCACGCTCGTGCTCCGGCTTACCGGTTTCTTTCTCACCGTTAGGGTCCTTGCTGGAGTCATCATCTTCCGGCCTTAGCTTCAAATGCCTGCTAAATGCCGGATACAGCACCGGAAGTACGTATAGCGTAAGCAACGTCGCAGTAATCAAGCCCCCGATGACGACAGTGGCAAGCGGCCGCTGCACCTCCGCACCGCGGGCAGTGGACAGCGCCATCGGGATAAAGCCAAGGGATGCAACAGTTGCGGTGATAAGCACAGGCCGTAGCCGGTCCGACGCGCCCTGGCAAACGGCTTTCGCCATCTCCAGGCCTTTTTCGCGGAGATTGTTGATGTGCGAAACCATCACGACGCCGTCGAGCACGGCGACACCGAACAGGGCAATGAAGCCGATGGAGGCAGACAGGTTGAGGTTGATGCCTCGAATCCATAGGGCGGCGATGCCGCCGACCAGCGCGAGAGGAACGATGAGCAGGATGAGCAGAGTCTGCCGAAGGTTCTGGAACGAAGCGTAGAGCAAGCCGCAGATGATAAGAAGTGAGAGTGGCAGTGCGATGGCAAGGCGTGCCTCAGCCTGCTTCTCGTTCTGATACTGGCCACCCCACTGCAACGAGTAGCCCGGAGGCAGGGGCAGCTGCTGGGCGACTTTCTGCTGTGCTTCTTTTACATACGACCCAAGATCGCGACCCTCCACATTGGTGGAGACCAGGACGCGCCGCTGCGCGTCTTCGCGGTTGATGAGGATAGGCCCTGAGACCTCCCGGATGTCGGTAACCTGGTCGAGCGTGATGAGCTCACCGGATGGAGCTTTGAGCTGAAGGGTATGAATGGCATCGAGGTTGTTGCGGAGGTTTGAGGGCAGGCGAACGGCGATAGGGAAGCGCTGCTCGCCATCGACCAGTTCAGAGATTTGGCGGGAGCCGAGAAGGGACTCGATGACCTCCTGGATGTCGGAGACGTTTAGGCCGTAGCGCGCGGCTTCAGCCCGGTTCATTTGAATTTCAAGGTTGGTGGCACCGCCGATACGCTCCAGCTGCGGTTGTGAAGCACCGCGGATAGAGCCGAGGATCTGGTCAGCTTGCTGGCCGAGCTGTTCAAGGGTGCCAAGGTCCTTGCCGAAAATTTTCAGGGCGAGATCGCCGCGCGCGCCGGTGATGGTTTCATCCATACGCATTTCCATGGGCTGGGTGAACTCGTAGGACACGCCGGGGATTTTGTTCAAAGCAGCTTCCAGGCCGTCGGCGAGTTTCTGCTTCGTGTTGAAGTCCTTGCGCCAGGTACCTTTTGGGTAAAAGTTGATGTAGGCATCGGTTTCATAGACGCCCATGGCTTCCGTGGCAAGGTCGGGGCGACCCATCTTGGCAACGACAGTGGAGACTTCCGGAAAAGAGCGGATGGCACGGTCGATCTCTTCCTGAATCTTGATGGACTGCGTGAGGGAAATGCCGGGTAGTTTTTTGGAGGTAATGACAAGTGAGCCTTCGTCCAGGGTCGGCATGAACTCTGTACCGATAAAGAAAAGGGAGCCTACAGACACGAGGACGAGCACGGCCGCTGTGCCCAGTACGAACTTCCGATGCGACTCAGCCCGTTCAAGCGAGCCGCTGTACCGATTGCGGAGCTTGTCGAACCAGCCTTCATGATCAGCCTGGCCCTCCCTGCGTTTGTTCCAGGGCAACCGGGCGAGAGTGCGCCGGCGGAAACGCAGGAAAGCAGCAACAGGCGCAAGGCGCGTAAAGCGGTTCCAGCCGGGGTTGTTTTGCCGATTGCGCGGACGCAGTGCGATAGAGCACAGGGTGGGAACGACGAAAAGCGCGACGATCAGCGAGCCGATCAGCGCTGACATGACCGTGACAGCCATGGGGCGAAACATGCGGCCGGCAAGATCCTGCAAGGTGAGGACCGGGATGTACACGGCGAGAATGATAAGAATGCCGAACACGATGGGACGGGCGACTTCAGCCGAGGCAACGCGGATCGTGGGAAGAATGCTGCTAACCGGCTCAGCCCCGCCCTGTCCGGGAGCACCAGGCCCCTTCTTTCCACTCTCAAGCCTGTGCATGCAGTTCTCAACCATGATGACGGAGCCGTCGACCAGCGTGCCGAAGTCGATGGCACCGAGACTCATGAGGTTGAGCGAGACGCCAAACGTAGCCATTCCCAAAAAAGCAAACAGCAGCGAAAGAGGGATGGCACAGGCGACGACGAGCGCGGCACGCCAGTTGCCGAGGAACACCAGCAGAATGACAATGACGAGCACGGCGGCTTCAAGCAGGTTTTCACGCACGGTAGCGATGGTGGCGTTAATAACATTGGACTGGTCGTAGAAGGGAATGATCTTCGCGCCGCCGGGCAGGTGCATACCGTTAATCTTCTGCTTGACCTGCTCGATGACCTTGTTGCCGTTTGCACCGCGAAGTGCGATCACCATGCCCGAAACGGTTTCACCGTTCGCGTCGTGGAGGATGGCGCCCTGGCGAATCATGGGCAGGTTTTCCAGCTTGGCAATCTGGTTCACCAGGATCGGCGTGCCGTTCCGGGTAGCTACAACCGTGTTGCCGATGTCGGCAAGCGAAGCATCGCGGCCAAGCCCGCGAACGGCGTAGGTCTGCTCGGCATGCTCGATGTAGGAGCCGCCGAAGTTCGCATTGTTGTTCTGGACAGCCATGATGACGTCATGAAGTGTCAAGTTGTAGCGGCGCAGCGCGTCCGGGTCGACCAGGATGGAGTACTGCTTGATCTGGCCGCCCCAGGAGTTAATCTCGGAGACCTGCGGAACCGTGGCGAGCTTGTAGCGGATATTCCAGTCAAGCAGTGTCTTGAGCTGCATGAGCGAGAGCTGCGAGGACTGCACGGTGAACTGGTAAATCTCGCCGAAAGCGGTCGACATGGGACCCATGACGGGAGTGATACCGGGCGGCATGGTGCCCTGCACTTGGTTCAGACGTTCAGCTACGAGCTGGCGAGCTCGGTACAAATCAATATTGTCATCGAAAACAATGGTGAGCAGCGTGATTTCGAGCTTTGAGGTCGAGCGCACCACCTGCAGGTGCGGCAGGCCCAGCATGGCAGACTCAAGCGGGAACGTAATGAGTTGTTCGACCTCTACAGGGCTCATGCCGGGAGCCTTGGCGGAGACCACGACTTGGTTGTTGGTGAGGTCTGGAAACGCCTCAAGCGGAAGGCGGCTCAGGACAAGGCCGCCACCTGCCACAAGCAGGATCATGGCGATCAGTACGATCCAGCGATTGGAGAGAAAGAAGCCGAGGATGCTTTTCACGGGGGCTATTCCGAATCCATAGTGCTTTTGAGCAGGGCGGACTTGAGCATGAACGCTCCGGCGACGGCAATGTGGTCCCCGGGCTGAAGCCCCTCGGTGATCTCAACCTGCCCGGAAACCGGGGCTGCCGTTTTGACGGTGCGCGCGGTAAAGTGGGTACCGTCATTGGTGACAAAGGCAGCCTGGAGGCCATTGACGTCTTGCAACGCGCTTTCAGGAACAAAGATTGCCCGGCGCGACTCGGTTTCATCAAGCATTGCCGTGGTAAACATTTGTGGCTTGAGCTTGTTCTGCGCATTGGGCAGCGTGGCGCGCACCTGAATGGTACGGGTTGCCGGGTCAAGCGAGCTGCCGATGAGGGTAACGCTTCCGTTAAAAGTCTGCCCCGGCCACGCATCGGTGCGGACAGTAACGTGCTGGCCAGCCCGCAGGTGCGGCAACTCTGTCTCGTTGACGGAAGCCACCATCCAGACCTCACCGAGATTGGAAATGGTATAGGCTTCCTGGCCGATCGCGATCGCCATGCCCGGTGTAATGGACCGGGTAATGACAGTCCCGGACATGGGTGCCTTCACCGGCACGTTCTCATAGGTGTACAGCGTAGCCGGGGTAATGCTTTCCGGCTCTATCTGCAGGATGTCCGCAAGATGCTCGCGCTCCATGATGACAGCTGCTTTAGCGTCGGCGAGGTTCGTAACAGCGGCGACAAGTTCCTGATCGCTGACCTGCTGCTGCTCAAGTGAAGCAGCCTGAATGGAGTAGAGGTGAGCGTACCGGTCGCGCTTTGCGGTGGCGTAGGTAACGGCAGCCTGTTGGCGGTCGACGTTGGCGAAGTTGACGGCAAGTGCCCCGACGGTTTCATGCACGGAATGACTGTGCAGGTGAGCCAGCACACTGCCTCTCTGGACAAAGTCGCCGGGGACTTTGAGTACGTCGACTACAAGGCCATCAGAGTATGGAGCGATGTGCGCCGTGCGCTGGTCGTCCATCATGATCTGGCCTGGCACAGAGAGTGTACGCGGAACCATGCGGGCTGCAACCTCGACGATGCGGATGCCGCCGAGCCGCTGCTCATCCGGGGAGACGCTAACAGTGGTGTCGTTGGCAGGGGAGCTGCCATTGTCGCTGGAGCTTGAGCTGCTGCCGCCGCTGGAGTTTGAGCTGCCGCCGCCTGAGCCGGAGTTAGAGCCTGAGCCGCCCTTATCGCTTTGCTGACCGCCTTGACCGCCCTTGCCGCCTTTATCCGCGCCGCCCGAGCCTCCCCCAGCCTTGGAACTGCCCCCGCCTTTTGCGTCCGACGAAGGACGCATGCCGCCGGAAGGCGGCGGGGAGCAACCGCAACTGACGGCAAGGAGTGCGGCAAGAACAATGACGGGGAATTTCATAGCAGTTCTCCGTAGGCAAGCTTGAGCGACACAACAGCTCGCTGGTACTCAGCCCATGTTTGGATGGCAAGCAGCCGGGTTTCAATCAGTACGTGCTCGGCGTCAAGGTAACGCAGCAGATCGGCCCCGCCGGAGCGGTACGCCTCGCCGATGATGGCAGCATTTTGTGTGGCGCGCTTCCCCATGCCGGGTAGCGTGGAATGCACCAGCGCCTGTTCCTGGTGATAGGTGCTGACAGCCATGGCAATCTCTGAAGCAGCAGTCAGGCGGTTATACGCCAGCTGGTCCTCTGCCAGCTGACCATCGGCACTCGCCAGCGCGATGCCGCCCTGGTTTCGATTAAAGAAAGGCAGGTCTACCTGCAAGGCTCCATACTCGGTATTTACGCCGGAGTTGCGCTTGTAGCCGCCCAAAAAATTCAGGTCAGGCACCCCATTGGCATGCTGCAGGCGCAAGTCGGCACGTGCTTCCGTCAGGGCTTCACGGGCGGCAATAACATCAGCTCGCTGCTCCACCGCCGCGGTTGCGGAAAGCTCCGCCACAGGCCGCTCCTGCTCCAGTGAATCCGTAAGCTGTGCGGTCTGCACAGCAAGCGAGGCGGTGCGGCGTGCGAGCTCAATCGATGCCGCCTGGGCATCGCGCACAGCCTGTGCGGCTGAAAGGGCTGCGCGATCCCGTTCAATTTCTACTCGCAGCAGGTCCACACCGGCATCGGCACCGGACTGCACGCGGTCCGTTTCGTACTGCACAATGCGGCTAAAGTCCCCAAGCTGATGCTGCCACTCCCCTGCCGCCTCGCGCGTGGCTGCCGCTGCCCAGTACGCGTTCGCAATGCCCCCACTCAACTGGCCCAGCTCAAAGGCATGCTGCGCTTCGCTGCGTCGCAACCCGCCTCGCGCGTAATCGATGCGCTTGCCGCGCTTGCCGTCAATCTCGAAGTTTTCGCCGAAATACCCAAAATCTTCCGTGTTGTTAACAAAGGAAAAATCATTGCTTCCAGGCCGCAAATCCTCCGATGAAAGAAACAGTCGCGGATTGGGGCGGAGCTTTGCCTGGGCAATCTGGGAACGCTGCACCTCCACGCGGTCCGCACTCGTCCGTGCCTCCGGCGCTTGCGCCAAGCCTATCCGGATGGCGTCGTGAAAAGATAGTGCCTGCTGGGCATGCAGCGGCGCGGCTAGTGCTGCCGACATGAAAATTGTCCGTAGCAGAATAGTTTGAATATGGTTCCTGTCAAAGTCGTGCATTTGCACGCGAGTCAAACTCATATTGGTGGTTGCCTCGATAGATGCAGCGGCTGATAAATAACTCCTACGAAACTGATCCTATACGAATGCTTAAGCCATTCAGACTTGATCTATCACATAGGCGTTCTTGCGGTTTGTGGAGCAGGGCGCATTAGCGGATCAACAGTAGCGTAGCCCGGAATAAGGCATCGAATTGTTCTCCAATATCTGTGTTGCGTGTCAGCGCCGTGTCAATTGCCTTTTGTGCGGCGGCACGGTTGTAACCGAGATTTACCAGGGCTGAGAGAACATCGCTCGCTGCCGGGGTTTCGGTTACCGGACTGCTCGCCGGGGCGGCGGTCAAGGCCAGGTCATCGAGCTTTTCTTTCAGCTCTACGGCAAGCCGCTCGGCAAGCCGCTTGCCCACCCCCGGAATACGCGTGAGCATGGCGTGGTCCTGTGCGCGAATGGCTGTAATAGTTTCAGTAGCGGAGAGGCCGCTAAGAATAGTAAGTGCCAGCCGCGGACCGACACCGGATACAGTGATGAGCCGTTCAAAAAGCCGTTTCTCGCGAAGCTCAAGAAAGCCGTACAGCGCCAGCGTATCTTCGCGCACCTGCGTGTAGATGTGCAGCCGTGCCTCAGCGCCGGGCGCGGGTAGCGCGGAGTAGGACGGAATGGAGATCGCGACCTCGTAGCCGACGCCGGCGCACTCCAAAGTGCAGGTGCCGGGGGTAGAGCTCAGGAGTGTGCCGCGAAGGTGGGCGATCATGGCTGGATTGTACCGGCGTTCGGTCTCCGGCTAGCAGCCCAGGCAGGCTTCGGCGTATAACAGCCCATCGAAGCGCATAAACTGGAAGAATGATCGATCGGCTTACAGTCGCGGAGAGTTGCTGACATGCATGCATGGGCACTGGCTGGACAAACATTTGGCGTGTTGCTGTTTCTTGTGGCCCTGGTGTTCGCCTTGCTGCCGTCAGTCATGGTGCGCAAGGTGATGAAGCGCTTCTTCAAAGACAACAAACGCTATTAACACCCCGGATTACAGCTATGGATGCCCGCGCAGCTTCCCAAGCTGCTGACGCTCGTGCTTTGATGGCCGATTCTCTGTCATGGCACCCATCTCCAGCATTTCCTTGCGTTCCGCTGCAGCCTTTGCTCGGGCTGTAACACTGGCTTCCGTTTCTCGGTACATCGTTTGCGCCACCGGAGCCGGCCCGCGCATATCGCTGACTACCAGCACCTCGACCTGGAACTCCGCTGCTTCATTGCGGATGCGCAACAAATCGCCGACGCGCACATCGCGCGAGGGCTTGCTGGTCTGCCCGTTGCACTCGATGCGGCTTAAATCACAAGCCTTGACGGCAAAGGCGCGCGTTTTGAAGAAGCGCGCAGCCCAAAGCCACTTGTCCATGCGTACTGGGTTCATTGCCTGCCTTTCCTGGTACGCCGCGAGGCTCTAATGCCTGCGCCTGTAACGAAGAGAAAACTCATAGCCTGAAGGCGGCGGGTACAAGTCCGCGATCAAGCGCAGGCGATCTGCAAGTGAAGCCACGGCAAGCAGTGGGTACTCGCGCTCGCGCAAATCGGCGTAGTCCAGATCAATGGCAAGAGAAAGCATGTAAATAGCCAGGATGTCGGCGAAAGCAGCCTCGAAAAAGCGGCTGCGCTGCTCCTCAAAAGGTGAGGGGGCGTCATCACCTTTTAACAGGGCGGAAGAGGTCGCAGCATGGCGTCCAGCTTCAGAGCCAAGCTCAAAAGCGCGCTTGCGAGCGTCGTAACTGTCCTGCGAAGTCTCGCCACGTACCTCTGCCAAGGCCTGTGTCCACAGCAGCGCGGTTAGGCGCTCCGGCAGCGGCGTCTTGGCAGCTGCAAGCGTATCTACATACTGGTGACCCACGTTGATGAACAGCTCAAATGCCAGCGCAAAACGGTCCTGCATCAGGCGCGTTGAAATGAAGGTGTACGTTATGCCGTCCAGTGGAACGGTGCGGTGGCAGATGGCGCGGTCGGCAAGCTCTGCTGTATGAACCCGGGCGATCTCGGTGTCACGGGCGCTGGCGGTTTCACCGATGGCAAGCGGCACAAAGATAAAAGCGTGAGCGCCCAGGGCGCCGGCGACAGGGGGCGGAACAGCCTCAATGATGCGCTGCAGGCTGTCTCCAGTCGTCTCCAGTTCCCCGAAAACCCCATACTGGAGTGTATTGCGAGCATGGGCGAGAGTAGTGGCGCGGACCGCTTCCGAGGCGGGGAGCAGGTCGCGTTGCGCAGATGTGGCCATAGCGTGATTTTATCTGACGCTCGCTCGGTAACAGTTGCGACCACCATGCTGTAGGTAGACAAAGAGCCGCAAACCGGGCATACCTGCTTTTGGTAAAAGCGGGTATGTGCAAACGTCACTCATTTAGTTTATTTTAACGGCGCAGTAACCTTCTGAAGGGTTTGGCAGACCAAGACTTACATACTTATTCATATGAGGGTATGATCGCGTTCGGCTTGTTTGCGGCCTTGAACGCCCGAAAGCTTCGTTGCCCATCAAAAGGTTTTATGGATTTGTTGAGGTAAGAATAGGAGAGCAGCATGCAAGAGCAGGACAACAAAGACGGATTGAGCCGGAGAGTATTTCTAGGCAAAAGTACAGCAATGCTAGCCGCGGCGGCGGCTCTACCCTTGGCAGCAGCGGCCCAGAAAACAATCGACCAGACCAAGGATACCCATACCGGGGTGAACGAACAGCAGCCCGGTCCGCAGGATAAGGTACTTGAAAGCAGCGAGCCGGATTCCGTATGGCCGCCGGAAACCGACTCCGGCGGCCAACCGCCGTTCAAGTACCCCTTTGCCTATGCGCACAAGCGCGTAGAGGCCGGCGGCTGGACGCGCCAGGTCACAGTGCGCGACTTTCCTCTCTCAAAAAAGATGGCAGGCGTGGAGATGCGGCTGGTTTCAGGCGGCATTCGGGAACTGCACTGGCATGTAGGTTCAGAGTGGGCGCTGATGACAGCGGGCAGTGCACGTATCACCGCAGTGGACGGCAAAGGCCGCGCCTTTGTAGAGGATGTGCATGAAGGCGACCTTTGGATTTTTCCCGGCGGGTTTCCCCACTCGATCCAGGGACTCGGGCCTGACGGATGCCAGTTCCTGCTGGTATTCGACGATGGCAACTTCAATGAATTCGACACATTTCTACTGACAGACTGGATGCACCATACGCCCAAAGAAGTGCTGGCAAAGAACTTCAGCACTCCGGAAGCGACCTTCAAGAACGTGCCGTCGCACGAGCTATTCATCTTCCAGCGCGAACTGCCTCGGCCATTGGAGGAAGAGAAGAAGGCGGTCTATTCTGTGACCGGACAGGTGCCAAACAGCTTTGCCTTCTTTACGAACAAGATGGAACCGACGAAGGTGACTGCGGGCGGTGTTATCAAGATCATCGATAAATCGAACTTCCCGGCGACAAACATTGCGTCCGCAATCGTAACACTGAAGCCGGGTGCCTTGCGCGAACTGCACTGGCACCCGAATGCGGACGAGTGGCAGTACTACGTGAAAGGCGATGCTCGTATGACAGTGTTTGCCGCAGGTGGCCATGCGCGCACCATGGACTTCCACGAAGGCGATGTGGGCTACATCGAGATCTCGAAGCCTCATTATGTCGAGAACATCGGCACAACGGACCTTGTATTTTTAGAAATTTTTCCAACGTCGGAGTACCAGGATATTTCGCTTACCGACTGGTTGGCGCATACGCCATCGCGGCTGGTGGATGAGCACATCGGTACGGGTGAGGATTTTCTGAATAAGCTGGACAAAAAGGAAGCAGGCATTACACCTGTCTAAACACCGGTAAGGCAGGAGTTTGCCCCAGGTAAACTTCTGCCTTGTCAAACCTGTGCATCTGTTACTAAGGTGTTAAAAGATGCGTGTTTCTACCCGAATCATATTTTTTATCTTCTCGATCTTCACTGCGTCAGCTTTCGGGCAACGAGAGTTGTACCCGGCACATCGCGGTAAACCTCAGGATTTGCACTTAGAGCAGTTGCCTTCATGGTTGAGCTTTGACGGCGAGCTACGCGGTCGCTCAGAGTACCAATCCGCCCTAGGTGAGGTTACCGGCAGAGGTCGCTACTATGAGCTTACGAGGGCACGCAGTGCCTTCACAGTACGTCCTACGTCCTGGCTTACCGGGTACCTGCAATTTCAGGACACACATGCGCTTGGCCTCACGCTCCGCACGGTGGCTGCCAACCAGCGCAATCAATTTGACTTCTTTCAGGGCTATGTAAGCCTGACTGCCAAGAAGACAGATTTGATTGTGGGCCGTCAGATCCTGCGCTTCGGCGATGAGCGTGTGATAGGTCCCAGTGACTGGACCAATAACAGCCGCTCCTGGGATGGAGTAAATCTGAGAGTCGGCGACAAGAACCGGGTGGAGCTGTTCAGTACCTCGGTAGTCCTCGTTACTCCCACAAGTTTGGACAAGCATGGGGCAGGGCTAACCTACCATGGCGCAATCGGGACCCTGGGTGGCATTTTCCCTAAGACCTCGATCAATCCCTTTGTGACTGTACGGGCATTGCCGCGTGTCACCAGCCAGCAGAGTACCACCGGCACAGAGCTTGAAGAGACCTTCGGCAGCTACTATGAAACCAGGCTGCCATTGGGGTTTCAATCTTCGGGAACGGGAGTGCTGCAACGCGGAAGTTATAGCAACAACTCCATTCACTCAGGAGCCGGTATCATTCGCGGCGGCTGGGTGGCAGAAAAATTGCCCGGGCAGCCGCACATTGAAGCGGAGTACGACTACGCAACCGGCAATACACAACGCAATGCAAACCGCATCAGTACCTATGATCAGCAGTACCCGAGCAACCACAATGCATTTGGGCTGGTGGACTTATTCGGCTTTCAGAACATCAAGCAGGACCGGCTGAATATCTCATTTACGCCGATCAGCGAACCGGAGAGTCCGCGAGAGAACAACCTGCAAGTGCTTTTTCAAACGGGTTCGCTGCATCTTGCCACCGTACGGGACTCGGTGTACGCAAGTGGCGGTACGGTATTGCAGCGCGTCCCGACGCAGGGATTTAAGAGCGATGATCTCGGTACTGAGTTCGATGCATCCGCTAAGTACGTCTACCACCAGGTTTTTGTGACGAACATCGGCGTTGGACACCTCTTTTCCGGTCGTGCTTTGACGACCACGGGACGCGCGGCTCCGCTGACGCTGGGCTATCTCCAATTCACCTATCGGTTCAAGCTCGGCCAGTGATAGCTCATTGATGGCATACACCGATCAGCGCCAACGTCCGGTGTATGCCATTTTGCGCAAATGTTGAGTCATCCGGCTCGCCACCCTACACTACAACTAGCAGAGCAGAGGGGGCATATGCAGGTTGCGGAGCAGACAGCAGCGGAGTTGATCGCATTAGAGGAGCAGTATGGCGCCCACAACTACCATCCGCTCGATGTAGTCGTCGAGCGTGCAGAAGGTGCCTGGGTCACCGATGTCGAAGGGCGGCGCTACCTGGACCTGCTGGCGGGCTACTCGGCGTTAAATCAGGGCCACTGCCACCCGGCTATCCTGGCGGCGATGATCGAGCAGGCACAGCGGGTCACGCTCACCTCACGCGCCTTCCGCAATGACCAGCTGCCGCTGCTGCTTCAGGAATTGCATGCGCTGACCGGCTACGAGATGGCGCTGCCCATGAACTCCGGCGTTGAGGCGGTCGAGACCGCGCTGAAGGTGGCACGCAAGTGGGGCGTCACAGTCAAGGGCATTCCAGATGGCGCGGCCGAGATCATCGTCTGCGGCAACAACTTTCATGGGCGAACCATTGCGGTAGTGGGCTTCTCCACGGAAGAGCAGTACCGTCATGGTTTCGGACCGTTCGCGGGCGGTTTTCGCACGGTACCGTTCGGCAATGCCGAGGCGCTGCGCAACGCGATCACTCCGCATACCTGTGCATTTTTGTTTGAACCCATCCAGGGCGAAGCTGGCATCGTGCTGCCTCCCGACGGCTACCTCCGTGAGGTAGAAGCAATCTGCAATGAGCGCAACGTCCTGTTGATCGCTGATGAAATTCAGGCCGGCTTGGGCCGCACCGGAACCATGTTCGCGTTTGAGCACGAAGGCATCCGCCCGGATGTGGTGATCCTGGGCAAGGCGCTCTCGGGCGGCTTCTACCCTGTGTCGGCAGTTCTGTCTTCGCGGGCCATCCTAGGAGTGCTACAGCCGGGCGATCACGGCAGCACCTTCGGCGGAAACCCGCTGGCATGCGCGGTTGCTCGTGCGGCACTGCGAGTTACAGTAGACGAGCAGCTGCCGAAGCGCTCGGCAGCCCTGGGCGCCTACGCGCTGGAGTGCCTGCGACAGGTGCACAGCCCGCACATAATGGACGTACGCGGGCGCGGCTTGTGGATCGGCATCGAGCTGAACACCGAGGCCCGACCCTTTTGCGAGGCTCTACAAAGGCGCGGGGTGCTCTGTAAAGAAACGCATGCGACTGTCATCCGGCTGGCTCCGCCGCTAGTAATCTCGCGGGAGGATTTGGAGTGGGGCATCGGGCAGATTGAAGCGGTACTGGCATAGGCGGACTTCTCTCAGGCAGGTGGCAGGAGTTCTGTTTCGGTATTCATGACGGCTAGATACTTTCGATAGGCAAACAAACGCCCTCTACGTCGTCCTGTCACTTCCTCAACAATGCCCAGACGGATCAAATGCCGCATTGCCGTGGACACAGTAGGAATGCTGAGCTGAAGGGTCCGTGCTGTAGCTCGCAGTTCCACAATGGGCCGTTCCTGCAGAAGCGTATGCACGCGCAAAGCCGAGCCCCGCGGGACGGCACAGGGTTTGAATCTTCGCTCGGTCGTCTGAGGATAGACGAAGTAGTTCCCGCACAGTTTCAGCAGCCTGTGTTGCTGTCTCTTCAATAGCTTGCAGAAAAAGCGGACCCATTCTTCCCATGCAGCTTCCGTACGCACGCGCTGCAGCAGGTCATAGTAGCGGGAGCGATTGGTCTTGAAGAACAAGCTGAGGTACAGCAAATGCTTCTCCAGTACACCTTGCTCGCACAGTAAAAGCGTAATGAGTAGTCTGCCTAGACGGCCATTTCCATCCTGAAACGAGCGAATGGTTTCAAACTGAGCATGCAGAAGAGCGATTCTGACCAGCAGCGGCAGCGATCGTTCATGAAGAAAGTTTTCAAACTTACTCAGACATTCCATCAGGCGATTTGGCGGCGGCGGCACATAGAGAGCATTGCCGGGTCGCGATCCTCCAATCCAATTTTGACTGGTGTGAAACTCGCCGGGTACTTTGTTCTCGCCTCTGCCTCCACACAGCAGGATGCCATGCACTTCGCGGAGCAGCCGAAGGGAGAGGGGAAATCTTCTTTCAGCCGCCGAAGCCCGTGCTCCATGGCAGCTACATAATCTAGGAACTCTGCAACATCATCAACCGGCACTCCGGGAAGGTCTTCGGATTCAAAGAGGAGCAGATCGAAGAAAGAGGACTGCATACCCTCAATTGAGAAGACAGTACAGCTTCTTTACGGATGTAGTTATAAAGAAGCAACTGGATGTCAGAAAGAACCGTTGTCAGCTCGTTAAGCCGTCCAAGCGCCTGGTTTGCCCGGTCCAGTAGCGGCAGCAGGTTCTGAAGGTCCAGCACCGGCGGTAAGGGATTGGGCAGAAAAGCACGTACGCTTTCGCCTGCGGTGGTCGAGACTATGTACGTACCGCTCGGACGATAAATCTGCGTCATTTGCAAAATCTTTTCATAAGCCGATTCCTTATGAAAGGATAAGCCATTTTCCTCTCATAAGGAGTCTCCACTCACTCTGCAACTACAGGCACCGACACATCCGTAGTCTCCCAGCGAATGTGCAGGGTCGTGCTTTTTCCGCGGGTGTCTTCAAAGCTGATGCTCATTTTCTCCTGCGATTGCGGCAGCATTGCCTTCTTCATGGGGATGCGGACGAGGTCCTGCCCCTGGTTGTACTCGGTGCCCCACTGGCCGGTTTGCTTGTTGACGATCAGCATCCAGGTGGACTCGGACGGCAGCGTGTAGAGCGTATAGGTGCCTGCCGGAACCTGTGCATTGCCGATCTTGAGGTTGGTGCCTGTCTTGAAAGCCGTGGCCGGGTTGGCACCTGTGCGCCACACCTTGCCGTAAGGAACCTTGTCGCCCATGATCTTGCGGTTGCGCATGGATGGAGCGTTGTAGTGAACGGAGACCGGCTTGCCGTCAAGCATGACATTGGCGTCGGCGGCAGGGCTGGGCAGCGGCTTGTCGGCTAAAGTGGGGGACTGGAGGACGACGGCAGATGAGTAACCGGTGGCCGGTAGAAGACCAAGGGTGAGTGCGAGCAGACAAGTGAAGCGAGTCATAGGGTTCTCCAAAATCATGGACCTTGGCCGACGCTGCAAGCCATCCACAGTGTGTGGCGGGCGCGTCTCCTTGTCAAAGGGAGATTCCCGGAAAGTCCGCTTGTGGCTCTCGTTCAGTCGGGCGGCCCCGGTATTCTAAAGCTGAGGTGCGGCATGGCAGTCATCGAAGTTGGGCTCGAAGCCCTGCAAGCGGCAGGTACAGCGGAAAAGCGGGCATGGTGCGCGCAGCTGGAAGCAGGCGCGATTCTCTACTTTCCGCAAACACCGGTGGCTTTACCGGCAGATGACATCGCGTTCCTGCTAGGCCGACAGCAGGCCGACTCCTCCCTGCACAAAAACATCGCCTACAAGCCCGCAGCCGATGTATTAACCGGCCTCGATGCAGGCGGTGCAGTTGCGGAGCGGCTGCGCGAGGTCATGCATTGGTACTCCGACACTGTAACCGAGCTTCTAAAAAGTTTGCTGGAGCCTTATGCGGGCCGCATGCGGCGCGATTACGCGAGCTTTCGCCCGCAGGAGGAGCAGAACCGCGACCTGCCTCTACGCAAGCGCAATGACCTGCTGCATACTGATGCCTTCCCCACTCGGCCCACGCATGGCGCGCGCATCCTTCGCTTCTTCAATAACATTCATCCGGAACGCACGCGAGACTGGGTAGTAAGCGAACCGTTCCGGCAGCTTGCACTCCAATTTGCACCGGCGCAGATCGCGCCCCAGCCGGACAGCGCAACAAGCCGCGCAGCAAAAGGCGCGGCTCGCGCGCTTGGGTTAGGCGCGGTCCTGCCCGCTATCAAGCGGACCCCGTATGACGACTTCATGATGCGCTTCCACAACTTTTTAAAGGAGAACGAGAGCTGGCAGCGGGAGGTACCGCGGCAGGCTTTCGGGTTTGCGCCGGGCTCAAGCTGGATGGTGTTTACCGATACCGTACCGCACGCCGTGCTGGCCGGGCAGTACGCGCTGGAGCAGACATTTTTAGTAGAGCGCGAGGCGCAGGTCGCCCCAGAGCATGCGCCGCTGACAGTGCTGGAGGGGATTGCAGGCGTGGCGTTGCTCTAAAGTAAAACGTTAGCGCCGGCCCTGCACTATCGCGCCGCCAAAGATCATCTACTATAGGTCGTCACAGAAAAAACGCATGCGAAATATCACCTTCCGGTAAGCAGCCTCTCAAAAACGGAGACGTCCAGTGAATATCGGCGCATGGTTGTACGTGTTGAAGTGGGTCAGTGCGATCTGCTCTCCCGCTCCGAGCGTGAACGACAGGGGAGTACCGCCTGAAGTGCGCTCGCGCCTGAACGGGATGCGGCTGATGACGACGCCCGGAGTGGTAAACGTCTGCACATGCCCATCATTGCGGCCACCTCTATAAAAGGTGGCGTTGAACTCGGTTTCAACCCAGATAAGCTTTGTAAAGTGGTACTGGATTGCATTGTTCCAGAGGATAGATCGGCCGAGCTTCGCCGTGTTCGACGCGGGCAGTGTTCCGCTTGCTGCAGAGGTAAGGGCGAGCTTGCCGAACCCCTTGCCGACTTCCAGGGCCGGGGTGAGAACAGCACAGCAGCTTCCGTTTGCTTGCTTGCCGGTCGGCAGACTGGCCCCAATTAAACCGGTGACAATGACGTTACGGTGTTGCTCATTGCTGCCGTAGAGACGGTACTTGACGCGCACAGCAAAATCGCCGAAACCATCCAGGATCTGAGGGCTTGAATGGGTGAAGAACGGCGGTACGCTGACCCTGAACTCCGTTCGGTTGAACGGGATAATCTGCAGGCCATTCCCGTTCCCGTAGTTCCATGTCGTCTGGCCGTTCGGCGCGGTCTGCCGGACAAAATCAGCGCGGAGTCCCTGCTCGATCCTTGCATTTGTCGTCATCAGTGGGGTCGCCCAGTGCGGCTGATTTACCTGAGTAGCCTCTACGCGCACCTGGTAGCGGTGCCATAAGCTCGCCTGTGCATGCCCTGTGGCTGAGGAGATGAGGAGGACTACTAGTAGAGATAGACCTGATCGCAAGCGCATGCACCCAGAATACTTGCTGACCATCTCTGTTTGAGTGCCCCTCATCCCGACGCGGTTCCGCCTCCAGATTCTTAGGCTATCGTGCATGGAGCAGCTGCACGCTCACTGAATGCCTTGCGCGACTGCAGGATGGTCTTACGGTGCTGCTCAGCCCATATCCAGACTCCGCAAAACGCCGCGCCTAGACTCCGACCGAGCTCAGTCAGCTCATACTCGACCCGAGGCGGAATCACCGGGAACACTGTCCGTACCACCAGTCCATCCGCTTCCATCTGGCGGATCGTCTTGGTCAGCATCTTCTGGCTTATGCCTCCGATCAGCTCGCCGAGGCGGGTAAACCGCAGCCGCCCATGCTCCTCCAGCACCTCAAGCGCCAGCATGGTCCACTTATCGGCAACGCGACCGATGATCTCCCGGACCAGCACCTCCAGTTCCGGATCACTCTCTTCAGGTGGAGCAGGATAGGAAACATGTTCGCGCACCACAGTTTTGTTGATCATGTAGCTACTCTCTTTTAAGTAAGTGTAGCGCTCACAGGTGCCTACTTCCCAATGGTTTGTACTCACCCTACGATAAGCACCAGGGAGAAACATTATGCAAATAAGCGGGAATACCATTCTGATTACAGGCGGCGGCTCCGGCATAGGCCGTGCGCTTGCAGAAGCCCTCCAAGCAGAAGGTAACCAGGTCATCATCGCAGGTCGTCGCAGGGACGTGCTCGACCAGGTCATAGCGGTTAATCCAGCTATAAAAGCTGAAGTACTCGATATAGGAGATAGCGACTCTATCCAGAACTTTGCGGAACAACTCCGGGGTAACTACCCGGCTCTGAATGTCGTCATCCACAATGCAGGCATCATGCGTGACGAAGATTTGCTGGGGAAAAGCCTCCATGACGCGGAAGCGACGATTACCACCAACCTGTTGGGACCCATGCGTCTGACCGCCGCACTGCTGCCGCTATTGAAGACTCAGCCGCAAGCAGCGATTTTGACTGTTTCGTCAGGGCTGGCATTTGTACCCCTGGCAACAACGCCGACCTATTGCGCGACCAAGGCGGCCATCCACTCCTACACGCAATCCCTGCGATTTCAGCTTCGTGACACCCCTGTGCAGGTAATTGAACTGGTACCGCCCTACGTGCAGACAGAGCTGCAAGGACCCAGACAAGCAAGCGACCCGCGCGCCATGCCCTTAAAGGACTACATCGACGAGACGATGCACATCCTGAAAACCTCGCCCGAAACAACGGAAGTACTGGTAGAGCGAGTCAAGGCGCAGCGCTTTGCCGAGGTGAATGGGAACTATGAACCCTTCTATAAAGGCTTTAACGACGTTATGGCGGCTGCTGCGGCAGCGCGGGCTAAGGAAGCTTGATGAGGAAGCAGCGGTCAATAGATGGACTGCTATAGAGTATTTTGAACGGGCTGATCGCTCCGGTTGGACCGTCCCGTGCAATGACAAATGGGAGCGCGTGTAGGTGATACGCGCTTTCATGATGCGGGCGCTGCGAAGCGCCTGCGTGCATAGTGCGAGTCCTTGCTGCTTATCGTTACAACCTGCGTCATCCACTGGTCTGAATGAGCCGATCCTAGCGGCTCATGTATAACTTCTCAGTTAATACGCTGGGCACGTTGCAGCCCATAGATAGTAGATGGCCTCATTTAGAAGAGGGTCGTCAAAAGTGGATTTCAAATCAATGATAATACAATGTACAAAGGTCCAACTTGCATTATGTACTTGGTGAATTTTTCCGTGTAGCGATTGTCCATAGCTTTCCGGGTTAAGAGCTACTCTCTTGCCAAAAGTGGTGTTAACACAGTTCACACGGATGCAGGTTCCTGCTTGTGGGCACTATCTTCAAATGAAATGACGAGCAGAAGTTTTTACAGCATTCTAGTGGAGCCAAAAACGTCATCGTCATTGCCCTGAGACTCAACGTAAATGCACTAAGTCGCAAAAGTAATCCACGCTAAATATGTTTCCGGGTAAGGCGGTACAAGCCATTACGTTCCTGTAAAGAGAGATAGTTCAATCGACAACATATGTGACGGCATAGGTGCAGTAGGTTTAATATACGATTCCATCCCAGACGGCCCGAGCTAATAGCAAGTGATCTGTTCTATTCTTTGTAATGACTTTCCTCAGCCAGCACTTTAGTAATAAGAAGAATGCGCCGCGATGTGATTTACTGAACGCAATTTCCATATGGATTCTTGCGGAGACTCATGACGTTCTTTGTCATGGTGAGCCGGCTTTGCCATGGGAGTATTCAGGAGTTGTTCGCCATGTATTTGTTCTACTGCCTAGCCTTCCTTGCTGCACTGTGGTGCCTGGTTCATGGCCAGTGCCACCGGTGTACCTGTAAGAAGAATGCTTGCAGGTTGAAGCGCCCGCCGAGGCCAATGCTCCAGGAGTTCCTTGCAGGACTACTTTGCTTTTTGGGTGTAGCCGGGATTACATCGGTTGAACAACAGGAAGCGCAAGCACAAACAGCTCATTTCAGCGGCGCAATAGTCACACTTTCAGCGAGTGGTTTCAACAAACCGCACAGCGTTGTAGTGGATGGAAATGGTAACCTTTTCATCGCGGATTACGGCAACAATGCAGTGAAGGAGGTTGTAGCGGCGGGTGGATACTCAACCGTTAACACACTAGGTAGCGGCTTCAACGGTCCTCTCAGCGTAGCAGTCGACGGGGCCGGGAACGTTTTCGTCGCAGATACAGGCAACAATGCAGTGAAGGAAATCTTAGCGGCAAGCAGCTACTCGACTATCAATACATTGGGTAGTGGTTTCACTGCCCCCCAAGGTATTACAGTTGATAAAAGCGGGAACGTCTTTGTCACGGATGCCGGTAAGAACTTGAAAGAGATCCTGGCGACAAGTAGCTACGCCACCGTCAATACATTGAGCAGCAGCTTTAGTAATCCTTCACAAGTGGTAGTAG
Source organism: uncultured Acidobacteriaceae bacterium (assembly GCA_964237325.1). GTDB lineage: Bacteria > Acidobacteriota > Terriglobia > Terriglobales > Acidobacteriaceae > EB88. The sequence continues at coordinate 3,898 of CAXSHS010000015.1, read as the reverse complement.
ACGGGAACGGAAATGTCTTCGTCGCAGATACAGGCAACAATGCAGTGAAGGAAATTTTAGCCTCAGGTGGCTATTCGACCATCAATATTCTGGGCAGCGGCTTCAATACTCCTACCGGGATAGCGATTGATGCTACTGACAATGTCTTCATCGCTGATAGCGGCAACAATGCGGTTAAGGAAATTCTGGCAGCGGGAAGCTATTCGACTGTCAACACACTGGGCAGCAGTTTCAACAATCCTACCGGCGTGGCAGTGGATGGCAACGGCAATGTCTTTATCTCCAATTACAGTAATAATACAATCCAAAAATTTATGCCTTCGGGAGTGAACTTTGGTTCTGCAGCAATTGCTAGCGGCACGCCTGTTAGCATTCCGCTCACCTTTACCTTTGTTACAGCCGGTACTATTGGCGCACCTGCTGCGCTAACTCAAGGCGCAACAGGGCTAGATTTCACAGACGCGGGTACAGGAACCTGCACTACAAACGGCACAAACCACTCCTATGCCGCTGGAGATACCTGTATCTTAAAGGTGGCGTTTACGCCGCGCTTCAGTGGTACTCGATATGGTGCGGCCACATTAAACAATAGTTCGGGAGCAGTGATTGCAACCGCTTATCTCTATGGAACCGGCTTAGGTCCACAAGTGAACTTTAGTCCCAGTTTACAGACCAACCTGGGCAGCGGTTTTACTGATCCCACAGATGTAGCTATAGATGGAAACGGTAACATTTTTGTTGCCGATCCAGGCAGCAGCACAATTAAAGAGATTCTGGCAGCTGGCGGATACAGTACAGTCAACATACTTGGAAGTGGTTTTAGCAGTCCATATGGCGTAGCGGTGGACGGGAGCGGCAATGTCTTTGTTGCCGATTCTTTCCATAGCGCTGTGAAAGAAATTTTGGCAGTAGGCGGTTACACTACTGTCATCACATTAAGTAGCAGCCTCAATACTCCCACTGGCGTGGTGGTAGACAGAAGTGGGAATGTCTTCGTAGCCAATTATGGCGATGGCACCATAGACGAAATTTTAGCAGCGGGCGGGTATGCTACTGTCCTCACTCTGGCTAGCGGTTTTAACAATCCGCTTTATTTAGCGGTGGACCAAAGCGAAAATATCTTTGTTGCTGATACCCATAACAATGCAGTGAAGGAGATTTTGGCAGCGAGTGGTTACACCACTATCCATACAATAGCTAGTGGCTTCACTACTCCTCAAGGTATTAAGGTGGATGGAAACGGCAACATCTTTGTCGCTGACCAAGGCAACCTTGTAATTAAGGAAGTACTGGCAGCGGGTGGTTACACAACCGTAAATACTTTAGCAAGCTCTTCTAGACCATTTGGTGTAGGGATTGATGGACGCGGCAATGTTTTTATTGCCGATTATAACACCAGCTCGATCATCAAGTTGGATTTTGCAGATGCTCCAAGTTTGATTTTTCCTTCTACGGCGGTCGGCTCAACAAGCTCGTCTCAGGTGGTAGCACTTAATAATATTGGCAATGCAGCACTGATGTTTCCGGCGCCTGGAACAGGTTTTAACCCCAGCATTTCAACGGGATACTTGCTGAGTAACGTCTCCACCTGTCCGCAACTCTCGACCAACTCGGGCCCGGGAACATTAAGCGCTGGCGCTACCTGCACAGATGTTATAAATTTTGCGCCCAAGACTAACGGCACATTTAGCGGACAGCTTGTTACAACCGATACGAATTTGAATGCCAACCCGAGCAGTACGCAGGTAGTGGGTTTAACTGGTACAGCTCTGTATGCAGTCCCTGCGGTAGTCGGCATATCTCCAGCAATGGGAACAAGTGCAGGCGGCACATCCGTTGCTATCACTGGTCAGCATATGACCGGGACCACCGCCGTAAGTTTCGGTACAACTACTGCGACAAGCTTTACGGTAGTAAGTGACACATCCATTACGGCTGTTGTGCCTGCCGGCACCGGCGGCAGCACTGTGGATGTAACCGTAACCGCCCCAGGTGGCACCAGCGCTACAAGCACAGCAGACCAGTTTGCCTACCAAAGCTCGCAGGTTATTACCTTTTCGCAGCCGACAACTCCCGTTGTGAATGGTTCAGCACCTGTGACACTAACGGCATCAGGAGGCGCTTCAGGCAATCCAGTGGTGTTCAGTGTGGTAAGTGGGCCTGCTGTGTTAAGCGGCACCAATAACTCCACGTTAACATATACGGGTGCAGGCACTGTGGTGGTCGAAGCTGATCAGGGGGGTAGCCCTACCTACACCGCCGCAACACCCGTGCAGCGTACGATTATTGTGAATATGGCTGCGGCAGCGTATGTTGCTCCGACAACAGCTGTGAACTCAACGAGTGCTACGCAGATAGCAACTGTCACCTTCTCTGCAAGTACGACATTAAACTCCACCCTTACTACTGCCATCCAGGTTGCTACGCAGGGCGCAACCGGATTGGACTACACCTACGTATCTGGCGGCACCTGCACGGCTGGTGCCGGCTATGCCGCAGGCCAAGCCTGCACCGTGCAGTATAGCTTCACTCCGAAGTATCCTGGGCAGCGCCTTGGTGCTGTGACGTTAACCAACTCGAGCGGAGGCGTAGTAGCAAGTTCCTATCTGTCTGGTATAGGTAGGGGGCCACAGGCAGTCGTATATCCCGGTACGCAGACAAATTTGTTTTCTGGCTTTAATGGAGCTTTTGAACTGGCAGTCGATAGCATTGGTAACGTCTACGTCGGTGCCTACAACAATACAACTGTGTACAAGGAATCTATTTCTGGCGGTAGTTATACGCAAACTGTAATCAACAGCGACTTGGCAAGTGCGGGGCAGATGGCGGTAGACGGAAGCGGCAATGTGTACATCGGTGATTTTCGAAATAACAGGATTGTGGAAGAGGTGTACTCCGGCGGAACGTACACGCAGCGTGCCCTGTTTACAGGGCTTAACAATGATTTTGGTGTTGCTGTTGATGCCATAGGTAATATCTATATCGCTAACAGTGGGAGTGGACAAATCCTGAAAGAAGCCTTGACAAGCAGTGGAGGGTACACACAGAGTGTGGTCGCCACTGGTCAGGGCTTTGTTACTGCAATCGCAGTAGACGGAAGCGGTAACATTTTTGCGGCAGACGCGCAGGTCGGTGCGATCTACAAGGAGACATATTCCGGCGGTAGTTACACGCAGAGCACCCTCGTCACCGGGTTGAGCAATTCAAACGGTGTCACCGTGGACGCGAGCGGTAATGTGTACGTGTCAGATCAGGCTCAAGGCTTAACTATACGCCTAACACCAAACGCTGATGGCACATATACACAAAGGACAGTCAACAGCAGCCTCAACCCAAATGGCGTCGCTATTGATAGCCAAGGCAACCTTTACATTGCGGATGAAAACACAAACGCCGTGTTCAAGATGGATGTAGCTGATTCCCAAAGCCTTAATTTTGCTTCGACGCCTGTAGGTTCAACCAGTAGCGATAGCCCTTACACTCTGGTGTTAAATAACATTGGCAATGCCCCACTTACAATTTCTGCTCTCGCTGTTACATCAAACTTTGATTTGAACAGTGCTAACACAACTTGTACAACCGGAATGCTGGGATCTGCCATGGCTTGTAACTTGGCCATTGACTTTGCGCCAACAAGCGCCGGCGCGCTTACAGGGACCGTCCAGGTGACTGATAATTCCCTGAATGGATCGGGCGCGAATCCAACAGTAGCTTTGAGCGGTACAGGCAACCAAGTTAGCCCTGCGATCAGCTTCACAGTAGGGAACCACACTTACGGCGACGCGCCGTTCCCAGTCACAGCCACATCGAACTCGGCGGGCGCGATCAGCTACACAGTAGTCTCAGGGCCGGCGACGATCTCGGGCAACACAGTAACACTGACCGGCACCGGCACGGT
>CAXSHS010000014.1:0-42810 GCA_964237325.1 uncultured Acidobacteriaceae bacterium | reverse complement strand
AGTACGACCGCATGTAGAGCTCGCCCGCAAGCTTCTGCACCGGGTAGGGAGCGATCGGCATGGGCACCATCGTCTCAACACGCGGGAAGCCGGGCTGATTGCCGTAAGCCGATGAGGACGCGGCATAGACTACCCGACGCACCCCGGCTGCACGCGCTCCCTCCAGCAGGTTGAAGGTGCCGTCAAGATTCGCGGTATGGGAGAGACGCGGGTCGAGTACCGAGCGCGGCACTGAAGGCAGCGCAGCCTGATGGTAGATGAGCTCAATGCCACGGCAGGCTTGCGCGACCGCTATGGCATCGCGCAGGTCGGCTTGTACCAACTCAAACGTGCTGCCGCCCTCGTGCGCCGCCGTGTGCAGTGCCTCTATGTTGCCCTGCTGTCCGGTTTCAAAGTTGTCAAGCCCGCGCACGTGCTCGCCTTGGCGCAGCAGGGTGTCCGCAATCCATGAGCCGATGAAGCCTGCGCAACCGGTGACGAGAGTCGGTGCCATTCCCGTATCGTACCCGGATCGTATGTGGCCCGGTTACTTCCGGTGGTTCGCTTGGATCGGCGTTTACGTAGTTGCGGGCACGATGGGGCATACTGAGTGGCATGGATTCCATCAGCACACTGCCGCCTTTTAAACTCACGCCCTACTTTCAAACGCGGATCTGGGGCTTTGACGATCTGGCACCCTGGTTTGACCATAAAGCCGCGCCCGGTGAGCCGGTGGGCGAGGTATGGCTGACCGGCGCAAAGTGTACGGTTGCCACAGGCGCGTTTGCCGGGCAAAATTTTGCTGCGATGGTCAAGGATCATGCGCAGGCAATTTTAGGAAAGGACTTTGCGGACGAAAGCGAATATCCCCTGCTGATCAAGGTGCTGTTTCCAAAGGAAAAATTAAGCGTGCAGGTGCACCCGGATGATGCGCTCGCTCAGGCCAAAGGCGAGCCCCGCGGCAAAACGGAGTGCTGGTACGCACTGGAGGCGCAGCCGGATGCCAAGGTGGCGCTGGGGCTGAAGCCAGGTGTGACGCCCGAAGCCGTGCGCACAGCGATTGAAGATAAAACGATGGAAGAGCTGCTGGGCCAGTTGCCGATTGCAACCGGCGATGTGGTGTACGTGGACGCGGGTACGGTGCATGCCGTATGGCCGGGCTCGGTTCTCCTGGAGACGCAGCAGACCTCAGACACCACCTACCGGCTCTACGACTATGGCAGGCCCCGCGAGCTGCATGTGGAAGCAGCACTGGAGGCGATGCGGGTGAAAACCGGGGCAGGCCTTATCAAGCCCCATACCGGCGCGCGAGGAGAAACGATTCTGTTGAACGAGAAATACTTCCGTCTGGAGCGATGGACCGGCGACGGCGAGGCATTGGCTGCGGCGGCTTACGAAGACGGAGGGCCGCAGCTGCTGTTTGTGGGAAGCGGTACGCTCAAAATCGAGGGGGAAGGCTTTGATCTGTTCTCATTAGGCCGCTGCGAATTGGCAGTGATCCCGGCAAGCGCCGATCGTTGGCAGGCGCGGGGTACAGCTGAAGTCATACGCATGATTCCTTTTGCTCCACAGGACATGGCAACTACGAGGTAAAGAACGGCAGCGCTTTGCCGATACGGGCAGAGACGCCATGGAGATACGTATGCAGGAATTTCGACCGATTATTCTGGCCGGGGGTAGCGGTACCCGCTTTTGGCCGCGCAGCCGCAAGGCCCGCGCCAAGCAGGTACTGGCACTTGATGGTGAACGCACCATGATCCAGCGGACAGTGGACCGGCTGGCGCCCCTCAGCTCGCACCGCGATGTATGGGTCATCACCAATGACCTGCTTTCGCCTGAAATCTGCGCGCAGCTCGATGGGGTGCCGAAGGAGCAGGTAGTCTGCGAGCCGACCGCACGCAATACCGCGCCCGCTGCAGGCTTGGCCGCATTTCTGGTCGAGCGGCAGAACCCGGATGCCATCCTCGGCATGTTTCCGGCGGACCACGTCATTGCGAACGAGGCGGCGTTTATATCGGTCATGCGCCGTGCGATCCAGCTGGCAGCCGCGGGTGAAAACATGGTGGTGCTCGGTATCAAGCCGACCCGCGCAGAGACCGGCTATGGCTACATCGAGACCGGGGAACGGCTGTTAACAGGCGAGCTGCGGGTGCGCCGCTTTACTGAGAAGCCGAACCAGGAGCGCGCAGAAGCGTTTGTGGCAGACGGCAACTATCATTGGAACTCCGGCATTTTTATCTGGAGTGCCCGCACACTGGCCAATGCCGTGCGGGAGCACCTGCCTGAGACCGCGCCCATGCTCGAAACCATCGCAGCTGCATACGGAACACCGCAGTTTGAGCAGGTATTTGCCGAGCTGTACCCGCAGTGCGAAAACATCAGCGTGGACTATGCCATCCTGGAGCCGCGCTCAGCCAAGGGCGAGCACAAGTCGAATCTGTTCTGCCTGCAGGCCGATTTCGGTTGGAACGATCTAGGCTCTTGGGCAGCGCTGTACGAGCACCAGCTGGAGCTGAATGAGCATGTAGACGAAAACAAGAATGTGATGGAGGCGCACGGCTTCCTGACTGTGGATTCACACCGTAACTATGCCTACAGTCAGAAAAAACTGGTGGCCCTGGTCGGGGTGCACGACTTGGTTGTTGTTGAGACCGAGGATGCCATCCTGGTGACCACACGGCACCACTCGCAGGATGTGGGCAAGGTGGTCAAGGAACTGGCGGCGCAAGGGAAGAAAGAGCTGATCTAACAGGATGTAGCTACCTTCCTGAAGTTGTCCTATGCGTAGCGGAGTCGAAAAACCTGCTTGTATGCGGGCAGCACAAGCACTCGAATGAATGGAGAGAGCAAGAGCATGGGAGCGCAGGAGATCAAGTTCGGCACCGACGGCTGGCGCGGGATCATCGCGCAGGACTTTACCTTTGAGAATGTCCGCATTGCCGCCGCCGCTATCGGCAGCTACCTGTTACGCGAGGGCGGCATGCAAAAAGGCGCGGCTATCGGCTACGACACGCGCTTCGGCTCGCGCGCTTTTGCCCAAGCAGTGGCTGAAGTGCTTGCCGGGGCGGGCATCCCGGTGGCGCTTTCAGATCGCGTTACGCCGACGCCTGCACTTTCTATGGCGGTGCGCGACCGGGGCTGCGCGGGCGGGGTTATGATCACCTCTTCGCATAATCCCTTTCAGTGGAACGGGGTAAAGTACAAGGCGTACTACGGCGGCTCCGGGCGACCTGCAATCATCGCTGAGATTGAAAAGGAGTTGGGGCGCGAGCTGCCGCAAGCTGCTTCACCCGCGAAGATTGAAGAAGCCGATTTCGTCGGTCCTTACGTAGCGGCCATCAAGAACTTTGCCAATCTTGAGGCCATTCGTACTTCCGGGCTAAAGTTCGCCGTGGACTGCATGTACGGTTCTGGACGCGGCATCCTGGCCGGCATCTTCAAAGAGCTGGGTGTTGAGCATGTCGAGATTCGCGCCGAGCACAACCCGCTGTTTCCCGGCATCAACCCGGAGCCGATTGAGCCGCACATCCGCGCGCTCGGCGAGGCGACCGTGGTTCACAAGTGCGCCGCCGGCTTTGCCACCGATGGCGACGCGGACCGGCTGGGCGCCATCGATGAGCACGGCAACTTCGTGGACCCGCACAAGATTTTTTCGATCCTGCTCGATTGGCTGCTGAGGACCAAAGGCTGGCCGGGTGGGGTGACGCGCGCCTTCAACACTACCGGCATGCTCGACCGCATCGCGGCTAAACACGGTCGCAAGCTGTGGGAGCATGGCATCGGCTTCAAGTACGTCTGCGACCTGATGCTGGAACAGGAGATCCTGATCGGCGGCGAGGAGTCGGGCGGCATCGGCATCAGCCGCCACCTGCCCGAGCGCGACGGCTTGCTGAATGCGCTGCTGCTGGCCACCGTCATGTCCGAGGAGAAAAAGACGCTGGGCGAGCTGGTACAGGCACTCCAAGACGAGTACGGCGAGCACCAGTACGGCCGCATCGACCTGCATATCGCCGATGACCTGAAAGACGCGACGATTGCCAAAGCAAAGGCTGGTGTAAAGGAGTTTGCCGGGATGCCGGTCGAGCGCGTCTCGACGCTCGATGGGATCAAGTTCTTCCTGCGTAATCCTGAGGTGGAAGGTAAACCGAACGCGGCGGAAAGCTGGTTGCTGCTGCGGGCTTCCGGCACGGAACCGCTGCTCAGGATTTACTCGGAGGCTTGCTCAAAAGCTTCGGTGGAGAAGTTGCTGGAGGCAGGAAAGCAGTTTGCGATGGGAGCTTGAGCTGATATTTGCCGCTTCAAGGCTGAGGATAGAAAGTCGATGGGTAATAAACAATGCGTCTAATTATTTGCATCTTTACTCTACTTCTGGCGAGCCCCTTACTTGGACAAAACTTAGCTGATCTTCCGCCGAAGCAAATCTTTGAAACGACGAAGAAAGCATCGGTAATTATTTTAAGTGGCGAAGGCGCTGGACGATTGCATTCAGTTGCAACTGGCGTTTTAGTTGCTGAAAACGGTACTCTCCTTACAGCGCTTCATGCAGTGAAAGACGCCGCTGAAGTTCAGATTCGAACGTCAAACGGAGAAGTGTTCGATCATGTTCAATTATTGGGTAGTGACGAGCGCCGTGATGTTGCCGCTCTAAAGATACCTGTAAGTGGTTTGACCTTCCTTTCGGCTGGTAAGGGAGCTAGCCTCGCTCAAGGTGACTCTTTATATACTGTCAATAACTCTAATGGTCTTGCCTGGACTGCTAGTGAAGGTATCCTTTCTGCTGTTCGGCCCGCAGGTGAAGTACCAGGTGCTGGAACCGGTTTTCAACTTATTCAATTTACTGCGCCCATCGCTCCTGGAGCGAGTGGGGGAGCACTTGTCGACAAGCATGGGGAACTTGTCGGGATCATCACTTCAGGTTTGCAGGGTAGCGCCTTTTTCGCGGTACCAGTAGAGAACGTCATTGCTTTAATTGATGCAAGCCACCCCGTCGCACTCGGCTCAGGAGCCCTCCTTCAACTGCGTTCCAGCGAACCTGAGGCATCAACATCAAGTGTTGCTGCGGCAAATGCTGATCCTAAGCAGCTTCTACGGGCTGCAAGGACGGTTTATATACATTCCAAAACGCAATTCCTCACTGTGGACACTTTAGACCGCGCCCTATTGCAGGAAAAAGATTGGAAGGGGATGAGTCTGGCTATAGTCGCAGATGCCAGGATTGCTGATCTTTTCATTGAGATCGACCGGCCTTTGTTTACCTATGTCCATACGTTTGTTATTTCAGATAGGAAAACGTCTGTAATATTAGGTTCAGGCAAAGTCACGGCATTTGATGGAACTATAGCATCGGATCGGATTGCAAAGCAGATCACTCAAAGCTTTGTCGCAGCCCACAAGAATACGTCTTCACCGAGACCGTAACTAGGCCACGAAGATTGCAAGATGGTTTCACAAAGGTTCAACGAGCAGCCATGACGGACGATCTATCACATTCCTGCGTCGCTCGCTGGCTAGTAGCTTCTGGAATAGTGTTTACGGCTTGGCTAGTGCTGCTAGGCACTTCTGTAGGAATAGCCGCTACCGGTACTTACCTGCCGTACAGCACGCTCTACCCGCGGCTGGTGCGGCTCTCACACGGTGCGGAACAAACAAATGGGCAGATCGTTGCAAGCACCAACGGCAACATCTTCCGGAGCAAGGACGACGGCGCAAGCTTCACCTTTCTCGACAAGGTGCCGACCCGCGAAGGCAGCCGGGAGCGTTGCTGCGCGACGTTGTATGAGGTGCCGCAACGCGTCGGCAGCTTGCAGGCGGGAACGCTGTTGTTTGCGGGGTCTTACTTTTCAGGCGACACGCCGGCCATTGAAATTTCCACCAGTATGGATGGGGGTCGGACTTGGAGTTACTTGTCGAGCCCGGTGGTTCGGGGCAGCAGCGAGCATGGTTTGTGGGAGCCCGAGTTCACCATTGCGAGCGACGGCGCGCTGGTGATGTTCTGGTCGGACGAGACGGATGGGTGTTGCAGCCAGAAGCTGGTGCAGATGCGCACCTATGACGGCGCGACCTGGCAGGACCGGAAGGACACGGTCGCGGGCACGGCACATGACGACCGGCCGGGCATGGCAGTTGTGTCAAAGCTGCCGGGCGGCACCTACTTCATGAGCTACGAGCTTTGCGGGCCGGCTTTTTGCAAGGTGTACAGCCGTACTTCCAAGGACGGCTGGGATTTCGGGGTCGCCTCCGACATGGGGACCAAGGTGCAAACAAAGGCGGGCGAGTACTTCGAGCATGCGCCGGCAAATGTCTGGAACCCCAGGGGCGCTCTGGTGCTGGTGGGGCAGGTCCTGTTCAAGGGCGATGAAACCGTGTCGCAGAAGAACGGGCAGGTACTGTTTGTAAACGCAAGTCTGGATGGAATGGGCCTAACCGGATCATGGTCGACCGTTCCGGCGCCGGTGCGTGTGCCGGAAGCATTTGACAACTACTGCCCGAACTACTCTTCGGCGCTGCTGCCTTCTCCGGACGGATCAAGCCTTCTGGAGCTTGCCAGCGACTACAACAAAGACAAGCAGTGCGTCAGTTACTTTGCGAACGGGCACTTTGCCAAACCGAGAACCCGGCATTTGCGGTTTCTGCGGCTTCATTAAGGTGCATCAAGCTGCTTCTGGCTGTTCGTTAGAATCCAAGTCGAGGAATGCGGCGCGCGGCGAGAGTGTATCCCGGCGCGCGTCCTGAAAGGTTGTGATCGCATGAGTACATCCGCCCCAGTCGCGCCTGTTGCAAGCAAAACACCCTTAACCCAGCTGCCTGCCTGGAAAGCCCTACAAGCCCACTATGAGCAGATTGCCCCGCAGCACCTGCGCGAGATTTTTAAGCAGGACCCCGACCGGGGCACGCGCCTGACCGCCTCGTTTGAAGACATTTACCTCGATTACTCCAAGCACCGAATTACCGATGAAACGCTAAAGCTGCTCCTGGAGCTTGCTGAGCAAAGCGGCCTGACCGAGCACCGCGACGCGATGTTCGCAGGTGAAAAGATCAACACGACTGAAGGCCGGGCGGTGCTGCACGTGGCCCTTCGCGCGCCCAAGGACGAGCCGATGACCGTGGACGGGCACAACTACACGCCCGACGTTCACGAGGTGCTGGACCGTATGGCGGCCTTTGCCGAGCGCATTCGCTCAGGTGAGTGGACCGGGTACACCGACAAGCCGATCAAAACGGTGGTCAATATCGGTATCGGCGGCTCGGACCTGGGACCGGTGATGGCGTATGAGGCGCTGCGGCACTACTCGCAGCGAGAGCTCACTTTCTGCTTTGTTTCCAACATCGACGGGACAGACTTCCATGAGGCCACCCGCGACCTCGATCCCGAAGAAACGCTGTTCATCATCTCGTCAAAAACCTTTACGACGCTCGAGACGATGACGAACGCCAATACGGCGCGCAAGTGGTCGCTGGCCAAGTTGAAGCATCACGAAGCGGTGGCGAAACACTTTGTTGCAGTTTCAACGAACGCGGCTGAGGTAGCGAAGTTCGGCATCGACACGGCGAATATGTTCGGCTTCTGGGACTGGGTCGGCGGCCGCTATTCGATGGACTCAGCCATTGGGCTCTCGACAATGATTGCGATCGGGCCTGACAACTTCCACAAGCTGCTGGCCGGCTTCCACTCCATGGACCGGCATTTCAAGACTGCTCCTCTGGCCGAAAACCTGCCGGTGTTAATGGGTCTGCTCGGCGTCTGGTACAACAACTTTTTCGACGCGCAAACGGTTGCCGTGCTGCCGTATGACCAATACCTTAAGCGCTTTCCGGCGTACCTGCAGCAGCTCACCATGGAGTCAAACGGCAAGCACGTGACGCTTGGCGGCGAAGAGGTCGGCTACCAGACGGGCCAGATTTTCTGGGGCGAGCCCGGCACCAATGGGCAGCACTCGTTCTACCAGCTTATCCACCAGGGGACGAAGCTGATCCCGTGCGACCTGATCGGTTTCCGCGAGACGCTGAACCCGCTTGGAAATCACCACGACTTGCTGATGGCGAATGTGTTTGCACAAGGCGAGGCACTGGCGTTCGGTAAGACGGCGGACGAGGTGAAGGCCGAGGGCACCAAGCCTGAGGTGATACCGCACCGCGTGTTCGAGGGCAATCGACCGACGAATACTATCCTGATCGACAAACTCACGCCCGAAGCACTCGGCAAGCTGGTTGCGCTCTACGAGCACATGGTATTTACGCAAGGCGTGATCTGGCAGGTTGACTCTTTTGACCAGTGGGGTGTGGAGCTGGGCAAAAAGCTGGCGGTGGAGATCATCGGCGACCTGGATGGGACCAAGCACAACCGGCATGACAGCTCGACGACGGCACTGATTGCGCACTACCGCAAGGGGCGCTAAGCGGAATACCAAGGCTGAGCCGGTTACAAAACCGGTTCAGCTTTTCGTACCGGCCATAGCAACTTTCGCCCGGCCTTTGTGTCTTTTCAACTGTAAAGGGCCACTTCCGCGAGTCGGCGGAAAGTCGGCTCCGGAGCAGGAGCGCACAGCAGATGTCAGATCAACGGGAACGTCTAATTTACAAAGCAAACAGGTCTCTTGCGGCTGCAGTCGCGGGCTTTTCGCTTACCCTGTATGCTCTGCCGGGTTTGGCTCAAGGCCAGTATGGCGTCAGTGATGCTCAGTTACAGACCAGTGTGACTACGGCCTTGCATGCGGACAGCAAGCTGAACGGAACCGGCAACTCGACCATCCTGGTAAAAGCTTCGCATGGCGTAGTCACGCTGATGGGCGATGTAACCAATGAGGATGCGCGAGCAGAGGCAGAGCAGGTCACTGCCGGGATTAGCGGCGTGCAATCTATCCAGGACAACATTAATGTGGGGAGCGCGGGCGGTCTGGTAGCGTCAGGGCAGGTAGCTTCAGGTCAGCAAGCGGGCGCGCCTACAGCTGCACAAAACGGGCAGGAGAATCTTCCGCCCCCTCCCCCTGATGAGGAGGCAGCCGCTCCGACGCAGCAATCCGGTCAGGCAGGTGAGCAGCAGTACACACCTTATCCCCAGCAGGGTACGGGGCAGCAAACACAGCAAAATTCTCCATATCAGCAGACTCAGCCTTATTCAACCGGTGGGTACCCGCCGCAGTACAGCCAGCCGGATTATGGTCCGCGCGGGAACTCGCATGTGCCGGGGCAGTACCCGCAGCAGGCACCACAACAGTATGCCCAGCAAAGCAGCTTCGGTGTAGCACCGCAACTGCAGGATGCAAGCGGACCGGTCACGATTCCTCCGGGTACGCTGCTGAGTGTGCGCACTACGCAGCCGCTCAGCACACGCAACCTGACCGGCGGCGAGTTTTTCGACGTAACCGCGGCGGCTGATGTGTACGCCAACAATGTCATTGCGATACCGCGCGGAGCCGTGCTAACCGGGCAGGTAGTGGAAGCAAAGAATGCCGGCCCATATGGAGGCAGTCCTAAGCTTGATCTACGGTTAACGGCTGTACATTTAGGTCCGGCCACATTCCCGCTGGTTTCGGAGATTTGGACAAGCCAGGGTCCCAGCAAGTCCGGCTATACCGCTGCAAATACTATTGGCGGTGCTGCCCTGGGCGCCATTATCGGTGCGGCAGCCGGTGGTGGGATTGGTGCAGGTATCGGTGCGATTGCCGGCGGTACTTCGGGCGCGTTGATCTCGGGTGCTACCCACGGTCCACGGCTTGACCTGCCACCGGAGGCGCTGCTGCAGTTCCACATCGAGGAGCCCCTTACTCTGCAGCCGGTGCCATACAGCGAGGCACAGCGACTTGCTGCTTCTGTGCCGCAGCAGCCGGTTCTACAGCGACGGCCGGTGTATGCGGCTGTGCCACCCCCATATGGCTACGTAGTACGGCCTTATCCCTATGTGGTACGTCCGTATCCGTATGGATACTACCGCTATCCTTATTAGGTTCCATATGGGCCGGGCGCTCCGTTTTTTCGAGCGCCTGGCCCATAACGGTACCTTAGTCTGATGCCAGTAGACACAGCGGCTTTATAGTCAATCTATGGCCCCTGTAATAACGCGTCCTATCCATGCTGCTCCTCCTTCGCTGGTGACCCGGCGTACGTTTCTGGGGCTTGCCGGGGCTGCTGTAGCGGGTGTGGCGCTGTACTCAAGCGAGTTTTGCCGACACGATCTCGTTATTGAGCGCCGCACGATCCATCTCAAAGGGCTTGCCGAAACCTTCGCCGGACTACGCATCGTGCAGATTTCCGACATCCATTTTGCCGAGTTTACAGAACCATTTATGGTCCGCCATGCGGTCCATGAGATCAACCGGCTCAAACCGGATATCGTGCTGCTGACCGGTGACTTTATCTCTATGGCTCCGATTGCCAAGAGCTACGCGGAAAAATATATACCTGTGGTTGCCGAGCTGCTAAGCCACATAGAATGCCCCCAGCGCTGGGGCATTCTAGGCAATCATGATTGGATGGTTAACGGCGACATGGTTGTCGAAGCCATAGGCGCGGTCGGTATCCCGATCCTGCGCAATGCCAACCTGCCGTTTGAGCGCGACGGAGCCCGATTTTGGATTGCGGGCGTCATGGACGCGCTGAGCTGGGAGTGGGACCTGGATAAGACCCTACCCACGCACGCACACAAGGATGGCGAGCCGGTAGTGCTGATGGCGCACGAGCCGGACATCCTGCCGGCAGTAGCTCGCCGGAACCAGGTGGATTTGATGCTTTCCGGCCATACCCATGGCGGACAAGTGCGGCTGCCGTTTTTACCTCCGGTGCTGCTGCCGCCCCTAGGCAAACGCTTTGTCGAGGGGCATTTTGAAATGGGCAAGACTCAACTATATGTAAACCGGGGCATTGGGACGGTGGAGCTGCCCTTCCGGCTGAATTGCCCACCAGAGCTGACCGAGTTAACCCTACAACCGGCATAGGTATAGCGCATGGTGCATGGGCATCCCGATATACTGATGGCATTGGCTGCACTGCGCTCACTTGTATCAAGCATGTTGCAAGCATCTGTGTTGCAAGCTTTAGAAGGGTACTGAACAGCTCATGATCCGTTTTCTGCAAAAAGATAACCGCTTCATCAAGACGGTCTTCATCGTTATTATCGCCGTTGCCTGCATCACCATGGTCATTACCCTGGTCCCGGGTATCTTCCAGAGTGCGGATGCTTCTTCAAACAACTACGCGACCATTCGTGGGGCTAACCCGTTTACGCGTGTATTTGGGACGTCGACGCAGGTCTCAACGCAGGACGTGCAGGCTGCGGCTCAGCGGATGCTCCAGCGGCAAGGCTGGCCAGAGGCGGCGCTGCCGTTCATGATGCAGCGCGCCGGGCAGGGATTGATCCAGCAGGCAGTGATCCTGAATGAAGCGAACCGGCTTGGTTTGCAGGTGAGCGACGACGCGGTTCGCAAGTTTCTGCATAGTGGTCCGATTGGCGCGGCGCTGTTCCCGGGCGGGCAGTACATCGGGGACCAGCGGTATGCCGCGTTGATTCAAGATAACTTCGGCATGTCGCGCGACAGGTTTGAGGGCGAGATTAAGAAAGAGCTGGAGGAGTCGCGGCTACGCGACCTGATTACCGGCGGCGTCGGTGTGTCGGACGCGGAAGTGCGCTCCAGCTACCTGCAGCAGGCCACCAAAATCAAGTTCACCTATGCGGTATTGAGCTCGGACGATGTGAGCAAAACCATCAACCCAACAGATGCTGAGCTGCAGGTCTTTTTCAAATCGCACGGCGCGCTGTACGCAAACGCGATCCCGGAAACCCGCAAGCTGCAGTACTTTGTAATCGGACTGAATAACGTACCGGGCGGTGTGCTGGCGGTGACTGACGGGGAAGAGCAGGCGTACTACAACGCCCATGCCGCTGACTACAAGGTCGATGACCAGGTACGAGTGCGGCATATTCTGATCAAGGTGAGTTCGCCCGCAGATGATGCGGCAGCAAAGAGCAAGGCGCAGACGATTCTGGACCAGATCCGCAAGGGCGGCAACTTTGCCGATCTGGCAAAGAAGAACTCAGATGACCCGGGCTCGAAAGTGCAAGGTGGCGAGCTGGGCTTTATCAAGAAGGGTGTGACGGTACCGGCGTTTGAGCAGGCGTCCTTCGCGCTGGAGCCGGGGCAAACTTCAGACCTGGTGAAAACACAGTTCGGGTACCACATTATCCAAAGCGAAGAGAAGCAGGTGGCGCACACGCAGCCGTTTGCTGAAGTTAAGGACAAGATTCTTGCAGCGCTGACTCTGCAAAAAGAGCAGGGCGCACAGCGCGGTTTTGCCGACCAGTTGGCAGCGCAAGCTAAGACCGGCGGCCTGCAAGCCGCTGCCGCGGCGCACCACTTGCAGCTGCAAAGCACAGACTATGTACAACAGGACGGTACAGCACAGGGAGTTGCCGACGCTTCCAAGCTACTGAGCGCTGCGTTTACCGCAACCAGGGGAGCGGCCCCGCAGACGGCCGACACGGGAGACGGTTTTGCAGTGTTCCAGGTGCAGGACATACGCCCGGCGCATGCACCGGACTTTGCGGCGTACCGCGACCATATCTTGGCCGACTTCCGCACACAGCAGGCACCGGGGCTGCTGGAACAGAAAACCATACAATTGGCCGACAAGGCACATGCGGAAAATAACCTGGCCCAGGCAGCCAAGGAGCTGGGTGCAACCGTAAAGACTAGCGACCTGGTAGGACGCACAGGGCAGGTGCCTGATATCGGTGCACTGGCTACAGTAGCACCGCAGCTATTCACTCTAAACCCCGGCCAGATTAGCGGACCTATCCGCGGCACCAGCACAGGTGTAGTGGCGAAGCTGGACGATAAGCAGGAGCCGACCGCGCAGGATATGGCACAGCATTTGGCGCAGGCCCGCGAGGGCTTGTTAGACCAGCAGCGTGAGCAGAGCTTTGCCGTGTTTGTAAGCAGCCTGACTGAGCAGTACCAAAAAGATAAGCGGATTGTGGTGAGCAAGCAGGCGCAGACCGCACCGCAGTTGCCGGGCCAACAGGGTAACTAAGCCGGGTTAGGCAACAGGGCCGCCGTCGGGGGAATCTTCCCTAGCGGCGGCCCTTTTTTACGCCTACTGGATACCTATGCCTTTCGATCGCTCCTCTGGACTTCTGCTCCACATCACGTCTTTGCCATCTCTCGGGGGCATCGGTGATCTCGGGCCTGCTGCGTACGATTTTGCCAACTTTTTAGAGGCAGCCGGTCAGCGCATCTGGCAGGTGCTGCCGCTCAATCCTGTAGGCTACGGCAACTCGCCGTATGCCGCGCTATCAGCGATGGCGGTTAACCCGCTGCTGGTAAGCCTGGAGGTGTTGCGGGAATGGGGCTGGCTCACGAGCGACCAGCTAAAGCAAGCGGAGCTGCCCGGGCCTGCGGCTGCCGTGGATTTTAACACTGTTGCGGGTACGAAGATGCCCTTGTTGCATGAAGCGGCAGCGAACTTTCTAAGCAAGGGAAAAGTAGACAAATTGTGGCCGCGCTTTGAGCAGTTCTGCCGCGACAAGGCGCAGTGGCTCGATGATTATGCAGCTTTTGTTGTGCTGCGGCAGGCCAACGGCAATTCGCTATGGACAGAGTGGCCCAAGCCGCTGGCCACGCGCGAGCCGGAGGCACTGACACAGTTCGTACGCGAAAACGAGCAAGCTATTTCCATTGAGAAGGTGATCCAGTTTGCCTTCGATGAGCAGTGGCTGCACCTGCATACCTATTGCGGGAAGCGCGGCATCCAGCTGATGGGTGATGTCGCTATCTTTGTTTCGTTTGATTCTGCTGATGTGTGGACCAACCCTGAGCTGTTCGAGCTTACAGAGGAGCGCACCCCGGCGCGTGTAGCCGGGGTGCCTCCGGACTACTTCAGTGAAACGGGTCAGCGCTGGGGCAATCCGCTATACAAGTGGGATACGCTCGCAGAGCAGGGCTTTGACTGGTGGGTGCGGCGCATGCGGCGTGCCAACGAGCTGTTCGATATGATCCGGCTCGATCATTTCCGCGGCTTTGAGGCGTACTGGGCGATCCCTGGTGAGGATGAGACCGCAGTGAACGGCAAGTGGGTGAAGGCTCCGGGACGGGAGCTCTTCACAAAACTGCGCCAGGAGCTGGGTGCGCTGCCCTTTATTGCTGAGGATCTTGGTGTGATCACCAAAGAAGTAGACGGGCTGCGCACAGAGTTCAAGCTCCCGGGTATGCGCATTCTTCAGTTCGGCTTTGGGAACCGTGGCGCACATAATTATCTGCCGCATCGGTTTGAGACGAACGCAGTGGTCTATACCGGCACGCACGATAACAATACGACGCTGGGCTGGTGGCAGAACGACGCCACGGAAGAAGAAAAGGCGGCAGTAGAGACGTACGTCGGCGTGGCTGATGACGGACCGGCATGGTCGCTGATCCGGGCAGCGTCGAGCTCGGTAGCTGATATTTGCCTGTTTCCCTTGCAGGATGTGATTGGGATCGGGTCGGAAGGACGGATGAATGTGCCCTCAGCGGCGACGGGGAACTGGAGCTGGAGGTTCCGCCAGGAGGCGCTGACCGGCAAGGTGGCTGAGAAGCTTTTTGCGATCAGCGATGGAACCGACCGCACGATTAAAGCCGAGAAAGAAATTACCGAAGCGAAGAAGCAAGCTGAGAAGGAAGCCGAAGAGATGGAGGTGGAAGTATGAGAATTGCGCTTCTGGATGGGCTAGCAGTGAGTCATAGAAGAGCTATTCCTGCCTGCTCTACTGCTAGGTCTCTAATCTAGTCTGGTGGATACGGCTAAACGGTGAAAATCTACTTGGACCTGTATTGGCGTGCAGTATGGCAAGAAACCAGCCCCACGTTTCATGAGCGAAACGTGAGGCACTAGAGCTTTAAGCAGTCTTACGCGTCAGCACCGCGACCGGGAAGCCGGCAAAAACCTCCGACAGCTGGAGTACGTCATCTTTCGCGGTTATCTTCTCTCCTGTAAATGCATGGACCCATGTTTCATCGGTGCCCATCGGCAGAGTCACATGCTGCTCACCCCAGGCAGAACCCAGCGGTAGCGCGTCTTTTTCTCCCATCAGGGTGCAGGTAAAGCGTGGAATGACTACCAATACATCGTCGCCGCGCAGGTAGGCCAAAGCGTGCTCCGGTTCGCTGACTTCAAGCGGCGTGTAGCTGCCTTCATCGAACACGGCGCGGTTCGCGTTGCGGACGGCGAGTGTTTTCTCCATGGCAAATAGCTTGATGCGGCCGTCTTCCAGTGAGGAAAGCACGTCCTTTGCCGCTTCCGACGCCGGTTTTGCCGTAAGTGCTTCCAGCGCGTTTTCACGGTAGGTGTAATCCACCGGGCGGCGATTGTCCGGGTCCACCAGGCTCAGATCCCACAGGTCGCTGCCCTGGTAAAAGTCCGGCACACCGGGTGAAGTTGCTTTCAGTACCATCTGCGCGAGAGAGTTCACAGCACCGTGCAGCTTGACCGACTCCAGCAGCTGCTCCAGCTCCGTTACAAACTGCGTCGGCTTGCCATCTTCGGCAGGCGTCAGCAGCCGCTCGGCAAAGGTCTGCACCGCTTCGGTATACTCCGGCCGGGGATTGATCCAGCTGACGTTGACTTTGCCTTCGCTGAGCGCCTTGGCCAGGTACTTCTTGACGCGCCCGGCAAAGGCTTTTTTGTCATCCGCCGCCCATGGCCACGCACCCACTATGGTCTGGTACAGCATGTACTCTTCGTTCGCGTCAGGGGCTACCGTACCGTCGTCGAGCGTGGTTTTGTGAGCTGCATTTGCATCGGCCCAATGCGCCACCTGCGCGGCCCACGTGTCCGGTATCTCTGAGAGCACGTTGAGGCGGTTACGCACATCTTCACTGCGCTTGGTGTCATGGGTTGAGGTGGTGAGCATCGCATGCGGGGTGTGCCGCTGCCGCTCGGTGTTCGCTTTGTGCAACGTCTCCGGGCGCAGGCCGAAGGCATCCATAGCCGAGCCAACCTCGTTCGACGACAGGAAGCGGAAGTAGACATAGAAGCTTGTGTCTTCAACACCTTTGGCCATCACCGGACCGGTGAGTTGCTGAAATTTGAGTGCGAAGTAGAGCTGCGCTTCGTCCTGTTCAGCGTCATATTCGGCATTCAGGCCGCCTTTGCCCGAGCCGCGACCTTCAAGCAGCAGCATGCGTTGCAGGTACTCGAAAGCTGAGGCATCGACGCTTGCGTTGCGACGCTTGGCCAAGCGGATCGCGGTGCGAATGGTCTTCGTGTCGGCCTCGGAGTAGCTGCCGCGCTCGTCAATGTAGGTGCGGTAGATGGGGAAGCAGGCGATGGTTTCACGGATTACAAGTTCGAGCAGTGTATCGGTGAAGTCGCGCACGCGGCGGTCGCGCCGGGCCAGTTGGGACAGTAGATTGCCCAATACGTTTGTTTCACTGGACAGCGAGCTAAGCATGACATTGCGCTTGGCTTCGTACACGATCTGGCTAGGACTGACGCGGCCTCCGATGAAGTCGGCATAGAGCGCATCGAAGCGAGCCTTATTCTTGGGCTGGATGAAGAACTGGTTGGCAAAGTGGACGAAGTCGTAGCCGGAAGTGCCCTGTACAGCCCAGGTGCGCGGTAGGGTTTCGCCGGGTTCGAGGATTTTTTCAACAACGCAGTACAACGGTAGCTTGCTGGTTTCCCAGTCGCGGCCCCGGCCTGCATCGGCAACGCTATGCTCAATGCCGCTCTTGGGGGCATTGTCCGGGTTGATTGCGGGTCCCATGCATTGCGCCGCCACAAACAGCTCCTGCAGCCGCTCCAGGTACACATGCGGGTTGAACATGCCGTCGCAGTGGTCGATACGCAGCCCGGTGACTTCACCCTTGGCCAGCAGCTCGCGGATCAACGTATGCGTCTTGGCGAATACTTCCGGGTTTTCCATGCGGAGACCTACCAGGTCATTCACATCGAAGAAGCGCCGGTAGTTGATCTGCTCGCTTGAAGTGCGCCAGAAGGCGAGTCGGTAGGGCTGCACGTCCAGCAGCGCATGCAGGGCATCAAAGGACCGTGCATCGCCTTCTCCGTTGATGGCTTCGGCGCCTTTCGCAAGCACCGGCTGTAGCGTGGGCTCGTCTAGAGCTTTTTCCAAGCGCGGCTTCAACTCTTTCAGCCGTCCCTGCCGGTACTCGACGGCTTCCTTGTCTGTGCTTTCATGCAGCGGCAGTGCCGCCAACTCATTGAGCAGCGTGCGAAACTCGGGCGGCACGCCGAACTCCGCATCGCGTTCCGGCGGAAACACCAGCGACAGGGTACGCGGGGCAATCGGCATCAAGTGGTCGAAGTAGGCGATCCGCGCACGGCCTTCTGCGAACTGCACCTGCAGCTGTTTCGACTCCAGCGCCTCGCCATACTGGCAGCCCAGGATGGGCAGCAGCAGCTTATTCTGCATGTCCGGCTTCAGCGGTTCCCAGTCGATATCGAAGTAGCCGGAATATTCCGAGGCGCGGCCATTTTCGAGAACGTCCTGCCACCAGACGGAGCCGTTCCCAACGCCCATGTGGTTGGGAACAGTATCGAGCAGCAGGCCCATGCCATGCTTGCGCAGCGCGGCGGTAAACGGTGCGAAAGCGTCATCGCCGCCCAGCTCCGGATTCAGGCGGTCATGCCGTGTCACGTCGTAGCCGTGCATAGAGTGCGGGCGCGCCTCAAAGATGGGCGACAGGTAGGCGTCACCGATGCCCAGCTTTTTGAGGTAGGGCAGGATCGACTGGGCGTCGGCGAAGGTGAACTTTTCATGCATTTGCAAGCGGTAGGTGGAGGCGGGTACGCGCGCGTCTGTCTTAAAGGCGGCGGCAATGCATTGGGTCTGGTTCTGTTCCGTCATGGGTAGAAATTTCCTCCGGCGCAAGTGGCCGCCAATCTCACAATTGGATGCAGGCGAGCCGTGCCATTTCAGGACTCCCGGCGCATCTATACTGGGGAAGACAGACTCTGTTGATCCCCACGCACAGATTTGAAGGAGCCCCATGCCACTTTCCGGCGAAGCTATCCGCTTGATGAACTATGTTGATGATGTTGCCACCACCCTGCGGCGCATCGTGGCCCTTTCGCCCAGCTTGACCCCTGAGGAGCGTACCCGCCTCAGCGAGTACCTGAGCAAGTCTGAGCCAAGCGTGCAAAACGTTGTGGATGCGCTTGTTGTCGGCAAACAGGGCGTTTAATCCGCCGGTACCGGCGGCTGAGCCGGTCCGGCGCGTTGCCATTATCGGCGCAGGCGCAGGTGGGGCAATCTCCGGCGCTACCCTGGCCTGGCTGTGTAGCCGGGCAGGTTTTGCCGTTACGTTGGAAGACGTATTGCCCGGCAATTTGCGTAAGGCTGCTGTGTCCATTCAAAACTTGGCTCAGGAGTCTGAAATCGTCCCGGCACCGCGCTATGCAACCAGCATTGAAGATGCGGTGCGCGATGCCGATCTCATCCTTGACACTGTACCGGACGAGCTAGAGTCAAAGCTTGAAATTCTGAGCTTGCTGGATCGCATGGCACCGCCTGCTGCCTTGTTTGTAACCCCTACTGAGGTGCTCAGCATAGCCGATCTTGCCTCGTGTACGTACAGGCCGGGGCAGTGTTTCGGGCTTCGTCTTTCGCTCGATCCACTATGCATCACTTTGAGCTACCCACCTGCCGCAAGCCTGACCACCATTATGCGTGTGCAACATTTTCTGCAAGAGTTGAAGGCCTCAGTCACACTGTATGAAGACCAAAAGCCTTTGCCGTGACCCGCACACCGTCTTACTCAAAAAAGGTTACGCATATACCGCTAGGATCAATAGCAATGAACTCCAGAGAGCCCCAGGGTTTATGCTGCAATCCGCCGCTTGGGTGAATGGTGCCCCCGCGCACTTGGTACTCAGTAAGGAAAGCTTCAAGCTCCGTCATCTGGAGCCGCAGCATGGTCTGGTCACCGACCATGCGGGCCGTTATTGCATCGTCGATCTTCGCTAGGTGGAACCACACACCATCTCGCGACATACCGGCATAGGAGGGCGGATCGCCATGGCGGAAAACCTCAGTGAAGCCGCAAACCTGAGTCCACCATTGCACCGATACTGTGATGTTCACAGCCGGCAGAACTGGAACTGCTCTTTCAAGATGTGCAGCCATGCGCGCATCCTATAGCAGCCGCAGGTGTATGTCACATATCTACTGCTCCGTATCCGGTCTCTTGTAGGCGGTTTTCAAGTACAGGCGCGCTTCGTTCAACGCGCCTTGCGTGTTGTCGTTAGTCTGCACAGCTTGGCGGTACTCGTTGACCGCGCGGTCGCGCTGCCCGGTGACATCGAAGATTTTGCCGAGCGCGATATGGCTCCACACCTGCGTCCAGCCCGGTTCGCCGTCGCCGCGCAGCGAGTCGCGGTAGGAGTTGGCAGCGGCCTGGTAGTTGCGCTGGGTAAACAGCAGCTCACCCACGCGGTAGCTGGCGAGCGAACTGGACGAGTTGGCTGCAAGCGCTTTCTGGTACTCCACCAGCGCCGCGCCCAGGTCGCCCTCGCCCACCAGCTGCTGGCCTTTCAGGATGGCGATGCGCACCTGCATGTCCGGCGAGTTTTTCAGAATCCAGTTATCCGGATCAATCTGGATGTGGCGCGGCGAGCCGAAGGTATCTACAAGATATTGCGAAGTTGTGCCTTCAATCTCAACCCGTTTGACCTCAGTTTTGCCCTCGGTCTGCACACGCAACTCTACCGGCATGCTGAACAGGTCCAGGTCCTGCCCTACAGTACCTACTGTTCGGAAACCCTTGTCATTGCCAAGCCGGTACACGGCGTACTTGTTCGCAAACTGCGGCGCGCCGGTGCCGTCGAGCCATTCGGAAAAGAAAGCGGTCAACTGGGTTCCCGGTACCAGCGCCTCAGCCTGCTTTTCAAAATCAGCCGTGGTGATGCCTTTATCTGTATTCTGTGAAAGCACGCTGCGGACGATCTTTAGAAAGCCGTCGTCGCCCGTTTCCCAGCGCAGCATATGGAAGATCATGGCACCTTTTTCAAGCGTCATCGACTGGAACTCAGGCGAGAAGATGGGCAGACGCCCTGCGGTGGCAAGCGGGATGGTGTCATAGGCCAGCGCACCGGCGGAAACGTCAATCACGGCGCTTTGCAATGCGGGCTTGCCGAGCTGGTCTTCAAGGTAGAGCAGCTCGCCGTAGCGAGCCATGCCGTTGGTGATCCAGGTATCGTTCAGGGTGGCCGGGCTTAGCTCGGAACCCCACCACTGGTGCGCCATGGTATTGGCCAGCAGCCGGTAGTCGGATTTGTTCGCCAGCCGCGAGCCTGCAATGGCTGCGATTTCAGGCGCCCAGGTTGCGGGGACTGTGTCATCCGGCAGTTCGACTACATTGACGCGCTGTGACTCCGCAGGGCCGAAGGTGCTGGTGAAAAAGGCGAACTCGCGGTTGGCGGTGTCCGCGTAGGCGGCTGCCGAAGCCTTGTGGGCGTCGGTAGTGTAAACGCGGATGTTGGGGGAGCCTGCCTCGGTGACCGGCGGCAGGAACTTGCCGACGACGAGCGTACCGGGGAAGCCCGGCTTGGTCCATGAGAAGTCAAACTCCTGGCCGCCGGGCAGGGCCATGGCGTTGCTTGACGGTGCCTGCGTACCGGAAGCGGCTTTGGCCTTGGCGGCTGCAACGCGCGCCGCGCGAGCTTTGGCTGCCGGTGTTGCGGGGGCCGGTGTTTTAGTGGCTGCGGCTGCGGACTTGGCAGCGCTTGCGCTCACAGGTGGACGGTCTACTCCTTCATCATCGTTCTGCACGGTAACGCCGTGCTTCGCGCGTTCTTCGCTGGCTGTCGTAGGGGCCTGACCGGCCGCCTCGCCGCGGCGCTGCAATTGCGGGCTGCTTGAGCCTGCCTGCCCGGCGGGTGCGGCTGCCTCGCGGTGCGCCTGCTCTGTGCTTACAGTAGTGGTTTTGGCATCGCCGCCGTGCGTTTCGCCGGAGCCGATCACGGTATAACCCGCGGGGACAAATACATGCATTTCTGCTGTAAATCGATCTGTGGTGTAGCCCACCAGCGGGAACCAGCGGCCTGAGTACAGCAAGTACGAGATAGGACTTTCCGGCGTGTCGGAGATCGAGGCGAGCTTCAAGCCTTCAACCGGGCCGCCGTCGGCTGTAGTCAACATGCCGCCATACTGGAACGTCCAGGTGTAGCTTTGTCCCGCGACCAGAGGCTGCGCCGGCGTCACGCGCACAGTTGCATTGGCTCCGCGCTCACCGTTCAGGGCCACGCCCGATCCATCCAGAACCTGCTTTACCTGCAAGGCTCCGTGCAGCTCAAAGACTGCCGCGTCGCTGGGCTGGTTGGCGGTAAAGGTGACCTTGGCCTGTGCCGTAAGTCCATGCGTGGCGGGGTTGATCTGCGCATCAATGACATAGGCGGTGATGTCAATCGGTTGTTTCACATCGGCTGCAAACGCAGGGGCAAACACAAGGGGGCCGGCGGCGAGCAGAAGAGCGGTCGTGGTCGTGCTGAAACGCTTCATAGGGCGAGGCTCAGAGAGAACTCTTTCGGCTAGATAGATGCAGGCAGCAGACGGAGGACGTGCTCCGCGACTTGTTGGATCGCGTTCTCGCCCTGCTGTAAAGATTGACGAATCTCCGCAAGGGATAGCTTCATTGCGGTGCGCGCGGGTGTCGATTCAATCAAAGGGCGCAGTGCGGCAGTTACGGATTGGGGTGTAAAAGCATCCTGGATCAGCTCCGGCACAACCCGACGGCCCGCGATGAGGTTGGCCATGGCAACATGCGGGACCTTGACGAAGCGCCGGGCGACTGCGTACGACACGCGGGAGAGCCGGTAGACGACAAGAAATGGATTGCCGATGAGTGCGGCTTCAACCGTTGCGGTGCCGCTGGCGACCACGCCGGCGTGGGCATGGTGGAGAGTGGCGCGCGCGTCGCGGCTGATTTTGATGTTTGCGTTGCCGATCAAGGCATGGACATGGGTTTTCTGTGCATCAGTGAGGGTTGGAGCCAGTGGCAGGATGTACTCGTAGGTATTGCCAAGTAGAACTGCCGCGCCGAGCATTGCGGGCAGGTTCAAAGCGATCTCGCGCGGGCGGCTGCCGGGCAGCAGGCCGATCCAGTGCTTGCCGGGATCAAGCCCATGTTCGCGCGCAAACTCTTCGCGAGAAACAGACGGTAGAGGCAGTTCCGCCAGCGGGTGCCCGACAAACGTGGCAGAGACACCGCGCTCACGGTACCAGGCTTCTTCAAACGGGAAGATGACCAGCATCCGGTCCACATCGCGCTGGATGCGTTTTAGGCGGTGTTTTTTCCAGGCCCATACCTGCGGGCTGACAAAAAAGATTACCGGAATGCCAAGCTGCTTCGCTCGCTTCGCCAAGCCGAGGTTTACATCAGGAAAGTCGATGAGTATCACTACGTCGGCCTTAGCGGGGCTTGCGAGCGAGTGCCGCAGCTTGCGGTACTCACGGTAGATGCGAGGGATATGCCGCACAATTTCTGTTATGCCCATCACGGCGACATCTTCCGCGCGAACCACGCGCTCGCAGCCGGCTGCCTCCATGCGCGCACCGCCCAGGCCGTAAAAATTAACCTCCGGCAGCTGTTGCCGTAGTGTCGCCATGAGCTGTATGGCGTACTGTTCGCCGCTTGCCTCGCCCGCGGAGAGAAAGATGCGAGCCACGCCTCTAATCCGTGCCAAGCGCCAGCGCGCGCTTGTCGTGATCGAAACCGGAGTCCGGCTCCAGCACGGGCGTGAAAGTTTCATCCGCGGCACCAGTCTCCTGGTCGCGGTACTGCAGCTGGTAGAGCTTCCAGTACAAGCCGCGCTGGGTGAGCAGCTGCTGGTGCGGGCCTTGCTCGCGCAGTTGCCCCCTATGCATTACCAGGATCACGTCGGCGCGCTGCACGGTTGAAAGCCTGTGCGCGATCAGGACCGAGGTGCGCCCGGTCACCATGCGCTCCAACGCCGAGCGTACCCGCAGCTCAGTATCTGTATCGACGGACGAGGTAGCTTCGTCGAGGATCAGGATTGCCGGGTCATGCGCGAGGGCTCGGGCAAAGTTGATGAGCTGCTTCTGCCCGGTCGAAAGACCGGCACCGCGCTCGCGCAGAAGTTCCTGGAAACCTGCGGGCTGTGCCTCGATAAAGTCGAGCAGATTGACTTCGTCGGCGGCCTCACGTACCCGGGCGTCCGAAATAGGCGAGCCCATGCGTATGTTCGACTCGATGGTGCCCGAGAACAGAAACGGATCTTGCAATACGACGCCGAAGCGCGACCGAAGCGCGTGAAGATCCTGCGCGCGTACATCTACGCCGTCGATTAACACCGCGCCGTGCTGCACATCGTAGAAACGCATCATAAGGCTGATGATGGTGGTTTTACCGGCCCCGGTATGGCCTACGATAGCCGCGGTTTCATTCGCGTTGATCTGGAACGAGACCCCACGCAGCACCCACTCTATGTCCCACAACGCCGCTGCACCGTTCGCACGAGCCAGTGCTTCCTGTTCGTCCGTGAGCTTCTGATAGGTAAACCATACGTCGCGGAACTCAATGGACCCGGCACCGTCCTCACGCAACGCAATGGACGGCGCGGCTGTGTCGGGCGAGCGTACTTCCGGTTGGGAATCCAGCAGCTTGAAGACGCGCTCACTGGCTGCCATGGCTGCCTGCAGGATGTTGTATTTTTCGCTGAGGTCCTGAATCGGCCGAAAAAACCGCTGCGAGTACTGGATGAACGCCACCAGCACGCCGACCGTGACCGTACCGCGCATCACGCCTGCGCCACCGATCCATATGACGAGTGCGATGGCGATGGTGCTGAGCAGTTCCACGCCGGGGTAGTAGAGCGCGTAGGCCAGGATCGAGTCCTTGAAAGCCTGCTGGTGTTGGGCGTTGATGGCGGAAAAGTCGTCAAATGCACGCTGTTGCCGGTTGAATAGCTGCACCAGCGGCATACCGCTGATGTGTTCCTGCGTGTAGGCATTGATCCGCGCCACGGCGGTGCGGATGCGCCGGTAGGATTCACGCACATACTTGCGGAAGATGCGGGTGATGATCAGGATGAGCGGCAGCACGGCGAAGGTAAGTAGCGCAAGCCACCAGCTCATCGACAGCATGACAGCGACGATCCCAATGAGTACGAAAACATCTTCAAAGATGGCGAAGATGCCGGAAGTGAACATCTCGTTGAGCGCATCGACATCGCTTGTAAGCCGCGTTACGAGACGGCCGACCGGGTTCTTGTCAAAGAAGCCGATGTGCATGCGCTGCATGTGGCTGAAGATCTGCTGGCGCATGTCAAACATGACCTTCTGGCCCATCCATTGCAGCACGTAGGTTTGACCGAACTCGAGTATGTAGGAGATGGCGAGCGAGCCCAGGTACAGTCCGGCAAGCTCAGTAATGCCTTGTGCCGCGTGCGGGCTCAGGTAGCGCGCCAGAAAGGTATGCTTGGCACCCGCGCCCTGGTCGGGAATGAGGTAGAGGTCAAGCGCCACCTTGAACAGGTAGGGGCCAAGGACATCAAAGACTGCCTTGAGCAGAATAGCTACAAGCGACACAAAGGCGATGGCTTTATAAGGACGCAGGTAGGTAAGCAGCCGCCGCATCAAGCGTCCGTCGTATGCTTTGCCGACTACATCCTCGTCCTGAGCCTGACCCTGACCTTGCTGCGCTGCCTCTGCCATATTCCCTTCTATTTTAGCGAGGTACAGGGTGCGAGCTGCCCGACAGGAGAAAATAGAGACCATGGAGACGGTTGGTCTGTACATCTCGGTACCGTTCTGCCGGGCCAAGTGCACCTTTTGTAACTTTGCCTCGGGCGTGTACCCGCTTTCGGCCATGCCCGCGTATATGGCGGCATTGATTGCGCAGCTGCGCGGGGCGCGTGCGTGGGCCGGGGTAAATGGGCTGTGCCTGCCTCAGCGAGTAGATACGATCTACCTGGGTGGCGGCACGCCCTCGCTGCTGCCGCCTGAGTTGCTGGAGGAGCTATTCGCAGCCATCCTAGGCGAATTTGAAGTGGATACAGATGCCGAGATCACGCTTGAGGCCGCGCCGCTGCAATTGGAAGCGGCGACACTTGAGGCTGCGCAAAGGGCGGGCGTGAACCGGGTTTCCTTCGGAGTGCAGTCGTTTGTTGAGGGCGAGGCACGCGCCACGGCCCGCACGCACTCCGGTTCACAAGCATTGGCGGAGATTGCCCGCATGCACGCTGTGGGTATGGCGCATGTTTCGGCGGACTTGATCGCCGGGTTGCCGGGGCAGACTGGGGCGAGCTGGGCTCTGTCAGTTGAAGCACTCGTCCATGCACAGCTCGATCACGCCAGCGTCTACATGTTTGAGCTCGATGAAGACTCCCGGCTCGGCGCGGAAGCACTGCGAGGCGGGTTGCGGTTCGGGGCTGCGTTGCTGCCTACTGACGATGCGGTTGCCGACTGGTATGGGCAGGCTGGGGAGCGGCTCGCCTGCGCCGGGCTCGCGCAGTATGAGATTTCAAACTTTGCGCTTCCGGGAGGCCGGGCGCGTCACAACGAACGGTACTGGCTGCGCGCGCCGTACCTAGGAGTCGGGGTAGATGCACACTCCATGTTGCGGACCGGCACCGGTGCAGCGGCGCGGTTTGCTGTGGGGGATGCGCTCAACAGCTATCTTGCCGGGGGTAGCTGGTCTGCGCCGGAGGTGTTGACAACGCGTGAAGAGCTAGAAGAATGCTGGTTCCTGGGACTACGTAGGACTGCCGGAGTGTCGCTAGGGGGCTTGCGGAGGCAGTTCGGCAGAGAGGCTGTGGATGCATACTTGCCAGTAGTAGCTCAACTGACTCAGGACAGTCTCGTGTGCTCTTCTGATGGAGACCTGGTCGCGCTCACCGCTCGTGGTCGCCTGCTCTCTAATGACGTATTTGCCGAGATTCTGTCTGCAACAGATGCGAAAGTTGAATGTGCCATTCTAGATCTCGCCCCCATCACGTAGATAATGAGGAAAGCCATGGCCTTTGAAACTGACATTCTGATCCCCGCTTTCATGTCCCCAAACCAGAACCTCCTGGACCAGGACATGCCCGTCACCACCATCGACCTGCGCAGCGATACCGTCACCAAGCCTACCGCGCGCATGCGTGCTGCCATGGCCGAGGCCGAGGTAGGCGATGATGTGTACGGAGAAGACCCGACCATCAATGCGCTCGAAGCTCGCGCAGCGGAAATTTTCGGCCGCGAGGCCGCCCTGTTCGTCCCGACCGGAACCATGGGCAACCAGATCGCCATCCGTCTGCACACCACTCATGGGCAGGAAGTGCTGTGCGAGGCGCGTGCGCACCTGGTGGATTGGGAGATGGCCATGGTGGCGGCATTTGCCGGTTGCCAGCTGAGGACCGTATTTGCCGAGGACGGCATCTTTCGCTGGGAACATATCAAGAGCCTGATTGCGCCGAAAATTTACTATCGCCAGCAGCCCGGGCTGATCTCTCTTGAGAACACGCACAACATGGCAGGCGGCATCGTAACGCCGCTTCCAGTGTTTGAAGAAATTTGGGAGGGCGCACGCGAGGCGGGTCTGCCGGTGCACCTGGATGGGGCGCGCATTTTTCATGCGGCCACGCATCTGGGTATCGGTGTGGACGAGCTCACAGCAGGCTTTGATTCCGTTATGTTCTGCCTTTCAAAAGGTTTGTGTGCGCCGGTCGGCTCCATTCTGGTAGGCTCTGCGGAGTTTATTCAGAAAGGACGCTCTGTGCGTAAGGCACTGGGCGGCGGCATGCGACAGGCGGGCATCCTGGCGGCAGCGGGGCTGATCGCGCTTGAGGAGATGCCGACGCGTCTACATGAAGACCATGCCAATGCCCGCGTGCTAGCCCAACGGCTGGTATCGCACCCTGGAGTCGAGCTCGACCTGAACTCTGTACAGAGCAATATCGTGATCTTCGCTCTACGCAACAAGGGCGATGCGGGGACAGTGGTTCGAGAGCTGAAGCATCGCGGCGTTCTGGCCGGTGCCGTAGGGCCGCATGCAGTTCGTTTTGTGACGCACCATGATGTCGATCGAAATGCTTGCGTGGAGGCAGCGCGAATCGCTACGGAAGTGTTGTCCGCGTAAACCGGATTCAATCGGAATGCAAGCATGCAGAAACCGAGGCAGTTGCGAAGCACTCAGCGCTGCATCCCATTTAAGTAAGGAGACTATGCATGGCGCTTCGCAATTTTGAGGTTCGCAAAGTCGGTGAAGGTTACATTTTGTCAGAGCAGTCCGGGTCAAACTACCATACTGAAATGGCTACGCATGAAGCTCCAAATCGTGAGGATGCGGCAAACTGGCTGCGCAGCCAGGGCGGCGCACCGGATATTGTGGATCAGGCGCTGGAAGATGCAGGCTCCTCGGAGCGTGTCTTTTTTCAGATGGTCGGCAATTATTCCAACTCAGAAGACTTCCCAAAGCTCTGAAGGCTTTAAGGGAAAGTACCCTGGAACTACAGGTATAAACTTATGGAATGCCCAGGCACTCGATTGTTGTTCCGTTCCATAACGAAGAAGAAAATGTTACAGAGCTTTATGACCGGCTGAAAGCTGTCATGGAGCAGGTCAGTGACTCCTTCGAACTGGTATTGGTGGATGACGGCTCGAGCGACCGCACCTATAAACTGCTTGAAGAAATTGCGGCAGTTGACAGCCGGGTATTGGTAGTCAAGCTACGCCGCAATTTCGGGCAGACGTCTGCGTTGGCAGCAGGCTTTGACCATGCACAAGGCGACTTTATCCTGGCTATGGATGGTGACCTGCAGCATGATCCCAACGAAATCCCACATTTTCTGGAAAAGCTCGAAGAGGGCTATGACGTTGTCTCCGGCTGGCGTAAGGAGCGCACCGACAGCTTTGTAATGCGGCGCGTACCCTCACGCTGCGCTAACTGGTTGATGGCCAAACTTTCCGGCGTAGATATCCATGATTTCGGTACGACCTTCAAGGCATATCGGCGCGAGGTCATCCAG
Source organism: uncultured Acidobacteriaceae bacterium (assembly GCA_964237325.1). Classification (GTDB taxonomy): domain Bacteria; phylum Acidobacteriota; class Terriglobia; order Terriglobales; family Acidobacteriaceae; genus EB88. The sequence goes on along the minus strand of CAXSHS010000014.1, from coordinate 14,877 downwards.
GCGGTACCGCTTTACGGCGAAATGCACCGCTTCATACCGGCGCTGGCCTCCTGGTATGGGGCCAGCATTTGTGAAATCCCTATACGGAACGTGAACCGTGAACGCGGCAAGAGCCACTACGGCATCGGTCGCACGTTCCGAGTGTTCTTCGACCTGCTAACCATTCGCTTTCTGCTGAAGTACATGATGCGGCCACTGCACTTTTTCGGGTCTATCGGGGCCTTGTCGATGCTTGGGGGCAGTGCGCTCGCGGTCTTCCTGTTACTGCTCAAGCTCACCACGCACCAGCACGTCATGGACCAGCATGGGCCATTGTTTGTGGTGGCGGGCATATTGATCTTGGCAGGCATCCAGATGCTGGCGATTGGGCTGCTGGGCGAGCTCCAGGTGCGGCACTACCATCACTCCGGGCAGCGGTCTCCGTATGCTATCGACCGTTTGGTGCGGCTGCGCGCGCCGGAAGAGCCGCGCATGCTGCGGGAGAATTGATCGCGAAATCTAGTATTGCAGTGATATATTTTTGCTGAAGAGATAAGCTGGACGGCTGTGAACCGCTTGGGCAGTGAACACTACCTCCTTAGTAGCGCTCTGACTAAGATTGCTAGAGCAGTAACAAATCGCGAGTCAACGACTTTCGTAATTAGGTTATCAGCCTTTCACGAAGGAGTTAGGCGGAATGTATATCTGGGCTTTAATTGTGACAAGACGCCTCAGGACCTTCCATCTTGCACTTTTTTGCTTCTCTCTTCCTTTCTCCTTCGCGCACAAGACGCGATTTCGAATCAACGTGATGTACTAACAGCTCCCAATAGTTCCTGCCGGCTAACAATTAATGGTGTTGTTGCCGCTAAAGATCTTCTTGGGCGTCCCGGCGACATCCGGATCGTAAATGGCGCAGTCAATCTTTCTCTCTTGTAGACCTATAACAAACAAAATGTCCGGTACTGCTGGGAACGGTCGTGCATATTACAGGGGTAGCCTCATCTGAAACCCGCAAAGCTGATTCCTTGCGCGTGATAGTTGAAGCGTGAGCCATGACGATCCCCTTAGCGTTTACTCTTCTCAAAGGTAGCCTCGCAGGAATGAGCGAAGTTCAGCTTCAAGCTTAGTAGGACAGGTGCTTTCCCATGTACCACCGATTTAAATTGGAGAGTTGGCTGTAAGGCTCTCACGGCATCAAGCACCACATGACACCGGCCGGTCCATAGGACGTCGTCCAACGACCTACGGACCTCGCCAATCTTTTTAAATCGCGGGCCGCGGCCGCTCACATGGTCAGGAAGCAGACTGCATAGTCGATGTACAGTCGCCTTTACTTTTTGTACGCGTTCTATCCGTGCTATCGCTCGCTCTTGAAGAGCTTAATGGCCATCTGCCGGCGCCGCGCATCCTACTCTGCGATATGCCGCTGACAACCTTCGCATCGCTCATCCTTGGACTTGGCTTTCTCAATGGCCTGCGTACCCTCATCCCTGTTGCCGCCATCTGCTGGGGAGTCCGCCTCCACTGGTTCTCGCTGGAGCAAACGCCGTTTGCTTTTCTTAAAAATCCCATCTCACTAGGTGTATTTTCAGCTCTGGCAATCGGTGAGTTGGTAGGTGACAAACTGCCCAAGACGCCTCCGCGTACAGACACGTTCCCATTACTTGCCAGGATGGCATTTGCAGCCGGTTGTGCGGCGGCGCTCACTTTTGCCGTTGCCAAGCGTGATGAGACATTGTCTCCGAGTGCTACATCCGTGGCATCTATCGCGACGATTGCGGCGGTCGGTGCGCTGGCAGGTACTTTTGCAGGCTTTCTGGCGCGGCGCTCGCTCACCAAACAAGTAGGGTTACCCGATCTTCCCGTAGCTCTTGTTGAAGATGCGCTCGCTATCGGCGGCTCACTGTTGATCGTCTCTCATTTGTAACCCGAAGCACACCTTGGAGAACACCTGCATGGCAGAAGTAGACGCAATTATCCTCGGCTCCGGCCAAGCCGGAAACCCTCTGGCCTCGGCTTTTGCGGCCAAAGGCAAGCGCGTAGTAGTTATCGAAAGCAAGCACGTGGGCGGTACCTGCGTGAATGAGGGCTGCACCCCGACCAAGACCATGATCGCCAGCGCCAAGGTTGCTGAAACGGCACGTAGCGCAGGCAAGTTCGGCGTGCATACGGGCGATGTTTCTGTAAGCATGCGTGAGGTTCGGGACCGCAAACGCGGGGTTGTCGATGTGTGGCGCTCGGGCAGCGAGAAGAGCCTTGCCTCGAACGAGAACATTGAATTGGTGCGCGAGTTTGGCTGCTTCTCCGGTCCGGCAACTGTTGAAGCCGGTAAACGCAGCTTTACCGCGCCCTTTATTTGCATCAACACGGGGCTACGCTCTGCAGTTCCGCCGGGATTAGGGCTTGAGAATGTGCCCTACCTTACGAATGAGACGGTCATGGAGCTCGACCAAGTGCCGGAACATTTGCTAATCTTGGGCGGCAGCTACATCGCAGTCGAGTTTGCGCAGATGTTCCGGCGCTTTGGAGCACAGATCACTATTGTGGCGCAGGGAGCTCAATTGCTGCCGCGTGAGGACCCTGATATTGCCGAGGCGCTTGGGGAAATCTTCAAGCAGGACGGCATTGAGGTTCTGCTGGAAGCGGAGGCGACGAAAGCTGCTTTTGCAAATGGGAGCGTTTCGCTAACTGTGTCTACCGGTGGCGGGGGGCAGCAGCTGCGCGGCTCGCACCTGCTGCTGGCTGCAGGGCGTACCCCGAACACGGAAAAGCTCAACCTCCGAGCCGCCGGTCTCACCGCTGACGAACACGGTTTCATCCCCGTCAATGATCGATTGGAAACTGGGGTATCGGGCATTTACGCAGTAGGCGACGTTAAGGGCGGTCCAGCCTTCACGCATATTTCCTATGACGATTACCGAATTCTAGCGGCTAATCTGCTGGAAGGCGGACACCGCACCACCAAGGATCGCCCAACCCCGTACACCGTCTTCACCGACCCGGAGCTGGGCCGCATCGGCATGACCCTGAAGGAAGCACGGGATGCCGGCCATACGGTGCGCGTCGCCAAAATGCCTGTGGCCTCCATTGCACGCGCCTACGAGACAGGTGAGGACCGCGGCCTGATTAAAGTTCTAGTGGATAGGGACACAGAGCAGATTCTGGGTGCGTCCATTCTGGCAGGCCAGGGGGGCGAGATGGCCGCCATCGTGCAGGTTGCCATGCAAGGTAAGCTGCCGTACACAGTGCTGCGGGATGCGGTCTGGTCGCACCCGACTTGGGCTGAGGCGCTCAACACGGTCTTCTCGAAATGGGAAGATGAGAGTTAGAACTTCATGAAGCATACAGAAGGATAGAAGCGTGACAGGGTAGGATGGCACAGCAGGAGATAACTTCTTCGGCACAGCTTTGATGGCTCTGTCTTGCCTTACAAGCTGTTCTACGTACCATATCCGTGGTAGAGGATTCTGATGGCAGTAGCAAAACGAACGCTCGCCAAGCCGGACAATGGCCGGAACCGTATTGTCATTGAGCAGGTGACTCCCGAAATCGATGCAGGCCGTTTTCCCGCCAAGCGCGTCGTAGGTGAGAGCGTGTCCGTGACGGCCAATATTTTCGGCGATGGACACGACCACGTCGAAGCTCGGCTGCTGGTACGCGGTCCCGGTGAGAAAAGCTGGATAAGCACCGCATTTATCCCGGTCGGTAATGACAAATGGAAGAGCAGTTTTGTCGCGGAGCGCCAAGGAACCTACGAGTTCACCGTGGCCGCAACTGTGGATCACTTTGACACCTGGCAGGATGGGTTGGCCAAGAAGTTGAAGGCGGGACAGGACGTGGCGCTGGAGCTCCAGACCGGCAGCCTGCTGGTGGAGGCAGCTGCAGAGCGCTGTAAGGGTAGAGATACCAGGGCGCTCAACAATTTCGCCAAGTTGCTTCAGACCAACGGAGACGCCCTCGCCTCGCTTGAAGCCAGCGGCCATGCGGAGGCGGAACGTGCCATCCTGTGCGCTCCGGCGCTCACATCTGATCTGCTGGAGTTGGTCTCACGCTATCCGAATGCGGCGCTTGAAACGCGCTACGACCGCATGCTGCATGTGGATGTGGATCGTGAGCGTGCTCGCTACTCCACTTGGTACGAGCTGTTTCCGCGCTCGGAGGGTGCGGACGCACAAACACATGGCACCCTGCGCGACGTGGAAGCAAAACTGCCATACCTGCAGCAACTTGGTTTTGACGTGCTGTACATGCCGCCGATCCACCCCATCGGACGGTCCTACCGCAAAGGCAAAAACAACAGTGTGACCGCGAAGCCGGATGATGTGGGGAGCCCCTGGGCTATCGGTGCGGCAGAGGGCGGCCACACAGACATTCTGCCTGAGCTGGGTACTTTGGCCGATTTTGAGCACTTGCGCGCGGCAGCGCAAGTGCACGGCATGGAGCTTGCGCTTGATATCGCTTTCCAGTGCGCGCCCGAGCACCCCTGGGTCACGGAACATCCGGACTGGTTCAAGCATCGCGCGGATGGTTCGATCCAGTATGCGGAAAACCCGCCGAAGAAGTACCAGGACATCTACCCGATCGATTTTGAGTCGAAAGACTGGCGAAAGCTGTGGGATGCGCTCGCCGAGGTGTTTCTGTACTGGGCGGAGCAAAGTGTACGCATCTTTCGCGTCGATAACCCGCACACCAAGGCATTTCCGTTTTGGGAGTGGTGTATCGCGGAAGTCAAGCGGCAGTACCCGGACTCGTTGTTCCTGGCAGAGGCTTTTACCCGTCCGCGTGTTATGGAACAACTCGGCAAAGTCGGTTTCTCTCAGAGCTACACGTACTTCTGCTGGCGCACCACCAAGGCTGAACTTGAGGAGTATCTGACGGAGCTCACACAAACCGAGCAGTGGGAATACTTCCGGCCTAACTTCTGGCCGAATACGCCCGACATCAACCCTCTCAACCTGCAAAACGGCGGGGAGGCTTCCTTTGCGCTGCGTCTGGTGCTGGCTGCCACGATGAACCCTTCTTACGGCATCTATGGCGGTGTATACGAGAATTTGGTCAACGCGCCATATCGCGCAGGCGGCGAGGAGTATCTCGATTCTGAAAAGTACGAGATCAAACACTGGCCGCTTTCACTTGAAAACCCTATTGCAAAGCTGATTGCCGCGGTCAACACGGCGCGTCGCGAGCATCCGGCCCTGCAAACCTTCGATCAGTCGCTGCGCTTCCATACCGTTGACAACCCGCAGCTGATTGCCTACAGCAAACGCTCGCGTGATGATGAAGACGTGGTGCTCACGGTAGTAAACCTCGATCCGCTCCAGCCCCAGAGCGGCTGGCTGTATCTTGATACAAAGCAGCTTGGACTCACGGATGAGTCAGCCTACACGGTTAAGGACGCGCTAACGGGCGCAAGCTACAGCTGGTTTGGGCCCAGTAATTTCGTGGCATTGGACCCAAGGGCGCAGCCGGCGCACATTTTCACAATTTCTAAGTAGCGCAGTTTTTAAAAGAACAGGTATTGGAGGCAGGCTTGAAGCGGCAGGGAAGTGTATCGGACCCACTTTGGTATAAAGACGCCATCATTTACGAGCTACATGTGCGCGCGTTCTCTGACTCGAATAACGACGGCATCGGCGACTTTCCCGGCCTGCTTTCCAAGCTCGATTACCTGCAGGACCTTGGCGTGACCTGCATCTGGCTCCTGCCATTTTTTCCTTCACCGCTGCGCGATGACGGCTACGACATCTCCGATTATCTTTCGGTAAATCCCAGTTACGGTACGGTTGAAGACTTCAAGGAAGTTCTGGATGCGGCGCACGCACGGGACATGCAGGTGATGGTCGAGCTGGTCATCAATCACACCTCAGACCAGCACCCGTGGTTCCAGGCCGCACGCAACGCCGCACCAGACTCGCCTGAGCGCGACTTTTATGTGTGGAGCAACACAGACAAGCTCTATAAAGACGCTCGCATTATCTTTACGGATACTGAGAAGTCCAACTGGACCTGGGACCCGGTGGCAAACGCCTACTACTGGCACCGCTTCTTCTCGCACCAGCCCGACCTGAACTTCGACAACCCACGTGTTTTGCAAGAAGTGATCGATGTCATGCGCTTCTGGCTGGATATGGGCGTGGATGGGTTGCGCATGGACGCGATCCCGTACCTGATCGAGCGCGACGGTACCAACTGCGAGAACCTGCCGGAAACGCACGTCGCAATCAAGGCGATTCGCACCGCGATTGATGAAGGCTATGAAGGCCGGCTGATCCTGGCTGAGGCGAACCAATGGCCCGAAGACGTGCGCCCCTATTTCGGCGACGGCGATGAATGCCATATGGCATTCCACTTTCCCCTGATGCCACGCATCTACATGGCGCTGCGGCAGGAAGACCGGCTACCCATCACGGACATCATGGCGCAGACGCCGGGCATCCCAGAGAACTGCCAGTGGGGCATCTTTCTGCGCAACCATGACGAGCTGACGCTTGAGATGGTTTCTGACGAAGAGCGCGACTATATGTACCTGGCCTACTCAGCCGATCCGCGCATGCGCATCAATATCGGTATTCGCCGCAGGCTGGCACCGCTGCTTGATAACAACCGCCGTCGTATTGAATTGCTCAATTCGCTGCTGTTCTCGTTCCCCGGCACGCCGATTTTGTACTACGGCGACGAGATCGGCATGGGTGACAACATTTACCTGGGCGACCGCAATGGCGTTCGCACACCCATGCAGTGGTCCGGCGACCGCAACGCAGGCTTCTCGCGCGCTTCGCCCGCCAAGCTGTTTTCGCCGGTCATCATGGACCCCATGTGGGGTTATGAGGCCATCAATGTCGAGGCGCAGCAGAGCGATCCTTCAAGCCTGCTGAGCTGGATGCGTAACATGATCTCGCTGCGCAAACTGTTCCAGGTGTTCGGCCGCGGTACGCTGCGCTTCCTCGCGCCTGACAACCGTAAGGTTCTCGCATATATTCGAGAGGACGTAAACCAGACGATCTTGTGCATTGCCAATCTGTCGCGCTTTGCGCAGCCGGCAACACTTGACTTGACAGAATTCGAAGGCATGGTGCCCATCGAGATGCTGGGCTATGTCGAGTTCCCGACGATCACAAAGACTCCCTACAACGTCACGCTTGGTTCCTACGGCTTCTTCTGGCTGGAATTGCAGCCGTCACCGGACCGGCAATCTATTGAATACGCAGGAGCACCGGATGCTGTGGCACAAGTTTCCCTGCGTCACGAGCGCGACTGGGAAGGCGTGTATGCTGCCGCCGGACGCTTGTTTGAAGAGCGGCTGCTGCCGGATTACCTGCCGCGTCAGCGCTGGTTCGGCTCGAAGAGCCGGTCGATTGTGGGCACGTCGATTACAGACTGGGCACCGCTTACCGCAACTGCCGAATCAGCTATTTCACTTGCATTGGTAGAAGTGAGCTATACCACGGGCGAGCCTGAAACCTACCTTATGCCCTTGACACTGGTATTCAACGAAGCGGCAGACGTACTGCGCGAGGCCGCGCCAAATGCGGTCCTCGGTGCGGTGCTTGCGCCGGGCCGCAGCGGTGTGCTGGCCGATGCCATGTACGCAGACGATGCATCACTTGCACTGCTGGACATGATCGGACGATCGGGCGAGCTGCCGATGCGCAAGGGTGCTCTGCGGGGTGTGCCTTCTTCGATCTTCACGACTTTGCGGGGGGAAGGCCACTTGGCACCGCGTCGCTCCTCTGCCGAGCAGAGCAACACCTCCATCTTCTTCGGTGATCGTCTCATCATGAAGCTGTTCCGACGGCAGCAGTTCGGGCCCAATCCCGATACGGAGATCGGCCGCTACCTGACGGAGGAGTCTGCCTTCAGAAACATCGCACCATTCGGGGGCTCGATTGAGTACACGCCTGCAGATTCTCCTCCGGGTGCAGGCGAACCGGCGACAATCGCTATGCTTCAAGGCCTGGTGCAAAACGAGGGTGACGGCTGGCAGTGGACGCTGGAGGAACTGGCCCGCTACTACGAAGGCGCGCTAGCCTCGCAGTTCCCGGAAGCCCAGCTGCCGCAACCTGGTAAACCCCTAGAACTCAGGGGACCGGCAATGCTGCACACCCGTGATGCCGCAGGATACTACCTGGAAGCTGCTTGTACACTGGGCCGCCGCACTGCGGAGCTGCATTTGGCACTTGCGCAACCTGCCGACGACCCGGCGTTTGCACCGCAATCCACCACAATTGAAGACCTGCATGCGTTGGAGGACGAACTTTCTGCTCAAGGCTCGCGAGCGTTTGATGTTCTACGCGGAAGCCTCTCCAAGCTGGGCGAAGAAGCTGAGGAGAACACGGTGGAGCTTGCCAGCCTGCTGCTGAGCCAGCGCCGCGCAATCCTGGCTAAGTTTTCCGTGCTGTCCGGCGTCGGAGCGGGCTCGCTACGGACTCGCGTACATGGCGACTACCATCTAGGCCAGGTGCTGCGTTCCAAGGGCGACTTTATCCTGCTCGATTTCGAAGGGGAGCCTGCGCGTCCGCTTGAAGAACGCCGTGCCATGCAGTCGCCCATGAAAGACGTGGCAGGCATGCTGCGTTCGTTCTCTTACGCCGCCTACGCCGGTCTGACGCGCATCACAAACCGTCGCCCGCAGGACTTTGAAACATTGGAGCCGTGGGCACGACTGTGGGAAGCTGCGGTCTCATCCGACTTTCTTGACTCCTACCGCAAAACAATCGCCGGCAGTAGCATTGCACCCGCAGATGACACCGGTTTCCGGCAGTTACTCGATGTGTACCTGCTGGATAAGGCGTTATACGAGCTGGTGTATGAACTCAACAACCGCCCTGCCTGGGTCCGAATACCTTTGAACGGCATCTTGCAGCTTGCACACAATCCCGTGTAGCAGACTGCTGTTTGAGGGTGGAGCTGCGATTCAAAAGGAAAGCCGCCGCCGAAGTCAAACCGCAACTCCGCAGCAACAGGAAAACTGCTTTAGCATGAGGGTGGAGTAGTCCAGTATGTCCGAGTCCCTAACCGAGCGCCCGCAGTCCGAGCTTGCCCCAAACCCAGTTCATCAGGCCGGGCAGCCCGACACCATTCAGCGCTCCACCACCTTTTTTATCGGCATCTCCGGCTCTGTACAAACAGATGAGATCCAGAGCCGCATGCAGGCGCTTGTTGCTTCCGGGTTACTGGGTGGCCTGCGGCTAACTCTTGCCTACCCCGGTGCAGACAATACCCGGACTGCGGTAGACGATCAGCTGGATATTCTGACCTACCCGCTACCTACTGCCGAGGGCACCAACTCTCCCTGGGCGCATGCTTCGGCGGCACAAGGCGCGCTGCTGGCGCTTGCCGGGCAGACGCAGGCACAAGTGATCCTGGTAGTGCATCCTGACCTTGCTGCGCTGACTCCGGAGGCTTTTTCGCGGTTAGTGAGTCCGGTACATGCGCGAGAGGCAGAACTGGCGGTTGCCGAGTATACGCGCGGACCGTTTGACGGTCTGCTGAACAGCAGCATTCTGGCCCCGCTCACTCGTGCGTTATATGGCCGGCGAGTCCGATTTCCCCTGGCACCGGACTTTGCCGTGTCTCAAAGACTGGCCATGCGGCTTGCCATGATCGCTGCCGGTCGTACGCAGGGCGGCGTCACGCCCATTCTATGGCCTACTACGGTGGCTGCGGGTATGGATGCAGGGGTTGTTGAGGTGCCGCTTGGCATCGACCATCCAAGTCCGATTGCTGAAATTGATCTTTCCACTGCAATTGCACAGATTGTGGGTTCAACGTTTGCGGAAATGGAGACACACGCGCCGCTATGGCAGCGGGTACGGCCTACGCCGCATGCGGCCTTTGTCCATTCCGGTATGGCGCGGAACGCCGCAGCGGCTGAAGCGGCCAAAATCGACCTTTCGCCGATGATCAAGTCTTTCAACCTGGGTGCGCGCAGCCTGCAGGCTGTGTGGGGTTTGGTATTGCCGCCGGTTACTTTGCTCGACTTGAAGCGCCTGACCCTGCTTGCACCGGAGAAGTTCCGCATGCCTGACGAGTTATGGGTTCGCATCCTCTACGACTTTGCCATGGGCTACCGCCTGCGCACCATCAACCGGACCCACCTGTTAGGGGCGCTTACGCCGCTCTACCTGGGCTGGGTAGCTTCCTTCATCAATGAGGCCAACACTGACCCAGCGTTTGACGCGGACGTACGCACCGAGCGGCTGGCGCGCGCCTTTGAAGAGGGCAAGCCCTACCTTGTGCGGCGCTGGCGCTGGCCGGATCGCTTCAACCCGTAATACCCGGCGCAGCAAATTTGTTAGAGGCGTTACGCCGGAGGCAATGAGAGGAGCACCATGGGGCAACAGATTACACAGTCGCTACTGGATTCCATAGGGCGGGTCATTACCAAGATCGTGATGCTGCTGCCCGGCCTTGTCGCCTTCGTAGTAGTTTTGCTCATCTTTTTGGGCATCGGGACAGGGCTCGCCTGGATTGCGCAGCGCATACTTGCCGCATTGCGCTTTGACACACGCTTTGAGCAGCATGAAAACCTGTCGGAGTGGACGCACTCGCCTTCGCGCCTGGTTTCGCGGATTGTCTTCTGGAGCGTTCTGCTGATCGGCGTCCTGGTCGGCATCTCGGCTTTCGAGGCAGGCTCATCTTCTACCGGCGTTTCAGAGTACGTGTTCTCGTATGTGCCTCGTGTAGTCGGCGCGTTGATACTGTTCTTCGTTGGTACGTTGATCGCCCGCATACTGGGCAGGTCCGTGCTGATTTCAGGCGTCAACATGAACCTCCAGTACGCGCGCGTGCTGGGTACCGGCGTCAAGTGGCTGGTGCTGGTATTGACTTCTGCCATGGTGCTGGACCACCTTTCCATTGGAGGTCGCATTGTGGACCTTGCTTTCGGGATTCTGTTCGGCGGCATCGTGTTCGCGCTTGCTCTTGCAGTCGGCCTCGGCTCGCGCGATTTAGTGACGCGATCGCTGGAGCGTGAGGTGGCCTCCACGCGCCCGGCACCGATCGTCGTTGAGGAAGAGCGGATTCATCACTTTTAGCTTGGTTGGTTCAGACCGGCTACGTATGAGGAAGCATGGTTAAGAAGTCAAAACCTGCTCCAGCCAATAACAAGATAGATGAAGTCGACGAGCAGTTAGCACGGTATCGCGCCATGCGCGACTTCAGCACGACGGCGGAACCGAGCGGCGGTACAGGTGCGGATTGGCTCCCCGCAGAGGGCTTGCCATTTGTCATACAGAAGCATGCAGCCACCCGGCTGCATTATGATTTTCGCCTGGGCTGGCGCGGCGTTTTGAAGAGCTGGGCTTGCGCCAAAGGTCCCAGCTACAACACTCGTGATAAGCGCCTGGCTGTGCAGGTGGAAGATCACCCGCTGGAATATGGCGGCTTTGAAGGCACTATCCCCAAGGGCCAGTATGGCGGCGGCACAGTGCTGCTATGGGACCAGGGCACATGGGAGCCGCTACCCGGCACCGACTTTGACGAAGGGCTGCGGAAAGGGTCGCTCAAGTTCACCCTGCACGGCCATAAACTTGAAGGCCGTTGGACGCTCGTGCGCATGGGTGGCCGTGCTGCAAATGAGTCTAAGCCGAACTGGTTGCTCATCAAGGAGCACGACGGCAGGGAGCGCAACGAAGAGGGCGCGCCCACCATTACCGACTCCGCGCCCGACTCGGTAGTAACCGGCCGTGACCTGGCTGCCATTGCAGACGCAGACGATCATGTTTGGAACTCGCACCCGGCGGAAAACGGCAAGGCACCGGGGAACCGTTCGCGGCTGGCGCAAAAACTTAAGGACGCGCACTTGCATGGCACTATGCCGTCGGTGACTGCATCCAGAGTGACCACGCCCGAAGTAAAAGAGGAGCAGAAGCCCATTCCTCCCGGGAAACAAGCTGCTCGCAAGACGGCAAGAAGCAAAGCGCCGGTCGCGAAAAGCTCCTCACCTGCGAAGTTGACAGGTGCATCGACTGAGGCCATGCCGTCCTTCATCCCACCCCAGCTCGCTTCCGTGTCCGACTCAGTTCCCCCCGGCACGGGTTGGCTGCACGAGCTCAAGCTGGATGGCTACCGAATCCAGGCGCATCTGACATCGGCAACAGGAGGTAAGCGGCAGGTCACTCTATTTACACGCTCCGGCTTGGACTGGACCCACCGCATACCTCCTATCGCTAAAGCCCTTGAAGCGGTTGCCGTCGAACAGGCTGTGCTGGATGGCGAACTGGTGGTGCTCGACAGCGAGGGCAAAAGCAGCTTCAGCAAGCTGCAAGGAGCTTTTGAAAAGGGTGATCTCCGGGCGTTTACCTATTTCGTGTTCGACCTGCTGCACCTGGACGGTTATAACCTGCGCGGGCTGTCCCTTGAGGCACGCAAAGCTCTGCTGCAGCCGCTCGTCGAAGTACTCGCTTCACCTCAGGTCCAGTTCAGCCAGCATCTTGCGATAAATGCAAAGGAAGTGTTAGCACATGCCTGCGGCCTTGGTGTGGAGGGCATTCTAGCCAAGCAGGGCAGCGCGCCTTACAGCAGCGGCCGCTCGGATACATGGCTGAAGCTCAAATGCACGCACCGGCAGGAGTTTGTAATTGCCGGTTTTACGCTGCCCAAGGATGGCGGGTCAGGGCTGGGCTCACTACTGCTGGGCTGTCACCACGAAGGCGCGCTGGTATATTGCGGACGCTGCGGGACTGGCTTTTCGCAGGCTTCAGCCCGCGCCCTGCGTAAGCAGTTGGAGTCACTTCGACAAGCTAAGCCACCCTATGCGGTACCAGTGAGTCGGGAAGCACAGAAGGGCTCAATCTGGGTGCGTCCGGAGCTTGTGTGCGAGGCCCAGTTTGCAACCTGGACCGAGGATGGGCTGCTGCGCCATGCGTCATTCCAGGGCATGCGGACCGATAAGCCTGCTGCACAGGTGGTGAAGGAGGCCGGCACTCTGCTGCATGCTGACAGGATTGAGGATGAAGCACGCGGCACGAGCAGCAAACCGGCAGTGCGCATGGCCCGGCTACCGGCTGCAGGAAAAACAGCGAGGCTGACCCATCCGGACAAGGTTCTTGACCCTGCCAGCCGCACGACAAAACAGCAACTCTCGGACTACCTTGTCGCTGTCGCGCCGGTTATGCTCCCACACATTACCGCGCGCCCGGTCTCTATCGTCCGCTGCCCGAACGGCACCGGCAAGCCTTGTTTTTTTCAGAAACATGCTGCCGTAGGTTTACCTGCCAGCCTCGGGTCTGTGGCTGTGCCGGACCATGATAACCCTGGGCATAGTGAGCCGTATATCACTGTGGGCTCATCCGAAGCTTTGGCCGCGCTTGCCCAGCTCGGTGTCCTTGAGCTGCATCCCTGGGGCTCGAAAGCCGAGGCGCTGGAGCAGCCGGACCAGCTCATTCTGGATCTTGACCCGGATGCAGCCATTCCATGGGCGACACTGGTGGAAAGTGCGCTGACCATCCGTGCGTTCCTGAAGGATTTGCAGCTGGAGGCTTGGGTGAAGACCACCGGCGGTAAGGGGCTGCACATCGTTGTGCCGCTGGAACCCTCGGTGGAATGGCCGGAGTTTAGGCGTTTTGCGCGCGGGATCGCCGCCGCTATTGAGAGCAGCGCGCCCAAACTCTATCTCATCAAGATGACCAAGGCAGCGCGTAAGGGACGCATCTTCCTGGACTGGATGCGGAACGAGCGCGGCTCGACAGCAGTCGCACCATGGTCGCCGCGTGCAAGGGCAGGTATGCGCGTTGCGGTGCCGCTGGGCTGGGACGAGCTTGGGAGCGGACCGCCGGTCTTTGCCGTGGCGAACTTCAGCGAGTGGCGCAACCGTTTGGCCCATGACCCATGGGTAGTCACCCGCCCGCAACAGTTGGAGCCGGAAGTTCTGCAAGCCGTGCTGGCGCAAAGCGAGTAGCATTCACCAACGCCGCAGCGCCGCTTGCGCCGCGTGGTACCCGCACATGCCATGTACGCCCCCGCCGGGCGGAGTGGAGGACGAGCAGAGAAATAGCCGCGGGTCGGGCGTGCTGTAGCCCTGCCAGGTAGGCCGTAGCAGCAGTTGAACTACATCCATTGCGCCGCCGCTTACGTCACCGCCGCGCAGGTTGGCATCCAGCTCTTCCAGGCGCGTGGGTCCGCTTACGCTGCGCGCCAGCACACACTCTCGAAAACCCGGTGCGAAACGCTCAATCTGCGCCTCGATCTGCTCGGTCGCGTCTTCGCGCGTACTCCAAGGCACATGGCAGTACGCCCAAGCTATATGCTTGCCGGCAGGGGCGCGTGTGGGGTCGGCAAGCGTCGGCTGAGCCAGCAATATGTAAGGCTGACGGGGTACCCGCCCGCGCAGCATGGTTCGCTCGCTGCGGGTAATCTCCGCCAGCGTGCCGCCGAGATGAATTGTGCCCGCGCGACGGCAAGCCGGAGCTGCCCACGGGATCGGCTCGCTGAGCGCGTAATCGAGCTTGAAGGCTCCCGGTCCAGGGCGGAACCGACGTAGTTTATTTGCATACATCATCGGGAGTCTTTGCCCTGCCAGTGCTGCTAGCTTTGCCGGCGTCGTGTCGCATAGCACAATGGCATCGTCTGGGTAGTTGCGTCCGAACTCATTCACGGAAGTTACCGGTGAAGTCATGCGCAAGGTACCGCCTGCTGCCATCAGCGCTCCCTGGAGCGCCTGTGTAATGGTGCTTGAACCGCCCTGTGGAATGGGCCAGCCAACCGTATGCGCCGCCGCACCCAGCACCAGCGCGATAGCCGAGGAAAACGGTGCATCAAGTGATTGGAATGAGTGCCCGGCCAGCCCTGCAAACATGGCCCGGGCTCGTTCCGTACGAAACGCCGTACACGCCAGCAGCCGCGCCGGCATAGCCGCAAGCGCGCCGAACCGCGCCAGGCGCAATGGATGTCGGG
>CAXSHS010000013.1:17020-48105 GCA_964237325.1 uncultured Acidobacteriaceae bacterium | reverse complement strand
CAACGCAGCATGGCAACCATGCCGTGATTCAGCCTTCTAACACTGCCGGTTAAGCGTGTAATGGTTTACAGCAGAAGGCTCGCGCGAAAGCGCGGGCCTTCTTAATTTAAGTTAAAGCAGTCTCATTACGCCAACAGTTTACGTATCTTCCTCTGCGATGGCAGCTGAATCAGCACCAGAGCCGCACCGGCTCCCGCCGCCAGCAGGCAGTAGCTGGCCCAGGGGTCGAAGCGCACCAGCCCGGTTTTTGCAAGCAGGCCGGAAGTATGGATCAGCTGCCACAAGTTGAAGTGCAGAATGTACATGCAGTAACTCGCCTGCCCCAGCGCGACAAACGGCGCAAAGCTGAAGAAGCTCGCCAGTGAATTTTCTCCAGCCAGCCCCAGAATGGCGCAGCCGAACAACGGCATCAGCAGGCCGTCATGCATTAGCACGTACGGCATGCGGTCGCCGAAGCTCAACACGGTGTACACACCGCCCACGCCGCACAGGCCTAACAGTAGCCGCTGCCAGCCGATGCGCCGCAACCGTCCGTCCAGGTCCGCCAGCACCATGCCGAATAAAAACGAAGGTAAGTGCGGCGGCGGGCTGAACTTTAGCGCCTGCACCCAGAAGCCTGTTGTGTACCGGTCGGGGTGCGGGTTGCCGTCAGGCCTTAAATACATGTAAAGCAGCGGCAGCGCCATGCCGCACCCCCATAGCAATGCCAGCAGTGTCACCGTGCCCCGGTTGGTTTGCGGTCGCCGCCAGCGCACGGCAAATGGAAACACAAGGTAGAAAAATGCCTCGGTCGACATGGTCCATGCCGGTGTATTCCAGAAGGTAGCCAGGCTCGGAATCCAGCCTTGCAGCAGCAGCAGGGTCAGCACGATGCCGGTGTAGTACGCCCCATGGGTGCGCACCGGCCACTCCCCGTGCAGTGCGCCAAGCGAGATAAGCAGCGCAAACAGGTACACCGGGTACAGCCGCGAGAGCCGTGCTACCCAGAAGCGCCAGTGCACCAGCTCGCCCCTACCGGAGCGCGCGCTGTAGTTGTACGAGAGGATGAAGCCGGACAACAGCAGAAAGAACGAAACCGCCGTGTAGCCATTATCAACGATCGGCGCGAACGGCCCGAACCATTTCGGGTCTGAGAAGTGGAAGAAAACGATATTGCAGGCGGCAAAAGCACGCAGCCCGGTAAGCGCCGGCAGCCGGCTGCGGCTTGCCCCGGCAGGTTTCGCGGGGCCTTCGCCGGGCATCGCGGCCGAAGGATCATCATCATGCGGGGCTAGAGGTGCGGCCTCTTTCAGGCGGTCACCAGCGAGCCGATCGTCTCCCCCGCGATCACCCTGCGGATGTTGCCGGCCTGGTTCATGTTGAAGATGATCATCGGCATGTTGTTGTCTTTGCAAAGGCTCACCGCGGTCATGTCCATCACCTTTAACCCGAGCCGCATAATTTCCATGTAGGTAATCTCTTGAAATTTTGTTGCGGTTTTATCAAGCACCGGGTCGGCGCTGTAGATGCCGTCTACCTTGGTACCCTTCAGCAGCACATCGGCGCGAATTTCCATGGCTCGCAGCGAAGCCGCCGTATCCGTTGAAAAGTACGGGTTGCCGGTGCCTGCGGCAAATACCACCACGCGCCCCTTCTCCAGGTGCCGCACCGCGCGACGACGGATGTAGGGCTCGCATACCTGGTGCATCTGGATAGCGGACATCACGCGACAATGGGTGCCGGTCTTCTCAATCGCGTCCTGAAGGGCTAGTGAGTTGATCACGGTTGCCAGCATGCCCATATTGTCGGCGGAGACGCGATCCATGTTTTTGGCCTGTTCGGCCACACCGCGAAAGAAGTTACCGCCGCCCACGACGATAGCTACTTCTACGCCGCTCTCGCGCACATCGGCCACTTCCCTGGCTACTTCGTGCACACGGGTTACGTCTACGCCGAAGCCCCGGCCTGCAGCCAGCGCTTCCCCTGATAACTTAAGCACTACACGCTTGTACATTAGCTCCGAGTATCGCATCCCCTGCGGCGGCCCAGACTACGCCTCAGGCGCAAAAAGACAAGAATTCTTATTTTGAGACAGCCTCTCGATACGAGGGAAGGAGTTGTGTGGGCTTCGAACGAAAAGCAGCGGAAGAATGGCTCGACGATGACAACGGCACCTCAGCTGAAGTCCTCAGCGCTCTGCGTTCCATCCAGTTTGTCAACCGGTGGTTCGGCGGCAACCGTGTACACCGGCAGCTGCTGGGTGAGGCCGCCGGCACCCGTACGGAGCTCCAAGTGCTTGAAGTCGCGGCGGGTCTTGCCGGGGTGCTGGCTTTTACAGCCCTGTCGCTCCGGCGGCGGCAGCCAAGCCCGGTCACCATTCATGCCACGCTGCTCGACCGCCAGACCAGCCACCTGCCGCCCGAATGGCCTGTGGATTTGCCGCAGCCGGAGATGCTTCAGGGCGATGCGCTTGCCATTCCTCTGCCAGACAAAAGCGTCGATGTAGTGAGCTGCTGCCTGTTCTTCCACCATTTGAGCCCCGAAGAGGGCGCAACCTACCTGCGCGAGGCTTTGCGAGTAGCGCGTGTCGCAGTGGTCATCAATGACATGGAGCGAACCCGGCTTCACTACACTCTCGCTAGATTGTTTTCACTGTTTGATCCAAGCCGCATTTCCAGGCATGATGGTCCAGTTTCCATACGGCAGGCCTACTCCTTTGCGGAGCTGCACTCCATAGCGGCAGCTACTGGTCACCGTGTCAGCATGCGTCGTAAATTTCTTTGCCGTCTTGCGGTAACGATTTGGGCCTCATAGCACTCTTACAAGTAGCTAATCTGTGGCATACAGTCCTCAGATGCTCATTGTAAGCATGTGTTCATAGGAGCAACATTTGAGTCAAATTGCAGCTGTCGCTTCTGCCCTGCCGCCGCGCTACTACACCCAGCAGCAGATTTATGAAGAACTCGTCACGTACTGGGGTGATGAGCTTGAAACCCCTGCCGTGCTGCAACGCTTCCATCAAAGAGTCGGTGTGGACGGCCGGTACTTTGCATTGCCTTTAGGCGAGTACCGCCAATTGGAGCGCTGGGGCCAAGCTAATGCAGCCTGGCTGCGGGTAGCGGAGGAACTGGGTGAACAGGCAATTTGCATCGCGCTTCAGAAAGCCGGGCTCCAGAAGGAAGACATCGGTGCCCTGCTCACGGTGACTGTCACTGGCGTGGTAAGCCCCTCGCTGGACGCGCACCTATGCAACCGCATGGGCCTACCGGGCGACGTGCGCCGCACCCCCATCTTCGGCCTGGGCTGCGTCGCCGGGGCTTCCGGCATTGCGCAGGCACATGATTATGTCAAAGCGTACCCGGACAAAATCGCCGTCCTGCTTTCGGTCGAGCTGTGCTCACTGACCTGGCAGCGCGGCGATCTTTCGGTCGCCAATTTCATCGCTACCGGCCTGTTCGGCGACGGAGCCGCAGCAGTGATCGTTGCCGGGGACAACGTCAACCTGCCTAAGCCGGCTGGTCCCAGCGTTGTCGCCGCAGCTTCAAATTTCTACCCGAACACGGAAGACGCGATGGGCTGGGACATTGGCGAGAAGGGATTCAGCCTGGTGTTATCACCGGAAGTGCCTGCGATCATCCGCAAATACCTCGCGCCTAATCTTGCGGACTTCCTTGCGGCTAATGGTCTCCATCGAGATCAAATCACGTCCTGGGTGCTGCACACCGGCGGCCCTAAAGTGCTCGAAGCCATGGCAGAAGGTGCGGGTGTGTCGCGCGAAGAGTGTGCGCTTTCCTGGGAGTCACTGCGCAAAGTCGGCAACCTGTCGTCAGCATCGGTCCTGTTCGTGCTTGAGGACACCATCCGCGAGCGCCGACCCGCACCGGGTAGCTACGGCATTCTGGCAGCCATGGGTCCAGGTTTCTGCTCGCAGCTGGTGCTGCTCAAGTGGTGAGCGATGATCCGGCTATTTAGCAAGATCGAAAACAAGCAAAAAGGTGTCATCCTGAGCGAAGCCGAAGGATCTGCTTTCGCCTTTTACTTTTGTGCCATGGCTTAAGTCAAGCAGGTCTTTCGACTCCGCTGCGCTTCGCTCAGGATGACACTAGACATTGGTTTTACATTTGCACATACCTGCTGAGATGATGCGGTTTTCTCCCCTGACACGACACGACCCTGCTCTTAATGGTGAGCGCTACCACCGGCGCTAGCATGCGACGCTCCACCACCGGAAGCTCCGACGGCGGCAGACCTCGAAACACCCGACGATACCACTGCACTGGATGAAGTCGGCGACGCATGACTTGAGGCAACTGTGCTGATGGCTCCAGACCGGGTACCGTTTCCGGCCGCCTCCACCTGCCCGCCAAAGCGCTGCGTCGCCATCGCGGTTTGACCGCCGACAACCAGTGGCCGCACCATGACAAAGCTTTGTGTCTTATGGTCAAACGTAATGGGGGTGCCAACCGGCCTGCTTGCGAGCTGCTTACCCGCCGCAATACTCGATGGAGCCGGACCGGCTATATGCGCTATCGGCTGGGGTGCGGCGGCTGGTTGTAGCGGAGTGTAGAACGCACTGCGAAACTGCTTGGGACCGGAGTCGAGAACTTTGACCGGTGTAGCTGGACTAAAAGCAACCCTCTGGACAGACTCACCTTGTTTTCCATTGAACGTAAATACGCCATGCTGCAGGTTTAGCGGAGGCCGGCCTGCGACATCGCTGGGATGAATGGGAACGTAAGCAGTTGTATGTCCGTACTTGACCCAGCTCACCGGGGAGCGACGGTGCAACTGCAAACCGGCAACCCATACATATTGGTTCTGCCGCTGAATCCAGCTACCCGCATGGCACAGAGCCCAATCGTAGGAGCCAAGGCCGAACCCGCCTCCGAACAGGTCCAGCTGACTGCCGAACCGCTGAAACTGGTACGGTGAACAGGGGAAGAAACTCCCTGCAAACTCATCGTCAAACCCGTTCAAACCCTGATCGGGACCGCTGCCGGAGAATCCGGTCTGGAACTGCGCCGCCTGTAGCAGGCGCACCTTTGGAGCGCCTGTTTGCCACCCTATCTGCCGCCATGATTGCCCTAACGTCCGGTAACTCGCCCCTTCTATTGCAGGTTGTGTCGTAGGCGGTGCCGCCGGTTTCTCCTGCCCTGACCAACCTCCGTTCGGTTGCCAGCAAGTACCATAGGGCGCGCAGTCAAAAAAGGTTCCCTTTCCCTTCAGTTCCGCCAAGCCCGGTATGGGTGTTGCGAGCCCTGACTCCTTCAAGGTAGCGGACATGGCAGCGGATCGCGCAGCCAAACGCTTGGCAGCCCATGCATCCCATGCTGTCAGCTCGCCACGGCTTGCCCCACCGTTCACGATACGACGGTCGGCATAGTAGGTAGTAGTCTGGCCCACGATGAGCTTTGTAGCCGTCGGGCTATCTACATGGACAGAGATGTCCTCTTGCGGCGTGACCTCCGTGGCATCAAGGTAACTGTCAACTCTCGTAAATAGCGCTGCGCCGTAGCCGGTGCTAAGGCGCGCATTGGGCGTGGTGAGGCTAAAGCTCTCGCCTGGAACCGCAGGTCGCACATGCAGCGTCGCTGTGCCGCTCACCAGTGTCAGCTCAGACTGGGGAACATTGCCGGCAGTGGTGAGCTGGTTAAAAAGCAGCACCGAGTTCTCACCTAGGTATACGGTCGAAGTATCCTCAAACTCGATCTCGGCACGGCCTGTGCCGGTTACCAGGCTGAAGCCTGACTCGATGGGCAGGTTTTTGGCGGCTTCTCCCCACACGCCGCCGCCGGCATGCTCGGCTGCCTTGCCGCGAGAAACGCGAACGTCGCCCTCTACCAGACTGAGTCGCACGATCTGGCTTTCCGTGGCTTGCGTTTGGGAGGACTCAGGCGTTTGTGCGCCGGTCGATGTGGAAATTGCCAGGAGAGCCATGGCTGTAAGCGGGACAAGCGGGGGCGCAATACGATGCATGGTGCTCTCCAGAAGGGCTGTGATCCATCGGCTGCGGCCTTGACTGGTCTGTTACAAGGTTGCAGAGGCTTGGCCCGACGCATCGAATATACGCCAGGAAATGGAGACTTTGTTCGAAAAGCAACATGGCCTTTACAGGTGCAAAACACTTGATGGGTTTGGCAAAGAATCCTAGTGACGTAAACCTGCGTGAGCCTGCGGCGTCCCTTCAACGTCGAGGGCTACGCCGTATGAAGGAAAAGGCAAAATATGTGCGGACGATACAGTAGAACGTCGGAGCGGGAAGCAGTAATGGATTATTTCGAGGTGGAGGAGGCTCCGGACTTCTTTCCCAGCTACAACGTCGCGCCCCAAACCTTTCAGCCGGTAGTTCGGCTGGATGCGGAGGGCGAGCGCGAGCTGAAGCTGATGCGCTGGGGGCTCGTGCCGTTCTGGGCCAAGGATGCAAAAGCCAGCTACGCAACCTTCAATGCGCGCGCTGAGGAGATCACGGGAAAGCCTGCCTTTCGTGAAGCCATCAAGCGGCGGCGCTGCCTCGTCCCGGCAGATAATTTCTACGAGTGGCAAAAGCTAAGCTCCAAGGAAAAGCAGCCTTTCGCCATCGGCTTAGAAAATGACGAGCCCTATGCTTTTGCCGGAATATGGGAGACATGGAAGCATGAAGCGGAGCTGCTCGAAACCTTCTCCGTTATCACGACAGACGCAAATGCGCTGATGGAGCCGATCCACACCCGCATGCCGGTAATTCTAAAACCCTCTGACTACGCGCGCTGGCTGCAACCCGCCGAACCTTCCCATCTGCCGGTCGATCTGCTACGACCCTACGATGCGGAAGCGATGAAAGCATGGCCTGTAAGTGCTCGTGTCGGCAACGTCAGGAACAACGACCGCGCTCTACTCGACCCGATGATCTCAGAATCCGGTACAAGCGGGCTGAACTCGAAGTAGCCATACGAGGAACTGAGACGCAACGAGATAAAATTTGGCGCAGTCCATTAAGCCACGACTATTAACGGCTTTGCAGCGGCTTCGACACAGACTCAAGCGATTGCCCCGCCGCCTCCACACCGATCGCCAGCTCACATACCGCACCCAGTACCATGAGCGTGGCACCAAGCGCGTAGCCCCAGGCCACATGCGCACGCGAGCCGGAAGCAATCAGTTCGCCAAAGAATATGGGTGCGGCCACACCCCCGGCAAGGGTGCCCAGAGCGTAGAAGATAGCAATGGCAAACGCACGAATCTCAAGTGGGAAAATTTCGCTGACTGTGAGATACGCTGCGCTTGCGGCAGAAGAAGCGACAAAAAATATGGCGCTGAAGCACAAATCGAGCGTATCTGCTGTAAGCAGCCCATGGACAAACGGGTAGATGACCGCAAGCAGCATCAGGCCGGAAACGCCGTATGTGACCGCAATCATAGGCTTGCGACCCCAGCGGTCGAACAGCGGTCCCAGCAGGATGGGCCCTAGAAAACTGCCCAGTGCAAACGGTAATAAGTGCAACGGCAGGCGCGTGTCGCTGACGCCATAAAAGCTCTTCACGATCAAGCCGTAAGTGAAGAAAACGGAATTGAAAAAGAAGCTCTGCCCCACCATGAGCACTAACGCCAGAAACGACCGCATGCGATTGTCGCCCAGCATGTTGCCGAAAACGTCGCCCCAGGGCGTGTAGTCACGCACAGCAATGCGCATGGGCGGTCCTTGCGGCTCCGGCAGTTGTTTGCCGCTCTTGCGGATTGTTGCTTCAATGCCGGAAACAATGGCTTCAGCTTCTTCCTTGCGCCCGCGCAGCATAAGCCAGCGCGGGCTCTCCGGCACTTTCAACCGCAACAGCAGTACACCCGCACCCAGCAAAGCGGCTATTGAGAATGCCACGCGCCAACCGATGTGTATGGGCAGAATGCTGCCGTCGAGCAGCTTGAACGAGGCCAGCGAACCCAGGATCGCACCCAGCCAGAAGGTCGCGTTCACAATCAGGTCCACTGTGCCGCGCACCTTGCCGGGGATCAGCTCATCGACAGCGGAGTTGATTGCGGCGTACTCGCCGCCGATGCCGAAGCCGGTGAACGCTCGAAATAGTGCAAAGCTTGCAAAGTTCCATGACAGAGCCGTGGCGAGTGTGGCTAGCGAATAGGTGGCAAGTGTGACTAGAAACAGCTTGCGGCGGCCCAGCCGGTCTGTCAGATAGCCGAAAAACAGTGCTCCTAGCACAGCCCCGGCAAGGTATGTAGTAGCCCCGGCGGTAACCTGCGGCGCGGAGAGTGAGAGTCCCCGCTTATCCTCAAGAATACCTGCCAGCGACCCGGCCAACGTGACTTGCAGGCCGTCAAGAATCCAGGAGCTGCCCAGCGCCAGTACGATGCGCACATGCCAGCGGCTGAAAGGCAGGCGGTCCATCCGCGCCGGCACCAGAGTTTCTATGGTGCGCTCACCCTGCCCACTTGCCATTACTCGCCGTCCCTCTTTTCTGTTTGTGTTTCAACGGGCAGGGAGCTGAGGGATGCTTCCTGCGACTGCTTGTTAGCTTCGGCCTTATTCTCTGAGGGAATGATGCTGATGGTACCGACACGCTCCAGGATGGCGTACTTCATACCGGCCAGGCTGCGGATACCTTTACTACGTCCGACTGCCATGACATCTTCATCGTCGAGGCGCATCCTTTGCATGGTTTCGCGCTGCCACTCCCCATCTTTTCTCAGAATGAGTGGAGACCCGTCAATAGCGGTTCCAAACCGTGTGGATTTCGCTCGTACCCTGGCCGTGATGCGGTGCATGAGGCCGATGGTGATAATGGCGCAAACGCAGTTGGTAATCGATTTGTCGTCGCCGACCGTAGCGAGAATAATCAAACCGCCGATAAGAAACACAATGACAAACTCAAATGGTGTGAGTTGCCCACCGGGTCTGCGGGAGAGAACGCGCACTACGAAGAGAAGAAAGAAGTAGCCAAGAATGGCATGGAGGATCGTGTACATACACCTTTTCCTCTGCTGGTATTACGGCATGACAAAGACACCGGCTGTGATGGAGTTCATGGGGTGCTGCGGATCACCGTCCGGAACGAGGCGGATTGTGAAATGGGAGAAGCCGGGCCGGGCCGGTTGCAGGGCAAACTCGATAGAGTTGGGATGTGCGCCCGACGGGAAGGTATAGAGAAGTCCGCCATCGATAGTCATCGATGTAGCAGGGGATGGAATGATGCGCTGGTTCCCGAGGGTTTTGACGATAGAATCACTGACCCAGAGCTTGATAGTACCATTTCGAACGGCATTCTCACCAAAGTGGATGCTAAGGATGGATGGAGTGCTGAAGCGTTCAATGCGCTCATACTGTAGCTGCATGGCTCCATCCGCAGTTTCCTTATGAGCGTTTGCGGCTGGGCCGCGGCCGAAAACTCCGGCAAGGTCGAGCAGCACGATAATGCCGAAAACGATCCAGACTGCTCTTTCAAAGCGCCACCAGCGACGTTGAAACGCCAGATCTTCACCAACGGCAACGTCGTTGCTGACCTTGGCGACTGAATCATCAATCGGTGCTATGGGCGTTTCCATGGCTTTGTGAGTCCTCGTTTACTCTTCGATGCCGGCAATTGTAATCTCACCATTGCGTTCCAGCACTGCATAGGAAATGCCGTCGAACGAGGAGATACCCTTGTCACGTGCCGCAGTCATGACATCATCTTCCCCGATCAGCATGCCCTGCATTACCTCCTGATGCCACCGGCCGTTCTCCATCAGAATGAGCGGCGTTCCGTCCAGCAGCCTTGCAATGCGGTTCGAAGATTGCCGTAGCATGACTACAAACAGGTGGGCCAGGGCTATGGTGATGATTTGCGTAAAAGCGTTGGTAAGTGAGCGGTCATCTGCCACGGTAAAAGTAAGCGCAAGCCCGCCTATAAAAAAGATCAGTACAAATTCAAAGGGGTTCATCTGCTTGCCGGGACGACGGCCGACGATGCGGATCATGAAAACCAGGAAGAAATAGCCGAACGCAGCGCGAAGGATGGCAGCCATGAGAAAGTTCCTATTGTGTGGGATGCAGTCCGTTTCTAGCAGCGCTGCAATTTGCGTTACAACTACAACACTTGCAAACGACTTCACTGGTATCAGCATCGCGTTCACGTGACGCTTGGAGCAGCAATTAACTAGACGCTAGTGTCTTAAGTAGTGCGTATGTACAGCGCTCTAGAAGCGCTCAATAAGACATTATTAAAGGAAACTACAAAGAAGCCCGGCTCGTGAGCCGGGCTTCTTTGTCATAATTAGAACTATTCTGACGCTGTCGGCAAGTCCTCTGCCTTAACCTGCGCAACAGTCCAAACGGGGTCACCGACCTTGAAGCGGGCAAAGCGGCGCACAGTAATGTTCTCGCCAAGTTTACCGACCTTTTGCGCGATCATCTCCTTAATGGAAAGTGACTGCTCCTTGATAAACGGCTGGTCCAGCAGGCAGAACTCTTCATAAAACTTGGTCATCTTACCTTCAACGATCTTTTCAATAACCGGTGCGGGCTTGCCGGTCTCGGCAGCCTGAGCGCGGTAGACGTCCTTCTCGCGGGCAAGGTCGGCTTCGGTCACGTCTTCTCGGCGAACATAGCGCGGGTCCGTCGCGGCAATGTGCATTGCGATATCTTTCAACAAGTCTTGAAAATCTTCGGTACGAGCTACGAAGTCCGACTCGCAATTTACCTCAAGCAACACGCCGATTTTGCCGCCGGCATGAATATAGGTCCCAACCGCACCCTCATTTGTGCCGCGTGAGGCCTTTTTGGCCGCTGATGCCATGCCGCGCTTGCGCAGAATGATAAAAGCCGCTTCCATATCGCCTTTAGCTTCCTGCAGGCTCTTGAGGCAGTCGCCCATGGGTGCACCGCTTTTCTCGCGAAGCTCCTTAACCAATTTTGCGTCGATTTTCTCACTCACTGCTGCCACCTTCGCTTCTCCATGTACGCCGCGCAAGGCGACGTTGCTATGCATCCATACGCAGCGATGGCGTGGTGCCGGACGGCCCACGCCACTCTATGCAGACCAAGAATCACCCTATCTAAACAGTGCCTTCAATGACTTCAGGCTCTGTAATTACGCCGACACCTGCCGGTGCCTTGCGGAT
This sequence comes from uncultured Acidobacteriaceae bacterium, assembly GCA_964237325.1. Classification (GTDB taxonomy): domain Bacteria; phylum Acidobacteriota; class Terriglobia; order Terriglobales; family Acidobacteriaceae; genus EB88. Next base: position 37,041 of record CAXSHS010000013.1, on the reverse strand, counting down.
GCCGCCGCCGAGAGCAGACTCAAGATCGACCTCAGCCTCCGGCTCCTCCTCTACAGGAGGTGTATCGGAACCGGATTCAAGAGAACCAGCTTCAAAAGTTTCCGGCGTAAATTGTGCTTCTGATGAAACACCGGCGACATCCATAAACTGCTTGTCGTTTGCCATCTGTACACCCTCGATCACGGAATCCGAAATCTTGGAGGTGAACAGGCGGATCGCGCGCAAAGCATCATCATTACCCGGAATCACATAGTCAACCACAGTCGGATCGCAGTTTGTATCAACCACGGCAACAACAGGAATGCCGAGCTTGCGAGCTTCCTTAACAGCAATACCCTCTGCATTCGAATCAACAATAAACAGGGCATCAGGCAGCCGCTTCATATTCTTGATGCCGGCTAAGTTCGCCTGAAGATGCTTGCGCTCGCGCTCCAGCTTGATAACTTCCTTCTTGGTTAGCAGTTCATAGCGGCCATCAGTCGCCATCTCATCCAGTTCCTGGAGCCGCTTGACAGACTTCTGCACCGTAACCCAGTTGGTCAGCAAACCGCCAAGCCAACGTTGGTTAATGTAGAACATCCCGCAGCGATTTGCCTCTTCAGCAACGGCATCTTGCGCCTGGCGCTTGGTGCCGACAAACAAGATGACCTTACCCGTGGCTGTTAGATCGGTCACATATTTCGATGCTTCCTTAAACATCTTCAAGGTTTTCTGTAGGTCGATGATGTAAATCCCATTGCGCTCGCCGAAGATGTACTCCTTCATGCGCGGGTCCCAACGCTTGGTCTGATGTCCAAAGTGGACGCCTGCCTCAAGCAGTTCCTTCATGGTGATAGTTGCCAAACAGCCTCCTTATGTAAGTTGCATCCCGAATCGTAATTCAGGATTGATTCCCATTGATGGGAGAATCACTTCCGGTATTTTGATGCCTTAAGCCTGGTCTACCTGCATTGCCGCCAACTCGTTCCCGCTCGGGTCCAGAAAGTGAAACCGCCTGCCGCCCGGGAAGCTGAATGTTTCCTTACTGATCTGTCCGCCAGCTGTAAGCACCTTCGCATAAGTGGTTTGGAGATCATCCACTGTGATAACCGTCAGCGGAGCCTTCGTCGCCTCACTTGTATCTGCCTGCAAGCCGAGGTCAACATCACCAGTCATTGTGCTGCGATAGGTCGGACCGAAGTCGGTCATCCGCCAGCCGAACGCTTCAGCGAAGAAGTATTCAGAAGCCGCCATCCGATTGGATGGCAACTCGATAAAAGATATACGCGCCATGTTGAGATCTAGCGCTTGGAGAACTGGAAACGTGCTCGTGCGCCCTTCTGACCGTACTTCTTACGCTCCTTGATACGCGCATCGCGGGTCAGCAAGCCATCTGCCTTGAGCATGGGACGCAACTCCAGGTTGAACTCAAGCAGCGCCCGCGAGATACCCATCTTGATGGCATCGGCTTGCGCACATACGCCGCCGCCACGCACGGTTGTGACTACGTCGAAGTTGGCAGTAAGTTCTGTCAAAGTCAGCGGACGCTTCGCGGCGATTCTCTGCTGTTCCGTTACAAAATAAATGTCATGCTGCTTCTTGTTGACCGTAAAGCCGCCGTTGCCGGGACGGAGGAATACACGGGCAATTGCCGACTTGCGGCGGCCCGTCCCGTAGTACTGCACCAGATTAGCCATGCTGATAGCCCCTGTTCTTGCCAAGATTGGTATTGATTTCAAGTACTTGCGGCTGCTGCGCCTGATGCGGATGCTTGTCGTCGCGATAGACCTTGAGCTTGGTAGCCATCTGGCGGCCCATCTTGGTCTTCGGCAGCATGCCCTGTATAGCTTCCTCGATGATTTTTTCCGGACGCCGCTTCAATAAACGCAGGAAAGATTCTTCACGCAGACCGCCGGGAAAGCCGGTGTAACGGCGGTAGACCTTCTTCTCAGACTTAAGCCCGGTCAGGCGGACCTTTTCAGCATTTAGCACAATGACATGGTCGCCCATATCGATATAGGGCACATACTTGGGATTGCGCTTGCCTGCCAGGATGCTGGCCGCCTCAGTTGCAAGTCGACCCACGGTCTTGCCCGTGGCATCAACTACAAACCATTTGCGTTCGATCTCAAGCGCACTCGGTATAAATGTAGACATCTCGTATTCCCTCACAACACTGACGACAAATCGCATTACAGTGACAAAACTTTTTGGTATGGAACGATCCCGGAGGGGCGTCTGTACCGGCCTGCTGCTCGAACAACCGTAGGAAAATGAACTCTCCACTGTAGGATGCCGCTCCCGAAATGTTTTTGGAAACAGACTTACAGGAGTTCAAACATCCATACGCCTGCAAGGCAGGCATATGGATGTGCAAGAGTCACAGATTATGAGATTGGGAAGGTAAAGTCAACGCGGGGGAGAAAGTTAAGCGCCGACAGGAAGCAAAAGCGGCTCAATAAGCGCCTGGGGCTTTAGATCAGGCATGGTTACATCGAGCGCCCGGCCTGCGGCAAGTTCTGAGAAAACATGGTTGGCTGTGTCTTCGGTACGTGTAGAGACGATGTGCAACTTGCGCACGGCAAGCATGGTGACAACTGCGAGAAGATACCGGTTTTCCATCTTGATCCCGGCGGCATACACCAACTGTGAGCGCATCATTCCTCTTTTTCCGAGTCTAGTCGCAGCCCTTGAAGCCTGCCGAAAGCCTAATCCCTATAGCTAGTCTACGCTGCCGCAACAGACAGGCAGAGACACCAAAGTTCCCCAAGGCTCTCTCTAAAGATCATTGTTCTCGGTATTTAGTGTCTTGAGTAAGACCGTTTTATGCTCCTCCGACGCGCCGGACGGCGATTTTTGCGCAAAAATCCTGGCTGGCTTCGGCTGGCCTACCTTGATGCGAGCATTGGCTTTGACTGCCTTGACAGTGCTGAACACCCTCTTGCGCTTCCTCGCCATGATGCCCGCTCCTTCCTCCCCGTGAAGTGCGGGATAATGGAGCTTCAAGTTTAGAAGGAGAGACGAGTGGAAGAACGCGATTTTTTCGACGAAAAACCGGAGCAGCGGACCCATATGATGACCTGCCCATTTTGCGGCAAAGCTGACGAGTACCAGCTGGGCTGGCTGGTGAGGCGCAAAAAGGCACAACTGGGCCGCGGTGCCGATGAGCGCGACCGTGCCCGCTTTGCCAAGGCGCAGTCCTATATGGTACGGCGTGATGATAAGACCGCCTGCAAAAACATCCGCTGCCGTAAGGCATTTGATGTGGCAGGCGTGCAGTCTGTAGCTTTTCTTTGAAATCAGGACCGGCTGTGCCGGCCGGCACACTGTACAGGATGTTTCCCCCTATCCAATACTTTTGCAGCCGAAAGATTTCAGAAACATCTAAGTAGGCGATCCGGGTTAAGCAACCGGGAAGCGGCCGCTAGTGACATGGCACCGCGCTGGGTCGGCATCCCGGCCGAATCGACCTCAAGAGGTTATGTGTGACATCTCGACAACGTTCTACCTTTGCTGCACTTGTTTGCCTTGTTCTGCTGGGACCACTTGTTGCCTGCAAGCCGAAAGCGAAAGCTGCGGCGGGGGGAGGATTTACCTTACCGCCCGGCGGTCTGCCTGTGCAGACCTTAACTGTTACTTCTACGTCGGTACCGCAGGGCGACACATATGTCGCAACGATCAAATCCCGCCGCACAGCCAATATCAACCCCCAGGTTGACGGAAATCTAACCAATATCGAAGTTCACTCCGGCCAGCATGTTGTGAAGGGTCAGGTTTTGATGGAGATCGACCCGATCAAGCAGCGCGCTACTCTCGACTCCGCCTCAGCCACGGAACAGCAAAAATTTGCTGTCTACGAATACAACCAGTCTCAAGTAGAGCGCCAGCGCAAATTATTCGAGGCCGGCATCACCTCACGCGATGCCTACGATCAGGCGCTCCAAAATTTTCGCAACTCTAAAGCCGACTACGAGTCTTCCTCGGCGACCACGTCCACGCAAAAGCGGGAGTTAGGCTACTACCGCCTCGTCGCTCCCTTTGATTCCACGGTCGGCGACATCCCGGTCCATATCGGTGATTACGTTTCGCCTACTACCTTACTGACTACGCTTGACGCCAATACCGATCTCGAAGCCTACATCTATGTGCCCACAGAGCGGGCAGCCGACCTTAAGATAGGCCTGCCGGTCAATATTCTTGACGCCGACGGCAATTCTGTCGCTACAACGAAGGTCGATTTCTTGTCGCCGCAGGTTGACAACGGTTTGCAAGGTATTCTGCTCAAAGCCCCCGTGCAGTCTTCGGTTCTGGACAGGTTGCGGAACCAGCAGCTGGTCAAGGCTCGTGTCATATGGTCAAGCAATCCGATGCCGACAGTGCCTGTACTCGCCGTTACCCGACTTGGCGGTCAAAGCTTTGTCTATGTTGCGCAGGACACAGGCGGCGGCAAGTACATCGCGCATGAAAAACCTGTGCAGCTCGGCGATACCATCGGCAACACATACGCAGTTCAGAGCGGACTAGCTCCCGGTGAGAAAGTGATTTTGTCGGGCCTGCAAATCTTGCAGGAAGGTTTCCCGGTCCACCCCCTCGGGTCGTAACGCAACGCATTTTTGAGCGGTACCCCGGGTGGATGGGGCTTGAAAGGATCAGCTCTTGGTCGACTTTTTCATACGGCGTCCAGTATTTGCTTCTGTCTGCGCACTGCTGATTATTCTGGCCGGTGCGGTTTGCATCCCTACCCTTCCCATTTCGCAGTATCCCCAACTCGCGCCTCCCCAGGTCACAGTCACCAGCAACTATGTCGGTGCCAATTCGCAGGTAGTTGAGGCCGCTGTAACCACGCCGCTTGAGGAAGCCATTAACGGCGTACCCGGCATGCGCTACATCTCCTCAACAAGCGGCAGTGACGGCACCAGCGCCATTACCACCACCTTTGAGACAGGCTACAACCTCGATATCGCAGCGGTAGACGTGCAGAACCGCATTTCATCCGCTACCGGCCAGCTGCCCGCCCAGGTCAACCAGACCGGCATTACTGTAAACAAGGCAAACTCGAATTTCGTATTTGCCGGCGGTGTATTTTCTGATCCTGTAGGCCGTTACAGCAATCTGTTCCTTTCGAACTACATCGACGTCTACGTCAAAGATGCCCTGAAGCGAATTCCCGGCGTCGGCGATGTGATGATTTTCGGCGAGCGCAAGTACGCCATGCGCGTATGGCTTGACCCGACCAGGCTAGCGGCAAGACAGCTCACCGCAACCGATGTCATTGCCGCCATCCAGGAGCAAAATGTCGAGGTGCCTGCCGGCCAGCTTGGGCAGCCTCCGAACACCTCAGGCCAGACATTCCAGATCACGGTAAATGCCATCGGCCGTCTCACCACGCCGCAACAGTTCAATGACATCATTGTCAAAAACACAGCCAACGGCATTGTGCGTGTCGGCGATGTAGGACATGCAGAACTGGGGGCGGAGACCTACGGTTCTGACCTGAAATTTTCAGGAATTCCGGCAGTCGGTTTCGGCGTGCAGCAGCTGAGCAATGCAAATGCGCTTGACGTGGATAAACAGGGCAAAGCAGTCCTGGCGGAACTATCGAAGAGCTTCCCCCCGGGCATGAAGTATGTTGTCGCCTTTGATACGACCACGGTAGTCGCTGAAGGGATCCGCGATGTCGTGCAGACGCTTCTCGAAGCTGTGGTGATCGTCATCCTGGTCATCTACTTCTTCCTGCAAGACTGGCGCGCGGTGATCATCCCGGCCGTGACCATCCCGGTTTCGCTGATCGGTACTTTCGCATTTCTTAAAATTTTCGGCTTCTCCATCAACACGCTGACCCTGTTCGGGATCACGCTTGCCACTGGCCTGGTCGTAGATGACGCGATCGTCGTTATCGAAAATGTGCAACGCCATATAAGCGAAGGCATAGCAGACGCGCATGAGGCGACCTCTATCGCAATGAGCGAAGTGACGAGCGCCGTCGTCGCGACCTCACTGGTGCTGATCTCAGTCTTCATCCCGGTTGCGTTCTTCCCCGGCACTACCGGGCTGCTCTACAAGCAATTTTCGTTGACTATTGCATTTTCCATCGCTATTTCAGCCTTCAACGCACTTACCTTGTCACCCGCGCTTGCAGCACTGTTGCTGCGCAAGGAAGGACACAAGAACGTCGTCTTCCGCGCCATCGACAACGGCATCCGCAGCATGAGCCGCGGCTATGCCAACCTGATCCACTTTGTCATCCGCCTGCGCTACGTCATGCTGCTGCTGTTTGTAGGTGGTCTGGCGGCAACCGTGCTTGTTTACAAAGCGGTACCTACTGCCTTTGTTCCGCAGGAAGATCAGGGCTATTTGATCATCGTGGTCCAGTCACCGCAAGGTGCCTCCCTGGCCTATACCAAGGGTATCCAGGACCGTTTATCGCAGTTGCTCTCGCATGAAAAGGATATCTTCGGCACCTTCTCCATAGCCGGCTTCTCGTTCACCGGCAACGCGCCTAATTTCGGCATCACGTTTGCTCCCTTGCAACCCATTACGCAACGCACCGGCCCAGGGGAACGAGCGTCCGATATCGTGGCTCGCATCCGGCCAAAGTGCCTCATGATTCCAGGCGCGCTGGTCATTGCACTGGAACCGCCGGCAATCTCCGGCCTCGGCAACTTCGGCGGCTTTGCCTTTGAGTTGCAAGACCTGGGCAGGAACACCTTGCAGGATCTCGACCGCGTCGCGCATACCGTGATTGCGAGGGGGTCTATGGGTGGCAAACTCGTCGGGCTCTTCACTTCTTATACAGCCAATGACCCGCAGGTCCTGGTCTCGATTGATCGTGAAAAGGCAAAGTCGCTCGGCGTTCCCTTCTCCGAAGTCACGAATGCGCTGGGCGTGTATATGGGCTCGGAGTACATCAACAATTTCGACTTCAACAACCGCTCCTACCGGGTGTATGTGCAGGCTGACCAGCAGTTCCGGCGAACCGCGGCAGACATTCGCCAGTTCTATGTCCGCTCTGCTTCAAGCCAGATGATTCCTCTGCAGAACTTCGTAACGCTGCAACAAAATTCAGCGCCTGCCGTCATTTCGCACTACAACCTGTTCCGCTCAGCAGAGATTGATGGCTCCGCTGCACCGGGCCTGAGCTCCAGCGAAGGCCTGGATGTTATGCAGGCCACTGCCAAGCAGTACATGATGCAAGGGATGACCTCAAGCTGGACTGGCCTCGCGCTGGAAGAGATTGAGTCCGCAGGCAAGGCGGTCGTCATTTTCGGTCTCGGCATCCTGGTGGTTTATCTCACGCTATCGGCCCTCTATGAGAGCTTTGCGCTGCCGTTCATCATTCTGCTGGCAGTACCGATGGCGGTGCTGGGAGCACTGCTGGCACAAAGCTCACGCGGCTTGCCAAATGACGTGTACTGCCAGATCGGCTTGGTCATGCTGATCGGACTTTCAGCAAAAAACTCCATCCTCATCGTGGAGTTCGCTGAGCAACTCCGCCGTCAGGGCCGCTCCATTGTGGATGCGGCGATTGAAGCAGCCGAGCTTCGGCTTCGCCCGATCCTTATGACATCATTCGCATTTATCCTCGGGGTAATGCCGCTGGTGTTTGCACATGGTGCCGGTGAAAACGGCCGCCATTCCGTAGGCACCACAATTGTCGGCGGCATGCTCTTGTCCACTATCCTGAACCTATTCTTCATTCCGGTTCTCTACGTCCTGCTGCAGACCGCCCTGGGCGCGGGCGGGCGCGGCAGTAAAATGCATGTGCAAGGCCGGTCTGTTCATCAGCCGATAGCTGCTGCACAGCCCCTAGCGCAGGTATAAGCCGCGTCCGCATCCCATTGGCCATGCATAACGAGGTAAATGGGAGCGCGCTGGTGCTGGGCGGCGGCGGCCCGCTAGGCGTGGCATGGCAGGCAGGCATCTTGCAAGGCTGGGCTGAAGGTTGGGCTGTGCACAGTGAGGAAGCGCTATCACCCTTGCTAGCGGGCAAAATTATTGGAACTTCCGGTGGTGCTATCGTCGGTGCCCATCTGGCTGTATGCCGGTCTGTATCGGAGTTAGTGGCACAACAAGCGCAAACAATAAATTCGGGCAACTTCAGGCCGGCCATGGCCAAGTTCTTCGCGGCTTTTCTTAAAGCCAAACTGTTGACGCGCGACCTGAAGAGCTTTCGACGATCACTGGGTCGAAGCGCGCTTCGGTCGGAGGAACAAGGAGATGCCTGGACCAGGCTAGTTGCAAAGTATTACTCGCCGTCAGGCTCCTGGCCGCGGGAACCGGAACTGGAAATTACAGTGATTGATGCTGAAACAGGTGAATTCCTAATTTGGAATGCAAGCTCCGGCAAGTCCTTACCGCTTGCCATTGCGGCAAGCTGCTCAGTTCCCTGCGCGTTTCCTCTGGTCCGCATTGATGGACGGGCGTTCATTGACGGGGGTCTCGGCTCCTCGACCAATGCGGAAGTGGCAGAAGGATGCGCGAGGGTAGTGATCCTGGACCCGCTTGGCAATACATTCGGCCTCAAGTCTCCTCTGAACGAAGAGCGTAAATCACTTGAAGCAAATGGGAGCCACACTCTGGCGATCCTGCCGGACCGGCAGGTCGGCAACGCCATCGGAAAGAACTTCCTCGATTTGTCACGCTGCGCCCTGATTGCGAAATTGGGCATAGAGCAAGGCCGGGCCACGGCACAGGGCGCATGGAACTTTCTGCATGCAGGGACAGCAGCATAGTCTGCCTGAAACCGCACTGAACCAGCTCCAAGCACTAAAAAACTCATGCGATACTATCGGCAGTGCTGCCGACTGACACCATAAGTCAGCTAGGAAGCCGGGATGGCGGAACTGGCAGACGCAGCGGACTCAAAATCCGCCGAGGGCAACCTCGTGGGGGTTCGACCCCCCCTCCCGGCACCAATCATTTAAAAGGTTTAGCTGTGGAAATGGCTTCTCACAATAAGAGGCCATTTGTAGCTGGTGGCTGCAATGGTGGCTATGAGCTTCAAACGGCCTCTGCCATCCTCATTGCTGAAGCGATTCGGTCCACCATTGAATGCTGACTGTCCGGCGATAGTCTGGGGCTAAACACAGCTAGCTTCCTCTGCGCTCCCGTGCCGCAGGCTGGAAAGCATTCCGGAAGCGTTTCCCGTCTGGAAGTTTGCGCGTCTAATGCCCAGATGATTTCGGAGCCGGTATCTCCCAAGTACGTTTCGCATGCTGACAACGAACGGCTGCTTGCCTCACTGGTTCAGTTGCCCGGTGAGGAGCTCAGCAGCTTTTTCGGACCCGACTCGATCAGCTGGCAGGTTAATCGCGAGTCTGCCGTATTTCTAGGTGCCGGACGAGCTGCGCTGCTACAGCTGGCGCACCCGTGGGTGGCCGTAGCACTCGCGCACCACTCCAACTTGCTCCATGACGCCATGGGCCGGTTCCACGGCACGTTTCGCGTGGTGTACACCATGCTGTTCGGCACCCGCGCGCAGGCGACTGCGGCCTCGCGGGAGCTGTACCGACAGCATGCATCCGTGCGCGGGCAGCTGCCAAGCGCCATCGGCAGCCACCCGGCGGGCAAGCCTTACCGCGCTAATGAGGTGGGGGCACTCCTCTGGGTCTACAGCACGCTGGTTGAAAGCGCGCTGCTCGCTTATGAATTCGTACTGCCGCCGCTCTCGCCCTCGCAGCGTGAGATGTTTTACGTCCACAGCAAGCGTACCGCCGCGCTGTTCGGCATCCCTGAGGAAGCGCTGCCGCCGGATTGGCAGGCCTTTACCCGGTACACCGCAGCCATGTTTGATTCAAACGAGCTTGGGGTTGACGCGAACAGCCTTGCGCTTGCCCGCAGCATTCTGTCGGGCGCGGGCACATGGGTCAAACCGCCGCGCTGGTACCTGGCTCTTACCGCATCCTGGATGCCGCCTCGGCTTCGTGCCGCTTTCGAGCTGCCTTTCAGCGCACAAGAACAGCGCTCACTTGCCCATGCCGCTCTCTGGCTGCCGCGACTGTACCCGCACCTGCCACGTATCCTGCGCTGGGTTGGCCCTTACCATGAAGCCCGGGCGCGGCTTCGTGGCCGCGCGCCCGGGCTACTCACCCGGCAGAGTAACCGCTTTTGGATGGGCCGGCCACGCTTGCTGCATGCCGGGCTGGCAAATGACTCTACCCTTTAGCCAGCACTGAACCGCGAAAATGAATGATTTCGCGGTACACGAGCGCGGAGTCCTTCATGATGCGCTTCTGAGTCGCGTGATCCACGTATACCAGCCCGAACTTTTCCGTAAAGTCCGAGGTAAACTCTCAGTTATCGAGCAGCGACCAGTGGAAGTAACCGAGAAGCGGCACGCCCTCACTGCTCGCCCGCAAGTAGTTCCGCAGGTAGTCGCGCAGGAACGCGGTCCGCTCCCGATCATGCACCGCGCCGCCGGCATCCGGCTTGTCTGCCAGCGATACGCCGTTCTGGTGATCACGATAGACTTGCCGTATCGCTCATGCAGAAAGCGCGGCGCCCAGTACAGCAGCTCCGGCACGATAGCCTAGCCGGCATGGGAACGCGGCATGGTGGGCGGCTCCGGCACCCGCTCCGGCTTGCCGTCGGCACCGGTGCGCGCATGCGGGGCAAAGTACAGGTTCACCACGCAGAAATCGAGCGGCTGGTGGATGGCTGCCATGCTCTCCGGTGTTGCCAGCTTTTCAAGTGACGGCACCAGCTCAAAGCAGTGCTGTGGGTATCTACCCTCGTAAATGGGGTCAAGCCACCAGCCATTGCCTACAAACAGCAGCGGCGGCACGCTCGGCGGCAATATCGGCTTTGCTCTCCGTGGCAGGCAGGCTGAACATCTCGGCAAATAGAATCCCTACCTGCACCGGCTTGCGCGCGGCAGCGCGGATAGCTTGTACAGAGCGTCCATGCGCCAGCAGGATGTTGTGCGCGCTCAGGGCAAGCTGGTCACGAGATAGCTTGGAGAAGGGCGGCATCATGCCTGCCTCACTTGAAAAGCTCCAAAAGATGTTGGGCTCGTTGATCGTCATCCAACGGCTTACGCGGTCGCCGTAGCGGGCGGCCAGCAGGTGGGCATAGTCGGCCAGCCACTGCGGCGAGTCCGCGTGGAGCCAGCCGCCCTCCTTGTACAGGGCTTCCGGGTACAGGGCTTCCGGGTAATCAAATGGTGGACCGTGACCCAGGGCTTAATGCCCGCATGGAGCAGGCCGTCCAAAAGCCGATCATAGTAGTCCAGCGCTTTTGCATTCGGTGTACCGCGCCCTTCGGGCATCACACGCGGTCAGCTGATCGACAAGCGATAGCTGTTAAGCCCGATCTCGCGCATCAACGGGATGTCACCCGCCCACCGGTGATATGTATCATCCGTGACCAGGATGCTGCTGCCGTCCTTTACTTTAGCCGGGTCATGGTCGAGCACGCTCCACACAGACCGCCCGCCGCCGTCCTCGTACGGGTAGCCCTCTACCTGCATGGCTGAGGTCGCCGCACCCCAAGCAAAGTTGCGCGGGAACTGTGGGGGCGGAGCCAGCGCGTGGAGGGGTGGGCTGCCGAGTCAAGCACTGTAGTCAATGCCACAGCTTTACCGCTGTCCAACAGAAACTTGCGGCGGTTGTACGGAGTCTTTATTGTCATGGGCCTCAGCTTACCGCGCCCACTTTAACAAGCACGAGAACCGCTCAGCAAGTGCATAGTAAGTATTGCTTTGACTCATTGTGCCGGATGCGCCTTTCCCTCTCGTACAGCCTGCTCGATCAAAGCTTTTACCTTGTGGTCTGCCTCTGCAGTAGCAGCTATTTGCCCAGCCGCGAGTTGACTCTGCTCCGCGGCAAGCCTGCTTTGCTGAACACCAAGCTCTGCCTGTTGTTGAGCAGACTTCATCATCTTCTCTGTCACCGGCTGCATGGTTTCCTGCATACGCTTACTTGCCGTTTCTATGTCGCGTTGCATGGCTTCATGCTGCGGCTGGTCTGCCTGTATAGCTGCGGTCTCTGCATCGACTTTCGATTGAAGCGTTCTGAGCTCGTTTTCAAGGCTCAGGCGCTCAGCATCGTTCTGTGAAACATCTTGCGAGGCAAGCTTCATTTCAACATTCACAAGTTTGGAAACAGAAGCCCCAAAGTCATCGGGTAGCTTCACTTGCAAGTGCGGCATGTCGTTTGTGACCAATGTTCCCAGGTCCTTACCCAATGCGCTTTGCTTTGCTCCAAGCGCGCCTTGCCGGGCACCAAGCAGGCCCTGCTGTTTTCCAAGGCGTCCCTGCTGCTCGCCGAGTTCCCCCTGGCGGGCTCCCAGCGTGTTTACAGGCGCATAGTCTGCCATAGCCTGCTCAATCCATGCCTTGTCTTCAATCACCCAGGTCCTACCATCCTTGGCAAACAGGATGGCTCCGCCGGGGTAGCGTGCATGTCCATCTTGCGTGTCTGGGTACTGGCCATGCATTACCGTGCTCCCACCGGTGCCTGGCCCATAGATGGCATAGTCGCCTGCTGTATCTACCTCCGCAGGTATGGGCAGCCTGCCGGGCGACTGGGCCGGCTTTGTCTCGACCGGGCCTGCTGCGGGTACCGGCTCCAACTGCGGCGGTGCGGCCACATGCGACTGTGCCAGAATAATGCCCTCAGGACGCACGATGTGGAGAGTTGCCATGGTGGCAAATGCTGATGCTGCCATAGCTAACGCCGCACCTGCGGCCGCGCCCCGACGCTGCTGGAAGGAGGCACGTAGCTCCGGATCGCGCAGCAGGCGCTCCACGCGTGCGGCAAGCCAAGCCGACCGGGCCATAGCCGCAAACTCAAGCGGCATGCGCTTCGACCCAAGCTGGAGCAGGAGCTGCGCATAACCGTAGCCGTCGCCGCTGCTGCGGACGGCAGCCCGGTCACACATGGTTTCGCTGAGCTGTGTGAGCCTGGCCGGCAGCCACCATGCCAGCGGGCTGAACGGGAACACGGCGAGGTGCAGCGAAGCCGCGACCTGCAGGTAGAAGTCGCCTTCAGCCACATGCACTGCCTCATGCGCCAGCACCATCTGTAATGTGTTATCGCTCCATGCTGTGGCCTCAAGCGGCAGCAAAATGCCGCTGCCGAAAGTCACTGGAGACCGGAGGGATTCCGTTATGCGCACCTCTGTATGTCCAGACAGTTTGCCTGGAAATGGCGCGGCACGTTGCCAGAGTCTACTCGCGAGCACCAGCCCAACCACCAGGCGGCACAGCATGCCTGCGGCTACAAGCAGGTACAGCACAAGTAGCACCTGCAACCAAGGTACAGGCCGGGCAGGCACTTTTACCGTGGGGAGTGCGACCTGACCATGCCCAGCCGTAGCAATGTGCTGCGGCAGCACAGGCGGCGCGGTCAAGGTGCCAGTTGTCGAGGTGTACATCGGAGCCTGCCTTGGATACGCCGTAAACGTAAACTGCGGCATATGCCAGAGCACAGCCGCAGGCATTCCGACGGCAATTACAAGAACTGCGGTCCAGACGCGCTTTTCAACACCCGCATGCCGCACACGCAGCAGGCGCAGGCAAACTGCCGTCAGTAGCGCCAGACCAAGACTCCGCAGTGCTGCTTCTCCAATCAGTGCCAGACCTGTCATGACATTTCCCCCTACTTCCCTGTTCCTGTTTCCGGTTCTGTCTTTCCGGTGCGTGCCTGCGCTATTTTTTCCGCTAGCCGCGTCAGTTCGCTCTCGCTCAACACCTCAGCACTCACCATGCCAAGTAGCAGCGACTCAACGGAACCGCCGCAAAAGCGGTCCACGATCCGCTGCACCGCGCGTCCTGCCACGGACGCACCATCTGCGGCAGCCCGATACAAAAATGTTCGCTGCTGAGTGGTGTGGGTCAGATAGCCCTTTTCCTCCAGTCGTCGCAAAACCGTGCGTATCGTCGACTCCTTCAGCGGACGTCCCAGTACTTCCATTCTTTGCCGTACATGGTCTGCCGTGGTGTCTGTTTCTCTCCATACAGCTTCAAGTACTGCCTGCTCCAGCTCGCCCAGCTCGGACGGGTCGTGCGCCTGATTACTGCTACTAATCATAATGCTACAAACTGTAGCACATAAGTGCAACACAATCTACGTGAGTGTTACAGGTTAATTTCTGCAAAGGAAGAATGTGAGACGGGTGTCGCTTTTACGGGCTTTGAAGAGCGCAGTTTAGGGTGCGCCCTGTATTTAGGTGATGGACTTCAAAAAATGACAGATTAGGGCAACAAACGCGTAATGATGGAAGTGAACAGTGCCAGGATGTAGCTGTGATCGGAAGAGTGAACTTGTTGCGGAACTGCGACCTTTACGATGCGCTGCTCACCTGCTCAAGGCTATACAAACACGACTTTTTGTGCCGTCCGATGTCGGCTTCAGTCTTAAGGATTTTTTCCTGCCTCTGATGAATGCGGTTGCGCTTTCCGGCCTCACTCAGCCCTGCAAGTAGATCCGGCGACTCCGGCCGCTGGGCTGATTGGAGAAACTGTTCAAGTTCTATGCAAATACGGCATCCCATAGGGTTTCCTTCTTTTGACTCTGGCATCACGACAGGTTTATCTCATCTGTTGGAACAAGGTTTGCTGGTTCAAATGTTGTAAGGACGGGATTTTTGAAATCTAACTCGACTAAAACCTTGCTCCCTTAAAACTTGCTTAGTCATTGCTGCGATAGCCGAAAATGCGAAGCACGGCCAGAAAGATATTCAATCCATCGAGGAAGATGGATAGTGCAAGTTCGACAGCAGTGGAACCGCCGCCGCCTGCCCGGACACGTGCAAAATCCCCAACCGTAAGTAACGAGAACACAGCCAAAACCAGCCAGCTGAGAGTAGTCGGCTGCACAAAGTGGAAAAACATGGTTGCAAGCGAAAGCACGATCAAGCCGATTAGCAGGAAGAATGCAATCGACTGCACCTTGCGATAGTTGACCGAGACCGCATAAGCGATGGTGCCCAGCATTGCCATACCGACAGCTGTGGTGAGTGCCGCATTCTCAATCAGCTGGATGCCGCCATGCCGCAGGTAGTGGTTGATGGTTGGACCAAGGCCGACGCCTTCAAGAAAGGCAAAGACGTAAAGCAGGGTCACCTGCCGAGCCGGGTTTGCACGCACTGCCTGGATGGCAAACAGGGTACCGAAGTTGACCAGCATGATGATAAGGGCGATGCCAGGCGGAATAGAAAGGGATACGTAGCTTCCGGCTGCCGTAAGCCCAAAGGCTACAGCTACCATGCCGAGAACCTTGCCAAGCAACCGGGACGTAGTGTCCGTTTGCCCTATGACCTGGCCGCCGTTGAGAACACCGTAGCCCGAAGAACCGAGGAAGCTGTTTGTTTGCCGCATATACCTAGTGTAATCCGGACATGGTCAGTTCGCTCCCGCATACGGCTTAACGCATGTTTTCGGCGCTGCTTCATTCGATGGAAGCAACAATTAAGATTGAGAGATGGCAAATGAACTGAAAAGGCAGGTGGTTGAGAAAGTACCCGGCTTCACCGGGTTGGAGAGATTGAGGAACCAAGTACTCTCTGACTTGGTCTAGTCGGTTAAGACTAGGCAGCAAGCGCGAGCGCTGGGGCTACCGACTTGGTCGGGAAGCTCACAACATTCGACTTACCGGCGAAAACACCCTTGTTGGCATGTGTCGTCTGTGTGTCCGGTAACGGAGGCCACACCACCCGGCTCGTCAGCTCTGCATGCTCCATCCCCGTCGAAGCCGTGACGGGCCCACCGCAGCACTGGTATTTGGAGCTCCAATGCCATGGTGGACCCGGCGGGAGTCGAACCCGCGTCCGAAGAAGTGAATGAGAGTCTGTCTCCTCACGAGCGTTACACTCCCCTTAACGGGGAAGCTTGGTGACCGGCTCCAGATGAACCGGAACCGATCCAACTTTCGCAACCTTGATTGCTAACTAAGAATACCATTCCACCGGCAAGTTGGCTTGCCTCAAACACGGTTAAAAGACGTCTTCGTCCCCAATCGGTGCACCCGGCGGTACTTCAACAACAGGCCTGAACTGGAACTTTTCAGGCTCGCGTTCAAAAGCTGCAATGCGGCGCTTAATTTCCTCTCCTGAAGCGGTTGTCGGCTGCGATTGTCCCATGGCATGCAGCTTGGCCCCGACAATAGCCTGCGCGGCAAACGAAGTCTCCGGAGCAGCATCAAGTCGGAATAAGGCTTCCAGGATGCGCGCTTTGAGGGCGGTCGCCACAAGGCCGGTAAGTCCGTCGCTTGCCTGCGCTGTGTCCTCGGCTTGCAATGCAGCACCGATAACGTCTTCAAGTGTCGGCTGGGTGGTGTCTCGGGCATGATATTCAACCAGGCGATTCGCGCGCTCCGGTCGAAACAAAACGGCCAGCGACAGGTCTGCCGCGCTCTCCGCGGTAGCCACGGGGTCAAAGGTCACCGAGGTATGCGAGGCGAAGCTTTCGGCCGTTCGCGGGAGCCCGGGCGTTCGCGGCGGAAGCTGCCGCAGCAGCGATTCGGGCAGGGTGAGCGTTGCAGGTGAAAGTGTCCGGACCACTGCGGCAAGGGCCTTGCGCTGCTCAGCCGCAGGTACGATCTGCGGTCCGGCTTGCTTGTCGCCACGTACCGTATACCGGTAATCGAGGCCTCCGATACTCTTGGCCGCGGCTTCCATCTGGTAGCGGTATAGCAGATACAAGGGCACCAGGGTGTCTTCCATCTGGGAGACCGGCGTTCCAAGGCGGATCGTGTCTTCGCCGAACCGCTGGAGCGCCGCGGAGCGAACGGAAAGAAGGCGGTTCAACTCGTCGGCGTCGTCAGTGCCGTTATCCCACAGGTGTGCTACCGGGCTAGCCGAGCCGAGGGGCCGCGCATCCTGGTCCGTCAGGTACAAAACACCTTTTGTTTCGGCAGTGTGCAGGATAGCCTCCAGCGCAGCGGCATCTTCAAGCGGCTTCCCGTCGCGGTCGAACTCGCGGTAACCGTAGTCGATGGCCACCTTATCCCAGACGCCGATATTGACAGGATAGGCATGGCTCAGGTCCGGCACACCACTCGCATTGAGCGTGATCCATGGGTGCGGGTACTCCATGACACTCATGGTCTGGTCCGGCGGATGCGGCATGGTGCTGGCGGCGTAGTTGTGCGACAAACCCAGCGTGTGGCCGGTTTCATGCGCGGCCAGCTGGCGGATACGCGCAAGCACCATGGCCAGAGCCTGATCGTGAGCTGCATCCGGCACATTGCCGTCCTTATACGGCGCCAGCAGCGCCTCGGCGATCAGGTAATCCTGACGGCCGCGCAGGCTGCCCAGCGTTACATTACCCTTCAGGATTTCGCCAGTGCGCGGGTCGGCAATTTCAGAACCGTAGCTCCAGCCGCGATTCGCCCGGTGAACCCACTGAATGATGTTGTAGCGCGCGTCCATGGGGTCGGCGTCCGTCGGCAGAACATCGACAAGAAACGTACCCTTAGCCCAGCCTGCTGCTTGAAACGCCTGGTCCCACCAGCGGCAGCCCTCGACCAGTGCCGAGCGCAGCGGCTCGGGCGCTCCGCGGTCCACGTAATAGTGAATCGGCATGACGGCTTCGCAGTTTGTACGGCAGCTTGGGTACCGCTTTTGCAACCGGTGGCGCGTGATGAACTGCTGCTCGATATCTACGCCAAGCGGCGTGTTCATCTCGCGGTAGCCGATCTCAAAGTAGCCGGCACGCGGCGAGTAGCGCCGGGGAACAAAACCCGGCTCGGGCAATTTGAGGAAGCTTTGCCGCTCGTGCACCGTCAATGCGTGGACATCAGGTGTGACATCGGCGAGAATTCTTGCTTTGCTCGGATCTTCCGTGACGAAGGTCAGCTCGGCTTCCACTTCCGTGTTCCCGGGGAAGGCTTTTGAGAACTCCGGGACAATCGTGGAACGTTTGGAGTCAACTTTGTAGCTGCCCTGCTTGGTGCCCCCAAGTACTTCCGCGACGTGGTGGACGTCCTGAAGAAAGTATTCGGTCGCATCGACAACTACAAAGCCGGTAGCTTCACTGTCTATCTTGAAACCCGCGAGAACGGAAGACGGGAAGGACTGTTGTACTGCAAGCTGCTCGGCAGGGTCGGACGATGCCGTACGAAACATCGTGTTTTCCTGCACCAGCAGCAGCTTGGGTCCGACACGCTCGAAGTGCACGAGCCGAGGGCCGCCGCCGAGGCTGGTTCCGGAGAGTACTTCAATCTGGCCCCGATCCATGCCGAGGTCATTCTGGCCGACGCCGTTCGGCAGCGAGTCGGCCAAGATGTACTGGGACGAAGCGGTACCGCCCTTCTCTGTCAGTCGCACTCCTAGCGAAAGCTCGCCGGTTTTCGCATCCCAGCGGACCGGCAGCATCGCACCTTCCCCCTGCATTGCCGCCGCAATGCCTGCTACCGCCGGTCCTTGCGCAAACAGAATGGCAGAGGCACTGAGCAGCAGGCTTACGATCGTCGCTCGGCAATATTGGCGGAGGTGAAGGCTCATGGAAGTTTGTAGCATGGCACGTTCCAAGTGGGCCATTACATCGGGTCAGTTGCTGCGTGAATAGAAGGGCGCACAGGTACTCTGCTGCCGGCACTCAACTCCCGACCTTCGTATCAGGATGCAGGCCTGCCGACTGCCGGCGCGATTGCGTCGCAGATTTGAGATTCAGGCTTCACTGCGCCGGGGCAGAGCGGATCAGGTCATGGTGCCAAAAGCAGCCGATATTGCCCATGCCTGTGTACAGGTGCGGTCCGCATCGTCTGACAACAACGAGCTCAGGAGTGCCCTGTTTGCAATCTCCTCACTCCCAAGAGCCTACCTCTTACTGCGTCGCGGTGCCCTTCGCCTCATGCGACTCCCAGATGGTCCCGCCGGTTCCATACATCACATGGTTTGAGTCGAACGGGTCGATTATCACTGCCCCGATCCAGTGGTCAGGCGAAGCCTCCGTAGCCGTGTGCTTCGGGTATGGTGCCGGCGAGGCATTCCGTATAGCGCCATCCTTCAGCAAGGTCCAGTGCGCGCCCGCATCGGTCGAGCGAAAGATTGTGTCACCGAGTTGCCGACGATCCATCGTCGAAGCCAGCAGTGTGCCCGCGTGCTCCGGGTCTACGGCAACCGTGCCGTATCCAAAACCCTGCGCAGGCTGCGGCGTTACATCGCGCCACCTGCCCGTGCGTGGTGCGTAGGCCCACACCCCGCCATGAGTCATCCCATTGGGGCCGGGCGTGTCGCCGTAGCTCAGGTACATGGTTCCATCGGCGGCAAACACGCCATGGTTTGGGAACATGCCGGTAGGGCCGCCAATCACCGGTTTCCAGCTTCTACCCGCATCGTCAGACCGCAGCAGGTTTGCAATGGGATCGTTGACGCCGATAAGGACTACCGGGGTGGGCTGCCCTTTCGGGCCGCTCGATGCATCGAAAGCCACAAACATCAATCCGTCATCGCTCAACGGCAGTGCGGGAAAGCTCTGTACCCGGCCCCAGTTCGCGCCGCCGTTTTCGGAGCGCCACAGCCCTGCCTCGCGCGTAGCCAGCAGCAGTGTTTGGGGCTGGTTCGGGTCTACCTGCAGACGCTCCCCGGCAAAACGGCCATCCTCGTTGCCGCCCAGCTTAAACGGCAAGCGGGTAATTTCAAAGTGCCTTCCCATGTCGTTCGACCGCAGAAGTGCCCCATTGGGCGCACGCGCATTTACGTAGGTGCCTGCCGCCAGGTACAGCTTTCGGGGGTCTGTCGGGTCCAGCGCAAGGCTTTCAATTCCTAACAGGTTACGATCGCGGAACGGCAGCCGGTCCTCAACCGATATCCACCCTTTCGCCGCTGCGTTCCAGCGGTAGGCTCCGCCGATGTCGGTACGCGCATAGTACAAACCACGCTCAGCAGGGTGCGCGGCAAACCCGGTAATGAACCCTCCTGCCACTACGGACACACTCTGAAACCGGTAGGGCACTGTTTCCCCACCCGACGCACCGCTGCCGGGTGCCACTTCAACGGCAAGGGAAACGACGGCAAGGAGCCAAAGCATCAGAGTTCTCACGCGTTGAGAGTACCCGATCCGCAAGCCTGCGCTTACGTCAAAATCATATGGCACTTAT
>CAXSHS010000013.1:0-16920 GCA_964237325.1 uncultured Acidobacteriaceae bacterium | reverse complement strand
TTGAGAGTACCCGATCCGCAAGCCTGCGCTTACGTCAAAATCATATGGCACTTATACGCAGGTGTTCTATAAAGCCGGATTGCCGACCTGCTATCAGACATCGTCCTCTCGCGACTACAAGGCTGTCATCGGCAAAACCCTGCCGGGTCCTCAAGCACCAAGCCGGCACGGCACAGCGGGCACTCTGCTGGCTGCCAAATCGTGTTTGGGGATCTGGCAAGTGTTTCAAGTACGAGTCCATGTTGGGCCGCAAACTGGTCAGCTGCTGTGCCAAGCACGAATAGCGTAGCAACAGCTACAACGGTGGCTCCGCACGCCAGAAGGTCGGCATAGGTACCGCGTACAGCGGAGCC
Organism: uncultured Acidobacteriaceae bacterium; assembly: GCA_964237325.1. GTDB lineage: Bacteria > Acidobacteriota > Terriglobia > Terriglobales > Acidobacteriaceae > EB88. Next base: position 16,567 of record CAXSHS010000013.1, on the reverse strand, counting down.
TGCATTGATAACGTCATTGATAATGGCGACCCGCTTGTCGCGCAAGTTTTCGCGCGCCGCTTCCGGAACTCGGTAGCCTGCGGGAAACAAGGCGTCACTGGATGTCCGCATGAAGCGCTCGGTGTATGCATATTCAAGATCCAGCTCCGCAGCCACAGCGAGCGCGACAAAGGCCCCTTCGACGAGCGGTCCGCATACGGCATGAATCCCAAGCCCGACTAATCGATGCGCCAAAGCCGAGCCGAAGGGCTGGACTCTGCGAGGCCGCCGATAGAGTAGTTCAAGGTCAAGCCACAGATCGCCGTGGTGACCGGACTCAAGCAGGAAGTGGCCCTGCCGGGCGGCTAATAATTGGAGCACTTCTTCGTGCATGTCGATTTTCCTTCCACCGCTTAAATTTAGGCCTGATTCACAAAGCACTGGCAAGCTGATCGTCGTGATTTCGTCTTTTGCAGGAAAAGCTACGATACCCGAATTACACTTTCATGCTCAGCGAGGCTGGAGGCAACGCCCTGGAAATCGGCGGAGACGTCACAATGTCTAAAATCCTCGTATGCGCCGTTTCCTGCCCCTCTGCACATTCACCCTGGCCCTATTTTGCTCTTACCTTGCAAATGCCGCGCCGGTCAGCGGCTACAAGGTTGTAGCCATGTACCCGCACTCGACCGCCAGCTACACGGAAGGCTTCTTCTACCTGGACGGGCTGTTTTATGAAGGTACAGGGCTTGAGCGGCATTCCTTTGTCAAGGTCATCGACCCCGCAACCGGCAAAGCCGTGCAGCAGCTGGAGTTAGCACCCCAATACTTCGGCGAAGGCATTGTGGACTGGGGGCCGAACTTGTATGAGTGGACCTGGAAGTCGCATGTCTGTTTTGTCTATGACCGCTTTACGCTGCGCCCGCTCAAGCAGTTCACCTATACGGGGGAGGGCTGGGGAATGACGCGCACCGCCAGGCAGATCGTCACCAGTGACGGCACGGCGACCCTGCGCTTCCGCGACCCTGCTACGTTTGGCGAGGTACGCAGCATTGTTGTCAAAGACGGCTCACAGCCCATCGACCAGCTCAACGAGTTGGAGTACGTCAAGGGTGAGATTTATGCCAACGTATGGCACCAAGAGCGGATTGCGCGTATCTCGCCGCGTGACGGCCATGTCGTCGGCTGGATCGACCTGACGGGGATCTTACCGGACGACCAGAAGATCGATGCGGAGTCGGTGCTGAACGGTATCGCATATGACGCGCAGCATGACCGGCTGTTTGTGACCGGCAAGCAGTGGCCCACGATCTTTGAGATCAAGCTGGTACCGGAAGCCGGTAAAAAAGCCGCCGCTAGCCGCTAAGACAGAGACTTCGCCAAGGATCAGCAAGGTGCGGGGAGTTGCCTTGCACTGCGCTTCTCCTTGCCCGCTACGGTCTCCCGGCGTACTCTGTTTTCAAAGCTTTCTGGAGGGTACCCCATGCCTTCGCCATTCATCTTCCATGCCGCACTGCGCGCTGTTGCACCCGTAGTCCTTACGGCTACATGCTTGGTTTTTGCTTCGATGGGGCTTTCCCAGACCGGCATCTTTGTCACACCCATTCCCAATGCGCCATTCGCCGGCTCGGTGACCACCGAACGCTCTACGGTCCAGCCGGGCGGCACGCTGACGACGCTGCGCTCGGTCAGCTCCATTGCACGGGATAGCCAGGGACGCATTTACAACGAGTTCCGCCCGCTTGTTCCCCCCTCTGCTATCCCCAATACGCAGGCTCTCAGCATTCACGTTTACGATCCTGTCACCCGGATTTCGAGCCTTCTCTATCCGCAGCAGAAAACATTCCAAGTCCATACAGTCAATCGCCCCCCGGCAACCGACACGCCCGGCACCTTTGCCTCACCTACCGGCAACGCGTACCCGCAAAGCCAGTTTGCAAAAGAGGAAGACCTCGGTACCCGCACCATCGCCGGGGTGCCGGTACACGGTGTTCGCGAAACCCAGACGATCCCTGCGGACGCGAGCGGCTCCGGTAAGGAAATGCGGATCACGGACGAATACTGGTACTCAAGCGAACTTCGCCTCAACCTAATGATTACTCACAACGACCCACGCGTCGGCAGCTCTTCTACCGCTGTGACCCAGCTCACCCGCACCGATCCCGATCCATTGCTATTCGGCGTTCCAGCGGACTATCAACCTGTGGGGCGTGCGGCGGCAGTGCGTCCGTAAATTTTTGCGCGCTGTAAGAGTTAGCTCATAGCAATATGGCATGGGCGGACTGGTCGTAGCGCCTATCTTCGATCTCCGATGAGGATCCATGACCGAGCTCCGCAAACTGCCGCCCGTCTGGCTGATGGGACTTACCAATGCCACTTTCGGCATGTACGGCGGCTTCGCGGTGGTCACGCTGCCGGGCATGCTGGCAGCGCAAGGGGTTCCCGGCGGTCGCATTGCGGCTATCACGGCTACTGTTCTGTCGCCCGGCTTCTGGAGCTTTCTGCTGGCACCGATCCTCGATGTTCGCTTCAGCCGCCGCACATATGCCCTGGTGTTCGGTGCCCTGGCTGCTGCCGCGATTGCGTTTACCGTAGCGTTCCGGCTCCCTATTTTTCTGGAAGAGGCGGTGGTACTCACCGGCTATGTCGCGGCTTCGTTTGTGCAGGCTGCGGCGGGCGGCTGGGTGGGCAGCCTGATCCGCAAGGAAGACGACAGCAGGCTTGGGGCGTGGTTTTCAGTATCGAACATCGGCGCGGGCGGGATCATGATGCTCATTTCCGGGCAGCTCATCACGCGCGTTCAGCCTGCGCTTGCGGGCACGCTGCTCGGATTGATGATGCTGGCGCCCGCGCTGCTGTACCTGGCGATTCCTGCGCCGCCGCCCGACCGGAGGCTTGCGCGGGAGAGCTTCGGACAGCTGTTTGCGCAGATTTCACGGCTGGTTCGGCAGCGAACAGTGGTGCAGGCGCTGCTGCTGTTCGGGCTGCCGTGTGCCTCGTTTACGCTGACCAATGTTCTGGGTGGGATCAGTCGCGACTTCTCTACCGGCGAGCGCACAGTGAGCCTCCTGGCCGGGATCGGCTCGGGGCTGGCCGGGGTGGCGGGCGGCTTGCTGTTGCTGCCGTTGACCCGCAGTCTGCCGCGGCTGCCGCTGCGGGGGCTGTATCTGGGTATCGGCTTGTTTGGGGCGCTGTTTACGTTGTCACTGCTCCTGCTGCCGCGTACGCCGGCTACGTTTGCCATTGCAATTACCGGAGAAAACCTGTTGCAGGCGCTTGGGTTTGCCACTGTCAATGCAATCGCGTTTGAGGCTATCGGACCCGGCAATCCCATGGCGGCGACGTTGTTTTCACTGCTGATCTCGATGGCGAATCTGCCGATTACATATATGGGCTTTGTCGATGGGCGGGCGTATACGTGGGGCGGGGTACGCGGGAGTTTTGCGGTAGATGCAGGGGTGAGTGTGGCGGTGTGCCTGCTGCTGGGCTGGGGGTTGTTCGCGAGTCGGGTGGGTGAACAGGACGGGACGATGGGGGTTTGATTGTGAGTTTCTTCGACGTGCAGGCAGAGGGAAAGCTGCTACTTCAGGCTTGGATCAGGGATGTGGAAAACGGTGTTTTCTGCAATGTTTGGGGGATGGCGTGGGACGGTAAAACAGGCCGTTTTATGACATAAATTGGTGTTTTTTCACGTTTTAACATGCCTTTAACATTGCAGCTGCAACAGTGCTCCATTTCTGGAGTTAAGAATTCTGTGCCAAGTTTTTGACATACTTCAGTAACAAAATATTGGCTTGTCGTTATGGCTTTACATGATTTTCCAAAGTGACACAATGCTTGATCGGCTTACATTGCATGGGTCGCTCCCGGAAGCAGACTTACATCGTAATGTATTTCCTCCTATCGTCTTTTAAGATTCGTTCGATGCGGGCACCGGCAGCACTCCTGGCTATGGGGCTGGTTGCAACGGCTTGCCATCGGCTTGCCGAGCCGCTCCATCCGCTTTCGCGCGCGTTTGCCGACCGCATGCCGCAGCGCGTGGTGTGGGCGTGGGAGGAGCCGGAAGACCTGCGTACCCTGCCGCCAAGCGTCGGGGTGGCCTACCTTGCTGAAACTCTGGTCCTAAGTGGCAAAGGGAGCGGCGGAGGGAGTGATGGGGGCCATGGGGCAAACGTGACCATTCTTCCGCGCCGTCAGCCGCTGCGTCCCGCGCCAGCTGCGCCTGTGATGGCGGTGATTCGAATTGAAACTACACGCACCTTTATCGCGACGCCGGAGCTTCCCGCCGCCGTGGCCGCGCACATCGGACAACTGGTCCGGGAGCAGGCGCAGCGTACCGGTTTACTCGCCGTGCAGATCGACTTCGATGCCACCGTGTCTCAGCGGCCTTTTTATTCCGCTTTCCTCTGGCAGCTTCGTCCGCAGCTTCCAGCCGGGATGCCGCTTTCCATTACGGCTCTGGTTAGCTGGTGCGGTGACCATTCCTGGCTGCATGATCTCCCGCCCGGACAAATTGATGAAGCCGTTCCCATGTTTTTTCGCATGGGCGGCCCGCGTGCCCTTGCGGGTAGTGCCTGGGCGCACTCCTACACGATTACGGAACCGCTTTGCCGCGGGGGCTTTGGATTGTCGATCGACGAACCATGGCCGAGAGAAGCCGTCGGTGGAGGCACCCGCATCTACTTGTTTGCTCCGTCGCCCTGGCTGCCGAAACAGCTTGCCGCGGTAGCCGGATCTCCATTTGAGTCGCTTGCAAAGGAGCTTAGCCAATGACACCAATGACCCGGGGAAAGCTGTACCTGTGCACGAAGACGATTGCCGTATTTGCTATTTTTCTTATTGCTTATGTGCTTGTCAGCAATGCCTGCGGGCCTTTCTTCTCGGAAGCGGTTTTTGTGCAAACCACCGGGCCGGACGGTACGTACAGCCGCTACCTTGCGGGCCATATCGGCATACCGCAGCCCGGTTACCGCATGCGGCACCTGGTTGCGGCGTATGACTGGCTTAACGGGACCGGTCTGAGCCCCGGCGAACAGGAGCAGGCACTTGCCTTGGATGCCGTGCTGAACCCGACACAGGAGAAGGTAGGGGGCGACGCTCAAACCACGGCTCCCGGCATCATCGGCTGGCTTACTGCCCGCCATGGAATTGGGCTTCCTAATGAGTCTAAAAATATGTACCCACGACCGGGCCGGCCCTCCACAGGACCTGCCGCTTTTGACAGCGATACCACATTCCAGCTGACTGACCGCAAGCTGCCCGGCGAGGATTACGAGACGTTCCCTAACTGCCTTGATGATGCCTTTGCTGTCGCGGCCCGAACCCTTGCGGCTCGTAAAGCGGCTCATCCGGATGACCTCCCGGCGCTTACCGATTGGGTCCGCGGGCAGGATGCTGTTTTCGCCAACTGCCCCGGCACGCATGATTCTGTGCCCACGGATGTTTCGGCGAACGCACCCTTGTGGCTCCGGCAGGACCGCGCCTATCAGAAGGCCGCGGCAAGTTTTTACCAGACTAATTACAGCGCAGCCATCGAGCAGTTGCGGACCATTGCCGCGGATCGGGCTTCACCATGGGACAGTACGGCACGCTTCGTCGCGGCTCGGGCAACCATCCGGCTGGCTACCGTGGGACAGGCCAAGGACGTGCCCGTAAGCGCGCAAGCAGCACCGCCTAATACCCCTTATAGCCAGGGGCGCGCAGATGCTCTCCAGGCGTACGAAAATTCTGTCGCTCAACAGAGGATCGCTCATCTCACAGAGGCTAGAACACAACTACAGGCCATTTTCGCCGACCCTGCGATGGCACCCTTCCATCAGTCCGCTTCGGGTCTGCTTGATCTTGTCAATTTACAAATCGATCCGATGGCCCAGGTGGATGTTCTTACAAAACGACTTACCGCCGCTAACCGCCCGCAGGCACCCGGGGTATTTCGTCAGGCGCTGATTGATCTGAGCCGCTTTCCGGGGGGGTCTGAACCTGAGGCGGATTCGCGCCGACCGGCTTCGGCTGTTACGCATTCGGAGCTGCTGGATTGGATTCGCACCATGGCTGCAGCCAACCCGTACAACTCGGAGTACTCGATTTCTCAGCAATACAGTTATGCAGGGCAAGTAGTCGCACGGCGCGCCCGGGCTGCACAGCAGGCAGTCGCCGGCTGGCGCGCGCATGGGACTACACCCTGGCTGATTGCTGCTCTTACCTCGGTCGGTCCCGAAGATGCCGCCGTACCGGAGCTGCTGCGAGCCGCTGCCATGTTGCCCACGGGCTCTCCCGCCGCTTTGGACGTCACCTACCAGCGCCTGCGATTGGCAGGTCCGACGCTTGCCGGTCGGACGGAACTGCTTGCCACCCTGCCGACCATTGCTCAACAGGGAGAATCTCGCTCCACGGTGAACCTGTTTACCACGCTGCTTCGGCGTACTTCGCCTGCGCTTGACAGTTTCGTCGCCACTGCCGGTACGCTCCCGGCGGGTGAAACTTTCGACACAGGTGAAACAGAACCTCTGTCGACTGCTCCTGCTCCGGACGGCTTGTGCCATACCACCACACCAGCTGCCGCAACACCTCTGTTCGACCACGATGTCGCTACGATTCTGAATACCCGGCTGCCGCTGCGGCTGCTGGTCCAGGCTGCAACGAACCCTTCCCTGCCCGCCAACCTTCGCTTCCAGATTGCTCAGGCAGCCTGGACCCGTGCCGTGCTGCTGAACCGTCCCGATGTGGCGCGCGGTATGACTTCGGCGCTTACCGGCTGCTATGCGAGCTGGCAACCGGTGCTGGCGCAGTATGACAGCTCCGCCACTGCCCAAGACCGGGAGGCTAACGGCCTGCTTGCGCTGATGCGCTTTGCCTCGACGGAACCGATTGTTCGCGACGGGGAGCAGCGCCCTGAGGGCTTTGCCACCTACAGCGAGTTTCGAAACAACTGGTGGCAAGGGAGTGACCCCGGCGGCCCGCCGCGAGGGGCGGACAATGCCGCGGACGTAGGTCCCCGACTCCCTGGATTTTTTGGGACTGTGCCCGCGCCCCTTGCCGAACTGCCTGATCCCGCGTTTTTGACCGCTGACGACCGCACTGCGGCTGCACAGGAAGTCAAAACGCTTCGTGCTGTTCCTTGCGCCTCAGACTACTTTGCAGGGGCTGCCCTGGCGTGGCAGCAGGCGCACCCCGCAGACCCTCGGACGGCGGATATCCTCGGCAACGCGGAACGTGTGATTCGCAGCGGTTGCAGTACCAGTGCCACGAAAGAGCTCAACCATCAGCTGTTTGTAGTGGTACAAACGAAATACGCCGGGAGTGTATGGGCCAGGAAGTACAAAACCTGGGAGTGATCCGCGGCTGTTGCAGTGCCGTCGGGTGCAACAGCGATAGCATAAGGGTGTGACAAGATCGGTGAAATCATTTGCCGGGCAGCACTACGAAAGCCATGATGGATCGCCGTAAGCTGCCAGGCCGCCGGTCCACTCAGTTCATCCAATCCACCTCTAACTTAGACGGCGATGCAGAGTCTCATGATTTCCTAAGCAGGCGGCGGGACCTTTTTGAGCTTCTAGTGGGATACGGGTTGATTTTGCTGGTGATCTGGACGCCTCGGCCCTGGCAGCAGGGGATTTATCTCATTGCAGCGGTGTACCTGACTGTCGTGACCTGGCTTGCCTATCGGGGGTTGGGGGCGATGGGGGTTCGGGCTGGGGGGTTACTGCGGTCGTCCTGGATTGTGGGGGTGGCGGGGGTGCTTGCGGCGGCGACCGTGCTGTGGGCGTACCGGCGGCATGGGCTGCACCCGGTGGGTGGGCCTATGGATTTTGTGCGGCGGTACTGGGGGTATGCCATCTGGGCATTTTTGCAGCAGGTGTTGCTACAGGACTTCTTTCTGCGGCGGCTGCTGCAACTAATGCCTGGGCGTCCTGTTTCGGCGGCGGGCGCGGCGGCGGGAGTTTTTGCGTTCGCGCATTTGCCGAATCCGATCCTGGCACCGGTGACGCTGTTTTGGGGGTTTGCGGCTTGCCTGCTGTTTCTGCGGTATCGCAACTTGTGGCCGCTGGCGGCGGTGCATGCTTTGTTTGGGATTGTGCTGTCGGTGGCCATGCCGCCTACGGTGATTCGCGGAATGCGGGTGGGGCTTGGGTATATGCATCACCAGGGGCGCAGGCCGGTGCGGGCGGTTGTTGTGCATGAGCCGCCACTATACCGGGCGGTGGACTTAGATCGGAGCTAAGGCAAAAGCAGATCCTTCGCTTCACTCAGGATGACCCCTCTTTCCTGTTTTCAGGATGATCCCTTTTGTTTCTTCAGAATGACTTCCGTATTTCCTGCTTAGGCAGGCAGGTGTTCAGCGACCATGTCTTCCCCAGGCAGGCGCAGGGTTGTGGCAATGCCTGCGGCCACTATGTAGAGCCCGGCGAAGATCCAGATGACGCCCGAAACGCCGACCCTTGGCAGAAAGATGCCGGCGATGGCGGGGCCTAGCCAGATGCTGGTGCCTGAGCCCAGATTCATGATGGACATGGCTGCGCCGCGCGACCTGGGGGCGAGTGTGGCCATGATGGCGCTTAGGGGGACGAAGCCGGCCAGCGTGGCGCCGTAAGCCATGCCGGCGAGCATGACCAGGGGGTAGTTGCGTCCGAAGTGGTTAGGGACGTAGAAGAGGCCGAGGGTGGCTAGGGCGCAGCCGCAGGAGCCGACAAAGGTTACGGTGCGGCGCCAGCCGATGCGGTCGCCGACATATCCCCAAATGAAGTTGAAGACAACATTGGTGGCGAACATGACGCTGAGGATTTGCAACCATTGCACGAGCGAAAAGCCGATGGTCTGGATGTAGTAGACAGGAAGGAAAAGCAGGAAGCCGAACTCGGAGGTTGTGGTGATGACCGCGACCAGGCCGCCAAGGCCGACGCGAGGCTTGGTCCAGATAATGGATAAGCCGGAGAAGAGCACGGCAAAGGGGCTGCCGGTGCGATTGACTTGCAGGCCGCTTAAGCCCTGTTTTTCACGAATGCCGAGCAGGGCGATCAAGCCGCCGATAAGGACAAAGCCGGTCGAAAGCCAGAGCGAAGTGTAGGCACCGTAGCGCGGCACGGAGAAACTGGCCAGCAGCGAGCCCAGAGTGGGCAGGCCGCCGGTGCGGGCGACCCAGAACCAGCCGACGGCGGTGGCGAGATAGCTTTTAGGCGTGACGGCGGTGACCCAGACCAGGAAGCTAAAGGCGAACAAGGGGTAGCCAAAGCCGCGGACCATGTAGCTGATGGCGATGACAGGGTAGTCGGCATGGGCGATGCCGATGAGCAGGAACGGGATTTCGCAAACGACCCAAATGAGCAGGCCGGCCCACATGACTTTCTTGGGGCCGTAGAGGTCGGAGAGAGTGCCGCTGAGCCAGGCTGCGATGGCAGCAGTGACCCCGTAGAGGGTAAAGACGAGCGCTACCTGTGAGGCGGTAAAGTGCATGTCGCGTAGCATGGGCGACAGGAAGCCGGCTTCGACGCCGTCACCAATCATAAACAGGAGCAGGCCCAGGTAGCCGACGGCAAGCTCGGGGTAGATACCTGCTTTTTCAAGGCGCGTTGCGAGGGCGGTCATGCGGAGAGGCTTTCAAGGTACAGCCGGATGGTGGTTTTTGCGTCTTGCTTGTTCAGGGCTTGCAAGGCTTGCTCGACTTGCTGCACAAAGGTTTTGTTTGCGGGGAGCGCTTCACCGAAGATGGAGCGGATGGCCAGCATGGGGCGTGGGTCGGTGCCTGCTACAGTTGCGACGGCGCGGAGTTCGGCGGCGCGGGCGTCGATGATGTCGAGCGGGTGGTTTTTCTCATCAGTTCCGGCCTGGAAGTAACGGAGCCAGCTTGCGATGACAAGACTAAGGAGCGGGACCGGACGGCCCTTGGCGAGCAGCTCGACGATGGAGGGCAGCACCCACTTAGGCATTTTCGCAGAGCCTTCAGAGCAGATGCGGGTGACTTGGTCGTGAATGCCGGGGTTGGCGAAACGCTCAATCAGGGTCGCTTTGTACTGGACGACATCGGTGCCGGGAATGATGGGGACGACCGGGGTCACCTCTTCCATGAACTGTTGGATAAAAGTGATAAAGAGCGGGTCATGCATGACTTCGTGCACGTAGGTGTAGCCGGTGAGCGCGCCGAGGTAGGCCATGGCCAGGTGGCTGCCGTTGAGCAGGCGCATCTTCATCAGCTCGTAGGGGGCGACGTCGGTAACGAGTTCGGCACCTGCTTTTTCCCATGCCGGACGCCCGCTACAGAAATGGTCTTCAATGACCCACTGCTTGAAGGATTCGGTCATGACGGGCCAGGCGTCATCGTATCCGTACCGGGCTTTGAGGGCTATGCCGTCCTCGGGGGTGGTGGCGGGGGTAATGCGGTCGACCATGCTGTTGGGGAAGGCTACATTGGCGGTAATCCACTGCTCGAGTTCAGGGTTTCGCAGGGCGGTGAAGGCAAGCATGACGCTCTTGAGTACGTCACCATTGCCCTGGAGATTGTCGCAGGACATGAGGGTAAAGGGCGGCAGGCCCTGTACGCGGCGGCGGTCGAGCGCGGCGGCGAGGAAGCCGATAGAGGTTATGGGCTCATGCGGGTGGGCAAGGTCGTGCCGGATGTCGGGGTGATCGGCGGTAAAGGCGCGTGTCCCTTCGTCGATGAAATAGCCGCCTTCGGTAATGGTCAGTGAGACGATGCGGGTGTCCGGTGCGGCGAGCGTCTCGATGGCGCGATTGCGATCGTCGGGGGCAAGGATAAAGTCTGTGATGGAACCGACGATGCGGGCGCGCTGCGCTTCAGCACTCTTTTCCACCACAGTGTACAGGCAGTCTTGACTTTTGAGGGCGTCGCGCATGCGGCTGTCGCCGGGCAGCACGCCCAGGCCGCACTCGCCCCAGCGAGGCTCACCCGGCATGTGCAGCAGGTCATCAAGGTAGACGGCTTGGTGGGCGCGGTGGAAGGCTCCTACGCCGATGTGGACCGTGTGCTGCCGGAGCGGGGCACGGTCGTAGGCCGGCGTTTGTACGTCCTTGCTGAGCCTGGGCAGCAGCGCATCCCCAAGCCTGACACCTTGTTCCAGTTCATCCACTTCATCTACTTCATCCATGCGTTTGCTCCTCAGACTGCCCAGCAAACATAGCTGAATCGCAGGAGCCTCGACAAGCAGCATGGAAGCACTTTGTATTTAGAGACCTTCGAGCACTTCCTTCAGGATTTCGTCGGAAAGCGCCGGGTCGTCGACAACACGGGCGAGCATAACGCCGCCGACCATGGAGGCCAGGGCACGAATGGCTTCCTTACGGGCATTGCGCCGAGGCGACCAGGGAAAATGGTCTGCCATTTTCGCGATCAAACCGCGGATGTAGTTCGTCACCACCGTGCGCGTCGCAGGCTGGCTGCGGAAATCTGTCGCAAGCGCGGTCATGATGCAGCCGCCTCCGGGATTGTCGCGGTGCTGTGCGCTCAGGTAGTCGCGGTACATGCTCTGCTTGCCTTCGTGAGACTTCGCAAGGCGATCCACTTCAGCCAGCGTGGTTTGCGAGGCATGCTCGAAGGCTTCGGCCAGCAGGTCTTCCTTGGAGTCGAAATGGTTGTAGAAGGAGCCGTGTGTCAGGCCGGTCGCGGTCATAATTTCGCTAATGCTCGCGCCCGAAAAGCCCCGCTCACGAAACAGGCGAGCTGCTTCCTGCAAGGCTCGTGTGTGTTTCTCTGCTGTTTCTGAAGCCGGGTATCGCACACAAGCCCCAGTTTACTAAAAAGTTTTCCTGTATGGTGACCATATCTTGACACCGTTCCTTATGTCCATCATGTTTGAGACAGATGAAGCATGATGAATATAAGGCTTAAGAGTAAGTTTTCCAAAGGGCTTCAGTCACATTCAGGGTGCCTGCGGTAAAAATTCGATAACAGAGCTACATGGAAGAAGCAGATGAGCGAACAGGTACAAGGCACAAGTATGGGAACGGCAGTAGTCACGGGGGCATCTGCGGGAATTGGAAAAGTGTATGCCGACCGGTTAGCTCGGCAAGGCTATGACTTGATCCTTGTTGCACGGCGCGCTGACAGGCTCGAGGCCTTGGCCAAAGATCTCAAAGCACAGTACGGCGTGACTGTACAAACAATCACTGCCGATCTTGGCAATGCCGGAGAGCTCGAAAAAGTCGCAGAGGCGATTGGCAGCGACATGTCGGTGACAATGCTGGTTAACAATGCCGGGACCAACAAAGTGGGACTTCTGGCGGATTCCAAGTGGATAGAGCTTGAAGCTATGATCCATGTCAACATTACGGCTCTTGCGCGGCTGACGCTGGCGATACTGCCCGGGTTCAAGGAACGCAACAGCGGCGCTATCGTCAACATGGCTTCCGTACTTGGCTTCCACAGCTATCCCGGTATCAGCATTTACAGCGGCAGCAAGGCATTTGTCGTCAACTTCACGCGAGGACTTCAGGAAGAGCTTGCAGACACTGGGATTACCGTCCAGCTGGTTGCGCCTGCAGCGACTGTGTCAGAAATCTGGGACATCCAGGGTTACCCGTTATCAGCCCTCCCCGCGGAGATCGTCATGACAACAGAAGACTGAGTGGATGCCTCTTTGAGAGGGCTTGACATGGGAGAGAAAACCACATTGCCCTCAGTCCATGACATACAGGTGCTTGCAGACTATGATGCAGCGAGTTCAGCACTGTTTGGAGCTTCACAGCAGACCGGGAAACCTGCACCGCGCTATAAAACGACATAAGCCGGGCCTGCTCCTGCACCATGTCTGGGAGGCTAACTCAACACTATGCAACTTCTCATTACTAACAATCAAGAGTGATCACTGCTGACGGCGGCAAAGGTGGACAGACGACTTCCTTAACCGCCAGCCTCTTCGGACAAGGCAAACCTAAGCGCGGCCTCGCAGTGCACGAGCATAGTGTCGAAAACCGGCATTTGTACGTTGCTCCGATTGAGCAGCATGCCGACCTCCGTGCAGCCAAGAATCAAGCAGTCGGCACCGCGCTCAATGAGGCGTCCGGCGATGGCGATGTAGATCGCTTCGCTGTCTGCGAGCACAATATTGCGGCAAAGCTGCTCATAGATGATTCGGTGCGTTTCGATACGGTCAGCGCGTTCAGGTACGATCGGCGCTAGTCCAGCTGCGATCAACCGGCTAGTGTAGAAGGTCTGTTCCATGGTAAATGCGGTTGCCATGAGGCCAGGTGAACGCAAGCCGTTCGCGCTGATGCTGACTGCCGTTGTATCGGTAATGTGCAGAAACGGACTGGAAAACACCCTGCATCATCTCCTCTGCGAGCTTGTGCATAGTATTCGTCGCTAGAATAAGACACTCTGCACCGCCCCGCTCCAGCGCTTTCGCCTCCCGGTTCAGGATCTTTCCTGCGGAGTCCCACTCTCCCTTTGCCTGCAACGCTTCGATTGCTGCGAAATCGAGAGAACGGATCAGCAATTCCGGCGAGTGAAGGCCACCCAAACGTTCCCGCGTACGGTTACATATCTCGCGGTAGTAGGGTTGCGTCGATGCTGCCGACATGCCGCCAAGAATTCCGATTGTCTTCATAGATCTGCCTGATATTACAAAAGCTCGAAAGGCTCGCTCTACGGGTGTTGAGAGTTGCGCAACTCAGCATCTTGGTAAATGCGGCTGCTCCAGCATCTTTCCCGGGTTGGAGTTCTGATCCGGCGAGCTTCTCGTTAGTCATAATAAATGCCTCTCTCGTTAGTTGAGTGGTTATCACTTAAGAGCAGCGGTGATGCGCGAGCCAACATATACGAAGCGCCCGGGACGGTGCCCGGACGTGTTTGGTACCGGGCACCTCGCGGCGGTCAGATCTTAAGAATATTCAAGCGCGTCCAGCCCGTGCTAGGCTTTTTGCGCATGCAACTTACCCTGATTCTCATTGTGCTGCTGCTGCTTTTTGGAGGCGGCGGTTATTACATGGGTCCTGGTATGGGCTACTACGGCGGCGGCCTGAGCCTGATTCTGCTGGTGGTTGTGCTGTATCTACTGCTGGGCAGAAGTCGTACGCGGTTGTAGTTTGTCAGCTGTCGCGACGGTACAGTAAATCGCGGATCGCACCGCGACGAGCTTCATTAGCTTCCGCGGCGGACTTGCGCTCCTCGGCGTCCATGCGGCGTTCGGGAATGCCGTCTTCCGCATCGGAGGAGCTGCACTCCAGGCAGCGATTAGCAAAGCCGGGTTTGCCCGGTTTCAGTTCAAACTCCTCACCGCACGCAACACATACCTTGATCGGGAACGACATATCTCTTAAGAATAAAGGATTTCTCTTAGAGCCAATGCAGCTGTTTTATAACAACTTAGCTGAAGATCGTCTAAGAAAGAAGTGTAGTCATAACCATTTGTCATGCCGGGCAAGTATAGGAGTGTGGACCTCGCAAGATAAACGTTAAAGCAGGTACTGCGTAGCAAGCCCCATACCTTGCCGCAAGACATGGGGCACCCGGGCTACTTGGCAGAGGCAGTTTTTGCCGTTGCCTTCTTGGCAGGTGTTTTTCTTGCTGTGGTCTTTTTAGCAGCAGTGGACTTTTTAGCTGGAGTTTTTTTAGCAGCAGGCTTTGCTACCGTCTTCTTTGCCACTGTCTTTTTTGCTGCTGTTTTCTTTGTTGCGGCTTTTACTGCGGTTGTCTTTGCTGCTGTTTTCTTTGTTGCGGCTTTTGTTTTGGTTGTCTTTGCAGCTGTTGTCTTTGCAGCTGTCTTGGTTGCCGGTTTTTTAGCGGCTGCCTTCTTGGTAGCTGTTTTACTTACACTACGTCGTTCTGTCGCGCTTGGACTTTTTAGCTGGGCCTGCCTGGCGCGCGTGCCGCCTGCGGAAACTTGTTCCTTACGTGAACGCTCGCGCTCGGGTGTTTTTCCATCATTCTTCGATTTTGCTTTCGGCTTGCAGCTGCCCTGCTCGTGCTCACCCTTACCCGGAACAGGCTCAAACCCGGGCCAGCATCGTGACGTTTTCTTATCTGCCTTTTCTGCCATCGCACTCTCCTCAACCGGCTCAAGCTTAAATCCGGTTTGTCCATGAGAATGCAGTATTGCACCATATGTTGTGCGAAACACGTCAGCTACATTTTCGTGGCGAAAAGAGTTGTGACTTTGGTTTGGAATGTACCCAGGAATTTAACCAGGAACATGCCTAGGGGACTCGCTTGATCGACCGTTTGGCTGCCGGACGCACACGCCGGGTTGGAGGCAACGGCGCTTCCGTGACAACCACCTTCTTGACAGGCCGCCGTCGTGTCACTTTTCCTAATGCTGCAATCTCCTGGTCATCCAGCTCGCGCATCTCGCCCGGCGGCAGATCCAGGACCAGCGGGCCGAAACCCACCCGGCGGATTTTTTCGACGTGGTGACCGACTTCCTCGAACATTTTGCGCAGCTCGCGGTTGCGGCCTTCAATCAGGGTCAGCTCGTACCAGGGGTTTTCCGCGTCTTTGAGCAGCTTGATGGTTACCGGAGCTGTCATCACACGGCCTTCGCGTGTACCGTACCGCCCCTTGTCGATCATCACCCCCCCCCGCAGTTGCTCAATAGCCGCATCTGCGGGCTTACCGCTTACTTTCACAAGATACGTCTTTTCAACCTGCGTTGAGGCCTTGGTGAGCAGGTTAGCGAGCTCGCCGTCGTTAGTCATCAGCAGCAGGCCTTCGGAAAGGTAATCGAGCCGCCCGACCGGGTATACGCGGCCGGCGTTCTTGACACGCTCGAAAAATTGCATGACTGTAGGACGGCCTTCCGGGTCAGAGACAGTGGTGACGTAGCCGCGCGGCTTGTTGAGCATGTAGTAGCGGTGCCGCTCCGGGCCTTGCAGTAGCTTGCCGTTGACGCGGATGTGGTCTTTTTCGAGGTCGGCTTTGGTACCGAGCTCGGTCACCATTTGCCCGTTGACCTGGACAAGTCCCTGCACGATGAGTTCCTCCGCCTTGCGGCGGGATGTCACGCCGGCTGCCGCGATGATCTTTTGCAAACGCTCTTCAGCCATTTTCATCTCCCTGCGGCCTTGGGATGCTTTGGGGGTCAGGCTTCGCCGTCCCGCTTAATGTCACGGAGATACCCGGCACTACCGGCTCCTCCACTGTAACGACAATCGCCGATGGAGCCTGCGTCGGCGTCTCACTATGCCCAGGCTCTTCGACAGACAACTGCTCAGGCTCTTCAGTCTTTTCTTTCCTCAGCTCTTCGGTCATTGCATCCTCCGGGGCGTTCAACTCGCCCGCCATCTTTTCAAATTCTTCCATCGAAGGCAGCTCCGCGAGGTTTTTCAAGCCGAAGCGCAGCAGAAACTCTTTGGTCGTCTTGTACAGGATGGGCCGTCCGACGACAGGCTTGCGCCCTGCGGTGGTCACCAGCTTGCGGCTTACCAGCGAGCCCAGAACACCGCCCGAGTCCACCCCGCGGATTTCAGCTACTTCAGGCGAGGTGACCGGTTGTTTGTAGGCGATGACGGCGAGGGTTTCCAGCGCCTGGAGGGTCAGTTTCATCACCGGCTTCTGGCTTTTGACAAAGGCTCGCACGGCTTCGTGGTACTCGGGCTTGGTGCCGATGCGGTACCCCCCGGCGATTTCGCGGAGCTCCATGCCGCG
>CAXSHS010000012.1:0-48264 GCA_964237325.1 uncultured Acidobacteriaceae bacterium | reverse complement strand
TCTTCAACACGCAGCGTATGGTGGAACAGTATGCATTGAATGCCTACTACCCACGCCCTCTAGACGCACAGCCTATAAATGAAGAACTTACCGCAATCCCTGCATAGTTGTAGTGGAAGGGCAGAGTAAGTAATCTCTGCCCCTATTGAAGAGTTTACAAAGCAAGTGAAACGGCACTATTGCGCACAAATTGTGCCACAACCTCGGGCTGTGACAATACCACGAGGTGGCTCGCCGCAACTTCTTCTATGCGTGCATGGATTCGCTTTGCAAGCACTCGCTGTGTTTCCGGCGCCAGAATGCGATCTTCGGTGGCGACAAGGTATGAGCTTGGCTTGCGCTTCCATGCCGGATCGCTTAGCTTACCCTCGAAAATCTTATAGTTGGCCGGTTTCTGTACGGCTACTACCAAGTGGATCATGCCTCGATGCAAGTCATGACCTAGCGCATTTATACCGAACTCCGCTTCCATCCACAAAAAGCCGTTAGCATCCGGCCCGATGGTCATCTTTGCTTCAGCCGGATTCATAGCAAGTATCGATCCGAACACTTCACCAGCTTCCGGTGCAAATGCCGCTACAAAGGCCAGCTCCTTGACCTTGGGATGATCGCCGGCTGCGCTGATGACGGCACCTGCATAAGAATGTCCTACCAACAGCACCGGACCTTCTACATGGTCCAACACCAGTTCCACCGCAGCTACGTCTGACTCAAACGATTTTAGAGGAATCTGAGCAGCCTGTACGGAGTAACCTTCGTGCGCTAAGGGCAACAGGACTTCTTTCCAGATAGTGCCGTCACTCCATGCTCCGTGTACCAGTACGATCGTTCCTTTTTTCCTTGCATCTGCCATCGACTCTCCTTGCATTCCCTTACTACAGCATTAGGATGCCGGTTTGTTTTCACCTAAATGGCAGATAGTTTAGCTAGCTTGTCTAAGTTCATTTACCAGACTACTGATAGGATGAAACCCCGCCTTTCGCGCGATATTCGGCAGTGATTCGCCGCGGCGATACATAAGGTATGCAGCTGTTAATCCTGAAAGTGCCGTTCCCCAAAACAATAGTTTCTTCATAACTTCCCTTCTTGTCCGACACTTTCGCCCGGCTCTCGTTCAATCACTATTTTTTCCCGTCGTAATGTAACTACCTGCGTATCGCGATGCTCGATTTCGCGCTGTGTTACCCGAACTTCTTCCTTCAGGATCAACTGCTTTGTAAGGATCAGCTGCTCTTCCACAACTGGATAGATGGTGACATTACCCTCATGACGTACGTCCGGAGCGGTTTCCACTGGTATATTTTTTACAACACGTTCTACTTCATACTTGGTAGATAGTAGAGGCTCATTGAGTGCCTCTTGATATTCCTGCACAGTTTTTTGCAATCTTACAACACCTGTGGTAACTACCCGCTTACTGATAGAAAGCTGTTCCTCAATGATGGGAATAACGGCATCGTTGTTGCCAGCGAGATGTAACTCCGAAACTGTTGCTGTGCCGGCAGAAGGTGCAAGCAAAGCCGTAGCTATCCGTACTACCTGACCATCCGGCATCCATAATTCCGTGTAGGGCTGTTGGAGGTTGAGCTCGCCTGAACCGACCACGAGAACATTGCCGGTCGAGGTAGATAGATTTTGAGGTGTATCAGTGCTATTCATAAAGTACATCTTTTCTGCAAAAAAGAAGGCAGGACTTAGTAGTCCCGCCTTCCTTTTACGCTTTCCAGTAAAAACTAGTAGTCGGTCTTAGTTGGATTAATGGTCGTGCCTGCGGTTGTACCCGCAAAGTTTTCCACTTCCACTTCGGTCTTGCGTACCGAATCATGGACCTCTTCGACGCGGTCACTGGCTTGCTTACCGACTAGCACTTCTTCCACAACACGACTTGTCTTGCCCACTACAGCCTCTTCGCCCATTGCGCGAAGCTCAATTGCCTCTCCGCTGCCAGCCTTGAAGTCTGCCGCAGTAGCAGGACGGTTTACTGCGCGACGCTCCACATTGATGCGTTCTTCATGCAAGGAAACCTGAGCATCAACAGGGCGCTCAGTTACATGCGAATAGACGCGAACACCACCGCGGTCTACCTCACGCTTCCCGACTACCAGCTGCTCTTCAATGATTGGAATCGCCATTTCACCAGCTAGAGGTGTTTGAGCACTGCCCATAGAAGATGTCCCAGCAGTGCTTGACGCACTGTTGTAAGTACCTTCGATTTCACGAGCTCCGTGCTGCGTCAGCAAGGTTGCAGTCGCAGTTGCCTTTTCATCGGCAACAGTTACGGCAACAAGGGCTCCCCCGCTATTGACGCCAGTTGCATAGTGGCCATGGGCATCTTCATCGCCGCCGGACAGGTTGCGGAAGAAGCCGCTGATTTTCTCTCCTAGTCCCTGGCCTGTGCCGTAAGCACTACCGCCGGTTGTAGCTGACGAGGTAGTTGAGGTGCTGGATGAGGACATCTCATTATCATCGTTGGCGACAACTGTGACGTTCTGTGACTCATAACCATTGGCAACAAGAGTCTGTTTTACCTGCTGCGCCTGCGCGTAGGTGCTGAAAAGTCCGACAACTGTCTTCATGAAATCTCCTTTAGGCAATGCGGTGAGCCTTACGGCTCACCAGTTAAGCAGCTACTGCTGCTGTGAGAAAAGCTCAACGCGGCGATTGTCAGCCTTACCTGTGTCTGTTGCATTGGTATCGGCCGGGTTGGCAGGGCCAAAGCCGGCACCAGTTAGACGGTTGCCTTCAATACCTTGCCCTTTAAGAAACTCTGCAACTGTGATGGCGCGCTGTTGCGAAAGAGTTGCATTGTGCGGTACCGAGCCGGTGCTATCGGTATACCCTTCAAGACGCAGATGGATATTCGGGTTCGACTTCATGGCATCTGCGGCGCGAGTCAATGTGGCTTGACCTTCTGCCGTCAGCGTTGCTTTATTCGTGTCAAAGTGAATCGTGCCGAGATCCGGCATAGCAGCGGATTGGGCTGGAGCAGCCGCGACCGGTGAAGTTGTGGCAACAGGTGTCGCAGGCTTGCGTGTGAGGAAGTACGCTAACAATGCGAGTAGTAGCAACAGGGGTAAGAGCCATGCCCAAATGGACAGACCTTTTTTCTTTTCTTCGTAAACTTTTACACGATCTGCCACGGTAGTTCTCCTGAACCTTAGGACTTGAAGTGCTTAGTCGGTTAGCGGTCGCGCGAGGGAAGCGGGTTTGTAGTGGAAGTGGTGGCACTTACCGGAATCTGCTCCACTTCAACCTCTGTTTTCCGTACTGTGTCATGAATCTGATCTGTGCGCTCGAAGGATTCCTTATTGAGCAGCACTTCTTCAGTAACACGTGCTGTTTTACCTACAACTGCTTCTTCGGCGGTTTCCTTCAGCTCAATGGTCCGCTCTCCCTGGGCAGCGAGATCACTTTGGCTGACCGCACGATCAACCGGACGGCGCTCCACATTGACATGCTCTTCATGGAGAGTGACAGACTCTTCAACCGGAATCTCAACGACGCGGCGATACAAGCGCACTCCGCCACGGTCTACGGTGCGTTTGCCGACCTGAAGCTCTTCTTCCACAATTGGGATAGCCACTGCTCCAGCGGCGGGTGCAACCACCGGCGGCGCTACTGCGGGTCGCGCGGCTACTGGCGCTGTCGGAGTTATCACAGCTTCATCAAACTTGGCGGCCTTGTGATCCTCGAAAATGGTTTCAACCTGCTGTACATGATCTGCGATGGCAGCAACGGCAACAATCATGCCGCCCTTCTTAACGCCTTCCATCAAGCGGTTCTGATCGCGGTCCGGTACTCCAAGCTCTTTTAAGGAGGTGCTTGAATACTCAGATGAGGCTGCTCCGGATTCATCGATTAGCGAGATAGAGGCTTGCGGAACACCTGACTCAAGCAAATTGCGAATCGCGGCTTGCGCCTGATCCCGGTGGTGAAATAAACATACGAGTGTTGTACGGTCTTCTGTCATGCAAAACCTTTCGGGGAGTATCTAATAGGATTTATGTCGGGCAGGATCACAAAAAATGTGAAGCCTTCACATTGAATATATAGGGTTAGGGAATACACCGCACGGTCAATCGTAGTCGCATAGACCTTTAATAGGACAGTAAGACTATGCTAAGTTCCCAATTGTAATGCGCTAAAAAGTGACTAGGCGAATTATGGTAACTACTGATGAGGATGCCGCTTAGAAGTTACCGCTTACCGCGGCTAAAGTCGCCTTTAAAGGGTTTGCGAAACGATTGCTCTGTACTCTTACGTTCAGCTCATTTGAAGAGAAATACAGTTAAGAGTGAGGGGTCAGCATTCGGATCGATACCTGCAGCCTAGCCATGCGGTTCATTACCTAGGAGGCAACCTCCGTCGAAATGGTTGCTAGTTGGCATTGAGCCGTGAAGTGCCGGGTGCTACAATCTGGCTGCCTATGACAGACGGCACCAGCTTTGCCCCCACCCCCGTTAGTTTTCTGGAGCATAGTGCTTCACCGACGCTCACGCGGCCTCTTTGTGTTGACCTGGATGGAACACTTGTCAAAAGTGACACCCTGGTCGATGCTTTGCTGGTGATGGTGCGCACCCACAGCCATGCGCTGGTACAGGTACCCGGCTGGGTGCTCAAAGGTAAGGCCTCGCTGAAACGTGAGGTGACAGAGCGCGTGCAGCTGGATGTAGCGCATCTGCCCTATAACAAACCGTTAATGACTTACCTGGAACAGCAGCGTGGGCTGGGCCGCGAAATCTATCTGGCTACAGGCGCGGATCGGGGGCTCGCGGACCGGGTGGCCCGGCACCTGGGCTTATTTGAGGGTGTGCTAGCTAGCGACGGCAAGATCAACCTGACAGGCAGCAACAAGCTTGCTTCCTTCCAGCAGCGTTTCAGCGCGACAGGTTTTGACTATATCGGCAACGCTGAAGTAGACGTCCCCTTGTTGATGGAGTCCGGCTCGCCAATGGTCGCAAACCCAGACGCTGCCCTGAGACGCGCCATGCGCGCACGCCGCTTTGTCCCCGCGCAGAAGTTTGTGGACAAGGCCTCAGTGGCACAGGCGTTACGGCGTGCCCTGCGTGTCCACCAGTGGGCCAAGAACGTCCTGATCTTTGTCCCCATGGTGCTGGCACACACACTTCAAGTACATACCTTTCTTCAGGCACTGATCGCGTTTTTCTGTTTTTCGCTGTGCGCTTCCGCTACATATATTGTGAACGATCTGCTGGACATTGAAGCCGATCGGCGGCACCCACGCAAGCGGCGACGTCCCTTTGCCGCAGGCGACCTGCAAGGTAAGACGGGAGTGCTGCTCAGTGGCGGGCTTTTGCTGTTGTCCTTTGCCGGAGCGGCGACGCTCTCCGGTAAGTTCCTGGCTTACCTGCTGCTGTACCTGGTCAGTACGCTTTCCTACTCGCTCTATCTCAAGCGTGTGGTGCTGGTCGATGTGGTGCTGCTTTCAGGGTTGTATACGCTGCGGCTGCTTGCCGGTGCCGCAGCGACGTTCATTCCCATCTCTCCTTGGTTAGCTAGTTTTTCCATTTTTCTGTTCCTCAGCCTGGCCTTTGTCAAGCGCTTTGCCGAGCTCCAGAACATTCGTGCTGCCGGCCAGGTACCATCCAACGGCCGCGGTTACCTCATTAGCGATACTGAGCAGATGCGCTCTTTCGGCACTGCCAGTGCCTATGCCTCTGTGGTGGTGTTGTCGTTGTACATTAACGGACGCGACGTGACCGGACTCTACGCGCATCCTGAGCGCATGTGGCTTATCACACCGATTATGATTTTATGGATCAGCCGTGTGTGGCTATTGGCAAGTCGTGGTGAACTGGATGAAGACCCCGTGATTTTTGCGGTCACTGATCGCATGAGCCTGCTACTTGGCTTTGCAGCAGGCTGTGTTGTACTTCTGGCTACTGTCTGACACAGCCATGCCTTGCACCCTAACGCACCACTGCACTGTCTATGTATAAGGAGGCGTGATCCATGGCTGAAACCTTGCTGGAGACCACCCCGCAAGTTACACCCGGCACCACCCTTGGCGCCCGCTCCGAGTCAAGGTCCGGTTCCGGTTCCAAGCCCGGCAAGCAACTACCTCCTGCATTCGAGTCTTGGGGCCGCTTTCCTAAGCTCGATGCCGCACTGTACCCCATGAGTTGGACCTCGGATTTTCCACCCCGTGAAATTCCTACCGGACGCATGCTTCCCGTCGGAGCCGGGCGCTCCTACGGTGACGTGTGCCTGCTAGAACATGGCATGCTGCTGCAAACGCGCGGCCTGGACCGTATGCTGCAGTTCGACCCTTCCACAGGCATCCTGCGCTGTGAGGCCGGCGTTACTCTGGCTGAGATTCTCGAGTTCGCCGTGCCGCTCGGCTTCTTCCTGCCTGTTACACCGGGTACGAAGTACGTCACTGTAGGCGGAGCCATTGCCAACGATATTCACGGCAAAAATCACCACCTTGCCGGTACCTTCGGATGCCATGTGCTGCGATTTGAGCTGGTCCGTTCCGACGGTTCCCATATCCTGTGCTCCAACCGTGAGAACCGCGACTGGTTCGCCATGACCATCGGCGGCATGGGCCTAACTGGCCTCATTTCCTGGGCTGAAGTTCGTCTGCGCCCCATTGTGACCCGCAGCATCAACTACCGAGGCGATAAATTTGTCGGCTTCTCAGAGTTTCTAGATATTTCCCGCTCTGCCGCAGACGTCGAGTACACTGTAGCCTGGCTTGACTGCGCCTCGACCGGCAAGAACTTTGCTCGCGGCATCTTCATGCAGGGTACGCACGCGGAAACCCCTGCTCCGCTCAAGCGCTCCAAGGAGCCGAAGCTGGTCTTCCCCATCGACCTGCCCGAGTTCGCGTTAAACAAGTACACCGTGAGCCTGTTCAACTTTGCCTACTACAACAAGCAGACCAAGAAGACTGTGACCTCGGTAGTTGACTACGAGCCCTTCTTCTACCCGCTAGACTCTGTGCTCAAGTGGAACCGCATGTACGGCAAGAGCGGTCTACTGCAGTTCCAGTGCGTACTACCCTGGGATGACGACAATCACGGCATCACGCAGATCATGAAAGCGATTACCGCTTCCGGCTTGGCTTCCTTTCTGGCCGTCCTGAAGGTGTTCGGCGACGTGCCGTCGCCCGGCGTCATGAGCTTCCCGAAGCCGGGACTGACACTGGCACTCGACTTCCCGATTCGGCAGGAGCGCTCCTTTGACCTGTTCCACCGGCTGGCTTCCATCACGCTCGATCATGGAGGCCGCCTGTACCCGGCAAAGGACGCACTGATGACAGCTGAGCAATACCAGACCTTTTACCCGGAATGGCAGAAGTTTGCCGCCTACGTGGACCCGGCGTTCGACTCAACTTTCTGGCGGCGGGTAACGGGCCGTGGCTAGACGCAGCCCTGCGCTGCCCCAAAAAATTCTGGTTCTCGGCGCTACCTCAGCTATTGCACAAGCCACAGCTCGGCTACTAGCGGATCGCGGTGCCTCTTTTTTCCTGGTTGCGCGCGACCCGTTCAAGCTGCAGGCTGTAGCCAGCGATCTGCAAACGCGCGGAGCACGCTTTGTCTCCTCGCTTGCCATGGACCTGGACGCAATGGACGCGCACAAGGATTTGGTAGCTTTAGCCGTGCAGTCGCTGGGCACAATCGACATGGCCCTGCTGGCTCACGGTGTGCTGGGGGATCAAAGGGCCGCGCAGGCTGACCCTTACGTGACAGAAGCCATCCTGCGCACTAATCTCCTTTCGCCGGCTTCGCTTATTACCCTGCTGGCCAACTACTTTGAAGGGCATGGCGCGGGCTGTCTAGCTGTGATCTCATCGGTAGCGGGGGACCGCGGACGCAAGAGCAACTATGTGTACGGTGCATCCAAAGGGGCGCTTACAATTCTGCTCGATGGTGTCCGGAACCGGGTAGACCGTACCGGGGTGCATGTGCTCACTATCAAGCCCGGCTTTGTGGCTACACCCATGACAGCACACTTGCGGCGCAGCCCGCTGTTTGCCGAGCCGCGAACAATTGGGCGGGGCATTTTACAGGCCATTGCGTCGCGTAGGGACACGGTGTACCTGCCGGGCTTCTGGCGGCTCATCATGTTCATCGTGCGCTTGATTCCCGCGCGGGTTTTCAAAAATATGAATATGTAGGTGCATTCCGGCAAAGCTCTCAAGCCAGGCACCTCCCTCGTTTTCGCGTCCTTCGCAAACCTTGATGCGTCTACATGCGATGGACGGGACGTGTTTTGCTGGATTGAAGCAGCAGCGTGTCTTCTAAATTCCAGATTGCACTATGTGGCAAGCTTTCCTGTCGAATCCAGACTTGAGGTTACGTATCTCCATCGGGATACGCATCCATTGGAGTAGCGAAGCACTGCG
This sequence comes from uncultured Acidobacteriaceae bacterium, assembly GCA_964237325.1. GTDB lineage: Bacteria > Acidobacteriota > Terriglobia > Terriglobales > Acidobacteriaceae > EB88. The sequence goes on along the minus strand of CAXSHS010000012.1, from coordinate 39,893 downwards.
AAGAACTTGGGAGAACCTGATCAGCTATGTGGATTGTCCGCCTCGCACTGCGACGGCCGTATACCTTTGCCGTACTCGCCCTGCTGCTGCTCATCCTGGGCCCGATTGTGATCGTGGAAACCCCGACCGACATCTTTCCCAATATCAATATCCCCGTAATAGCCATGCTTTGGCAGTATGCCGGCCTTTCGCCGGAGCAGATGGCCAACCGCATTGTTTTTCTATCGGAGCGCACTCTCACCACGACTGTCAATAACATTGAGCACATTGAATCGCAGTCACTCAACGGCATCGGCATTATTAAGATCTTCTTCCAGCCGAATGTCAATATCGCTGATGCCAATGCCCAGGTAGCGGCGATTGCGCAGACGCAGTTGCGCCAACTGCCGCCGGGTACCACGCCGCCGCTGATTCTTCAGTACTCAGCCTCGAGCGTGCCTATCGTTCAGCTGGGGCTTTCCGGGCAGGGACTGAGTGAGCAGCAGCTCAACGACTTCGGCCTCAACTTCATTCGTACGCAGCTCGTCACCGTGCCGGGTGCCGGCATCCCGTACCCGTACGGCGGCAAGCAGCGGCAAATACAAGTCGACCTTAACCTTCAGGCGCTGCAATCCAAAGGCCTGGCGCCGACAGACGTTGTCGCCACGGTGGGTTCGCAGAACCTGATCCTGCCTTCCGGTACCATGAAGGTGAACGACTTCGAATATGAAGTCGAGACCAACTCAGCACCTTCCACGATCGAGGGTCTCAACGACCTGCCGATACGCTCGGTCGGCGGCAACATGGTTTACCTGCACGATGTGGCGCACGTTCGGGATGGCTTTCCGCCGCAGACCAACATTGTGCGCGTGGATGGCCAGCGCTCCTCACTGCTTTCCGTCATCAAGACCGGCAATGCCTCCACCCTTGACATCGTCGCGGGTATCCGCGGCAAACTGCCCGCGCTACTGGCGCAGCTACCTCCGCAATTGCGCATCACTCCGCTTGCCGATCAATCGCTGTTTGTCCGCGCTTCCATCAACGGCGTAGCCCGCGAGGCGTTGATTGCTGCGCTGCTGACCGCGGTGATGATCCTGCTGTTCCTGGGTTCACTGCGATCCACGGCCATTGTCGCCGTCTCCATTCCGCTTTCTATTATTTCGTCGCTGCTGGTGCTTGCGGCTCTGGGCGAAACGATCAACATCATGACGCTCGGCGGCCTGGCGCTCGCGGTCGGCATCCTGGTCGACGATGCAACGGTCGAGATTGAGAACATCAACCGCAACCTTGAAGAAGGCAAACCTGTCGAGCAGGCGATCCTGGACGGTGCCGCGCAAATCGCCATACCTGCCCTGGTCGCCACCTTTTCCATCTGCATCGTCTTTGTGCCCATGTTCTTCCTGAGCGGCGTGGCCAAATACCTGTTTGTACCGCTGGCTGAGGCCGTGGTGTTCGCGATGCTTGCCTCCTACATCCTGTCGCGGACTATTGTGCCTACCATGGCCATGTACCTACTCAAGGAGCACGATGACGAGGCAGCTGCGGGCCGGGGGCAAAGCCGTAATCCGCTGGTGCGCTTCCAGCTCGGCTTTGAGCGTTTGTTTGAGAAGCTTCGGCTGGGCTACCAGTCCGTGCTTGAGCTTTGTATCGCGCGTACCGGTCTCTTCATGCTGCTGTTTTTCGGCTTCACGATTACCTCTGCTGTGTTGCTCTTTCCGTTCCTGGGGCAGGACTTCTTTCCTTCGACCGATGCCGGACGTTTTACCATGCACGTGCGCGCTCGTACCGGCACCCGCATTGAGGAGACGGCGCGACTTTGCGACCAGGTGGACCACACTATTCGCGAGGTCATCCCGGCGGCCGAACTCACCACAATCATCGACAATATTGGTCTGCCTTACTCCGGCATCAACCTGACGTACTCCAACTCCGCGCCGGTCGGGCCCGCGGACGCCGACATCCAGGTTTCGCTCAACGTGAAGCATCATCCCACGGATATCTATGTACAGAAGCTGCGCACGGAGCTGGCCCAGCGCTTCCCCGGCACCACGTTCTACGAGCTGCCGTCGGACATCATCACGCAAATCCTGAACTTCGGCTTGCCCTCACCGCTGGACGTCCAGATCGTGGGGCATGACCTTGAAGGTGACCGCGCGTTCGCGGTCAAGCTGCTTGACAAGATGCGCTACATACCCGGCACCGCCGACCTGCGCATTCAGCAGCCTTTCAACCAGCCGCGGCTGTTTGTCGATGTGGACCGGTCCAAGAGCGCGCAGCTCGGCCTGAAGCAGAATGATGTAGCCCAGAGCCTGCTGTCGGCTACCAGCGGTTCGTTCCAGACTTCACCTACCTTTTTTCTCGACCCGAAGAGTGACGTCTCCTACAACATTGCCGTGCAGTCACCGCAGTACAACCTCGACACGTTGAACGACCTGGCCAACATACCCATCAATGTGGCCGGCGCGGGCAGCTCCAGCAGTGGAAGCGCAAATGCCGGAGCAGGTGCGGGGACCAGCTACGGCCCGACCGGAGGCAATCTGCCATCGGCCCCTACGTCGCTGGCGGCCATCATGCCGCAAAGCTCGATTACCGGCGCGCGGCCGTCGCAGATCCTCGGCAACCTGGCTTCCTTTACCCAGGGCGAGGAGATGGCCACGGTGACGCACTACAACATTTCCCCGGCGATCGATATTTACGGCAACGTTGTCAACAGCGACCTTGCCGGGGTCAACACACGCATTGAAAAAGTAATTGCCGGGATGAAGAACCAGCTGCCTCATGGTTCGCAGCTCACCATTCGGGGGCAGGTGCAGACTATGCATTCTTCGTTTCAGGGATTGTACTTGGGGCTGGCATTCTCGATCATCCTGGTCTACCTGCTGATCGTGGTCAATTTTCAAAGCTGGCTCGATCCGTTCATCATTATCTCCGGGTTGCCCGCGGCGCTGTCGGGCATCGTATGGTTCCTTTTCATCACCGGCACACATATCAGCGTCCCGGCGCTTACCGGGGCTATCATGTGTATGGGTGTGGCCACTTCAAACTCTATCCTTGTGGTCTCGTTTGCACGCGAACACCTGGAGCAGCATCCGGGTGAAGCTGTGGAGTCGTCCCTGGCTGCGGGGTTTACCCGCTTCCGCCCGGTGATCATGACCGCGCTCGCCATGATGATCGGCATGCTGCCTATGGCACTCGGGCTCGGTGAGGGCGGCGAAGAGAATGCGCCTCTGGGCCGCGCCGTAATTGGCGGCTTGTTGTTCGCCACAGTTTCCACTCTATTTTTTGTGCCGACGTTTTTCTCTGTCGTGCACAGCCGCCTGGAGCGCAAGCGGGTAGAACGGCAGGCAAAACAGCGCGACGAGGCTGCCCGAAACGATCGGCTCAATCAGGAGAACGCCACCGCATGAGCAGCCAACCTCACTCGTCCGAACCGCCTCAGGCACAGAAACAGGAAGGCAGCTTTGAGCGCCACAAGCCGTTCGCAGGCCGTAAGGCTATCCTGTTCATCCTGATCGGCCTTGTGCTGGCCGTGGTAATTGCCGTTCTCGGCATTGTGCCGCGCTTGCGCGCCACCAAGCGCCTGACGCAGCAGACCGATGCTAATGCCGCGCCGGATGTGCTGGTAGCCGCGCCGACACGGGGCAAGCCAGACGACACGCTGCTGCTGCCGGGCGCGCTCCAGGCCTATGTGGATTCACCCATCTATGCCCGCACATCCGGCTACCTGACGCACTGGTACGCCGACATCGGTGCGCACGTGCGCAAGGGAACCCTGCTGGCTACGATTCAGAGCCCCGAGATTGATGAGCAGCTGACCCAGGCGCGGGCCGATCTTGGAACTGCTGAAGCGAACGCGCGTAACGCAACCGTGCAAGCCAAACGCTACCAGGATTTGCTAGGCCAGGATGCTGTATCGCAGCAGGATACCGATACCTTTACCACGGCACAGATTTCAACCAACACTCAGGTGCAAAGCGCACGCGCCAATGTGCAACGGCTTGAGGAGCTGGTGGGCTTTGAACGGGTGTACGCGCCTTTCGACGGCATCATCACCGCGCGCAACGTCGATAACGGTCAGCTCATCAACGCCGGTGCCACTGCCAACTCCCAGTTGTTTGAGGAAGGACAGGTTCAGACACTGCGCGTTTATGTCTCGATTCCACAGGTGGATTCGCTCGGTGCCAAACGCGGCACGGCCGCGCAGATCGCGGTAGCTGAGTACCCCGGCAGGTCGTTCACAGGCCACATCATGCGCACAGCCAGCTCCATCGACCCGAACACGCGCACCCTGCTGGTTGAGATCGATGTAGATAATCGAAAGGGCGAGTTGATGCCCGGCTCCTACGGGCAGGTCACGTTACACCTCAACACCGGGGTACCTTCGCTGGTCATCCCGGTACCCGCCATGCTGTTTCGCGCGCAGGGCTTGCAGGTGGCGGTCGTCGTCAATGGTCATGCCAAGCTGGTGCCGGTCACGGTAGGCCAGGATGATGGCCGGGTGGTACAAATTGTCACCGGCTTAACGCCGGATGCGCAAATCATCCAGAACCCACCTGACTCCATTATCGACGGTGAGGCCATACACATCATTCAGCCGAAGCAGACAGATCAGAAGGGTACCGCCGCTGCCAGCAATAGCAGTGTCGGTGGAGGATCACAGGGGCAAACCGGCTCGCAGCAGTCTGGACAGCAAGCCAATACGGCGCAGGGGCAACAGAGCAGCGGCGGCGGAGGCAAGTAGGCATGAGCGTGTGCTTTCTTCGTACGACGGCGCTTGCCGCGGCTGCTCTTACACTTACGGGTTGTACTGTAGGCCCCAATTACCATTTGCCGGTTTCAACTCCCACGCCTCCGGCGTACCGTACGCTGCCTCCGCCACCCGGCAACTGGAAGCCCGCGGTGCCTGCGGATGCACTGGCTCGCGGCGAGTGGTGGCTGCAGTTCGGCGATCCCGGTCTGACCGACCTTGAAAATCGCCTTACCTCTGGCAACTTGCAAATTCAGGCAGCGCTTGAAAACTACAACTCTGCTGCTGCATCCGTGCGACAGGCGCGCGCCGACTACTACCCGACCGTGTCCGTAGGCCCGGATGTTTCACGCCAGCGGCTCTCCCTGAATCGGCCGACTCTCACGCCCAGTCTCAGGGGGCTTTCTGTTTCGCAGTACAACGATTTTTCCCTATCGGGTCAGGCAAGCTGGCAGCCTGATTTCTGGGGCCGCGTGCGCCGTGAAGTTGAAAATTCGCGAGCCAATGCGCAGGCTATTGCTTCCGATGCAGCCAATGTCGAGCTTGCGGTACGCACGGAACTTGCAGTGGACTACTTCCAGCTGCGCGGCCTGGATGCGCAACAGGAGCTGCTGGACTCTACACTGGGTGCCTACCGAGCTTTCCTGAACCTAACAATCGCTCGCGCACGCGGAGGCGTTTCTACCCAAGCCGATGTCCTGCTGGCGCAGACGCAGCTTTCAACAACCCTGACCCAGGACACAGACATTGCCGTTGCGCGTACCCAGTTCGAGCATGCCATTGCGACTCTGCTAGGCGTGTCCGCCTCGTCCTTCGCTTTGGGAGCAGCACCGCAAAATACCAACATTCCTTCCATCCCGATCGGCGTACCTTCAGAGCTGCTGGAACGTCGTCCCGACATCGCGGCTGCGGAACGTCGTGCCGATGCCGCCAACGCGCAGATCGGCGTGGCGATTGCCGCCTTCTACCCCAACGTTTCGCTAAGCGGGGCCGGCGGATTTGAGAGTGGGCAACCCGGCAACTGGGTTCAGGGGCCGAGTGAGCTGTGGTCTATCGGTGCTTCGGCGATTGAGACTATATTCGACGGCGGGCGGCGGCGGGCCATTACCGATGAAGCACGCGCCAACTACCGCTCCACGGTGGACAACTACCGGCTTACCGTTCTGACCTCCTTTCAGGAAGTGGAAGATAACCTGGCGGCGCTGAACATTCTAGCCAATGAAGAAACCTCCGCTGCCGCCGCCGCGTCTTCAGCAACGCGCTCGGTGCGGCTCAGCACTACTCGCTACAAGGGCGGGGTGACGACGTACCTTGAAGTGCTAACCGCCCAGGAAGCGCAGCTGGCCAGCCAGCTTACGGTAGAGGCCATTACCACGCGCCGCTTTGTAGCCAGCGTTCAGCTGGTTTCAGCACTTGGCGGCGGGTGGAGCCCGTCGCAAATCCCAAGCCCATAGACCTTACAGGTACCAGGGAATGGTCACGACATAAATTCTCTGGTTGCCGCGCAGCATCAGCATGAGTCGCAGTAGATTGGCTCGCTGGTTGTGCAGGATGTTTTCATACCAATGTTTGACTACCAGTTCCGGCACTAGCACAGCAATGTGCCGGTCACTGAACTGCTTTTCCTGATCCAGGATGTGCTGGACCATGGGCAAAAGAACAAAGCGGTAGGGCGAGTCCAGGATGACCAGCTCTGGAACAGGCTTGCCTGCTGCACGCAGAGGTGCCGCGATCATGCCTTCCCACTCGTCGCAGATGGTGACCTTTTCATCACCTTCGACCCGGATGTGGACGGCCTGGATTTCGTTGGAGATGGCAAGGGCGAAGCGTAGACCTTTTTCCGAGATGCGGCTCCAGCGGTCGATGGGCACGATGACGCGCGGCATCTGCACACCCTGGAGACTCAGCGGGGTGTCACTGGCGATCTCCCGGGTGACGCGGCTGTAATGACGATGTACTAGCGCCATGAGCAGGATCATGGTTGGGATGAGCAGGGCTGTGATCCACGCGCCTGTTGTGAACTTGGTGACCAGCACTACCAGCGTGGTGATGCCGGTGGCCACGGCACCAATGCCGTTGACGGCCATCTTGAAACCCGCGCCGAGGCCGCCGTGGGTGCGCCAGTGCATGACCATGCCTGCCTGCGACAAGGTGAAAGCGAGAAACGCGCCGATGGCGTAGAGCGGAATGAGCCGATCGGTGACGCCGCCGAATATAGTCAACAGCGTGCCGGTAAGCGCCACCAGCACGTACACGCCCCAGGAGTAGAGCAGCCGCCGGCCGCGCAGCGTAAACACGCGGGGCAGGTAGCTGTTGAGCGCGATGGAACGGGTGAGCCGGGGAAAGTCGGCAAAAGCAGTGTTTGCTGAAAGTGCCAGCACCAGCAGGATGGACGCCATACTGACGTAGTAGAAGAACCCGCGTCCTTCAATGGCACCGAGCATCTGCGACAGGACGCTTTGATACTGAGAGCTGCTGGGGTCCGTGGCGCCGATGCCGTAGGACCGACACAGAAACGCGATACCGGCCAGCAGCACGACCAGCGCCGTGATGATGATGGAAAGCGTTCGCCTGCCGTTGACCGGACGCGGCTCACGGAATGCCATGGCTCCGTTACTGACTGCTTCGACGCCGGTCATGGCAGTGCAGCCGCTGGAAAATACCTTGAGCAGAAGCCAGAAGGAGATCGCCTCAGTAGCCCTGGGGAGTTGCGCCGGTGGGATGATGGGATGAGGATGGCCGCCGGTGACAATTGTCTGGTATACGCCCAATGCGATCATGCCGAACAGCATGATGAGAAACAGGTATGTCGGCGCAAGAATGATGAGACCTGTATCGCGCACGCCGCGCAGGTTGACCACAGTGAGCACAACCAGAATGGCCAGGCATAGACCCAGTGTGTGATCGTGCAGTAAAGGTACGGCGGAGATTAGCGCACCGACGCCAGCGGAGATACCGACCGCCGCTGTCAGTACGTAGTCGATCATGAGCGCGGAGGCGGCGAGCAAGCCCGCACCCGCTCCCAGGTTTTCGCTCGCCACGGTGTAGGAGCCGCCGCCGTTGGGGTAGGCTTCGATAGTTTGGCGGTAAGAGAAGAAGACAATGAGCAACAGCAAAATTATGGCTGCGCTGATGCCGACGATGTTATGAACTCCGGCGATGCCCAGCGGCAGCAGCAGCGTAAGCGCGGCTTCCGGTCCGTACGCGGCAGAGGAGAGCGCATCGAGGCCGAAGATGGAGATGCCGGATGAGGGCCCGATACGCTCCGCGCGTTCGTCTGAAGTTGGCAGCGGCTTGCCGATGAGAAAGTCGAGTAGGGCCATGGCGGGGGTGAAGACTCCTTCAATGCGTCTGCTAAAGCTTACGGCCTCGAAGCGTCTTTTTTTTCGGGAAAGCCGCACTGCTTTGTACTGTGTGAGGCTCCTTTATGAAGATTTATGCGGATTTTTATGATTTCCTTGCTCAGACGAACCGCTTGCGGGCTCCAGTACGGTATCGCACAACCGTTCTGAGTAGCTGAAGCGCATCCAGCTGTGACCGCAAAAAACGTGCGTGACCCGGTAGCCGTGATTTGTGAAGAACGGCATAACAGAAAACACGTCGTTGCGCACCACACCGGGGTAGCCGGGTTCGATGGGCGTCCAGTCGCGCGTGATGTCGGCGTCGAGACCGTTGTCAAAGCCGCCTACCACGATGAAGCGGGGATGCCGTGCCAGCACCTGCTGCACGGTGCTGAAGTTGCGCATCTCCGTGCTCCAATACCAGTAGCGATGCGGCGGCTGGTTGAAGTAGATATTGCGGTCGAAGGCTGGCAATGGGTCGATGCTGAGGTAGTAATACCCGGCTATGGATGTGCCTGTGCCGACCCCGCGTGAGTGCAGGAACGCGGCTGTCATATAGCCCGGTGCGTACGGCAAGCGGCGTTCAGCAGCGATGGCATGAGCGGTCCAGCCGATCTGTACCAGGCAGGCGGCTGCCAGCGCCCCGGCCGTGATGCGTGCCAGAAGGCGGTTGTGCGAGCTGGCCGGCCAGGTAAGCCAAGCGGCCGCGATGAAAGCAGTAAACAGCGTGCCCACATGCCGCGGAGCCAGATACAGCGAGCTGAACACCACCACCATCAACAGCCACGGTGCCAGTCCCCAGGCACCTGCCTGCCCTTTTTTGCGAGCCGATTTGCGTCTGATGCTAGCCTGCACTACTACTAAAGTCGCCAGCACCAGCGCCAGCGTCCGCACATTGGAAAGCGGGTAGGTGATGACGCCGAGCACGCGCGCCAAACGGTTCCACAGGCCTGCTGCTCCATGCCGTATGTGCACGACCGGAGGCGAGGGCTGTAGCCCGCCCATGGGCATGGCTGTAATGGATGGCGGCGTGGAGACAGGCAGGCCCAGCGATTTTTCAATTTTTGCGAGCGATCGCTGCAGGTTGTTACCTGCGGCGTAGTCGATGTCGCGAGCCGGTGACATGGTGGCTGCTGCCCCTGCGAACAGCACCAGTAGCACGGCAAGGGCGGGAGCGTTCTTCAACCATTGCCCCCGCCATGCCGCGGCTGCCGCGATTGCAAGGCCTACTGCCGCGACGACGCCGTGCACGGAAAGATTCGCGAGCAGGCCAAGCAGGAGCGCCAGGGCCAGCGGCCTTGGTTTGCCGCCGCGAAGCAGCGCGGCAGCAGGAAAAACAAGAATGGCGAACAGGCAGTAGGAACGTGCCACTACCCCGTCTTGGTAGAGCAGGAAAAACGTAAACGGCAACAGATAGCGTATTAACGGCGGCAGAGGCGCATAGCGCAGCAGAATCGCTATAGACAGGCCTTCAATGCCGGCAGCTAGCCAGCGCATGCCTGTGAAGGAGATGTTGCAGGCTTGCAGGAGCTTGAGCAGGGTGTGCCACAAGCCACCGGTACCCTCGTAGTGCAAGCTGTGCGTAAATAGCGTTCGCCAGCTCACATCACCGGCCAGGAGCCAGGCCTGCATCTCGTCAGCCCAGGGCGTGTGTTGCGCAATCGCGAAAGCGGTTACGGCGAACCAGAGCAGCAGCACTGCCGTTTCGGCTACACCCCATCGCGGGGTGCTTGCTGGGGGGTCCAGCAGATGCCACCAGCTACTATGTCGTGCTTTAAGAAGTGTGACTGCTATCGCAACACCATGATCAATAAGCGGCCATCGGTACTGAAAGCGCCGCCGGTCGCGGTCTTCTCCGCATGCACAGCGTTGGCCGGCGTGGCATAGGCGGCAGAGTCAAGAGCCCCGGCTGCAGCGAAGCTCGCCTCGATAAAATCACGCTCTACATCGATGTTCGAATCGATATGGTGGGTTACGCCATTGTTGCGCTGGTCGCGCTCCAGGCCGTCGTCATGCGTGGCTGAGCCGACCCACAGCATGCGCCCGTCCACTATTTTGCCGGAGTTCCACACGCGGAGGTGATGACGAACCAGCGCCACTGCTAACGGTTCAGCACGGGCGTAACTCAGATCCTGCGGACGTCCGAATAGATACAGAGTGCTCATGGGCAGTTCGGTATAGGACTGCTTTGACAAGGTGGAGAGCAAGCCATGAAGCACAGCGGCATTGTTGCTCGTATCGACCTGTACCCATCCGGCGGCAGTATAGGCTTTGCGGACTTGGGCTTCAGTTCCCAGAATGGAAAAGTTGACGACATCGCCTGGATCACCCTGCTGGTCGGCGACACGGCGGGGCAGCTCAGCAATAAGCTCCGGCGTAATCGTAGTTTGCAGGTTGATGGATGGAGTGGCCGGAGTGGCCGCGACAGCAGCCGAGGTGAGCTTGAGCGTTGCTTTGTAAGAGCCGGTCGCATCGGTCTGCTGGCCTGTATTTGCAGCAAGGAAGAGCTCACCCGATGCGGGGATGTCACGGCTCGCAGTAGCACCCAGCGCAAAGGGTTGAGCGGCATCCGAGCTGCCGATGCGTGCGATTATGGCACCAGGGTTTGTACTATCAAGTGAAGAGGTGCGCAGCAGATCTTTCCAGCCGCGCGCTACACCTTCCGGCCCACTTACGCGGCCGTCTGCAAGCGTTACCTGGCCGGTGGCAGTAAATTCAATGTGATCTGCGGGGGTGACTTCGATGCCGGTATCGGTCCAGACACCGGTGCCTGGCACGGTTAAGGTATAGCTCCCTTTACGCGCGGCAAGCGACTTGGCCGCCGGAACAGCAAGAGGAATGGACTGCACCAGAACGGAGCCGGATGGAGAAGGAGCTTGGGCCCGTACTCCGGCCTGACAGAGGGAGAACAAAGCAAGAGTAAAGTAACGAAAGGCCAAATGCATCATGATGAGATGTCGAAAAGTACAGGTGCCCTAGACTGGGATGAGAGCGCCGTTTTATAGCAAGTGAGGCTCGTAAAGCACAAAGCCCAGCTGAGCCGGGCCTTGTACCAGAGGGACTGCAGCTTAGGTACCTTCGGACCAACCGGACAAGTAAGCTTCCTGGTCAGCCGTCAGCACGTCGATGTCGACGCCCATAGCCGCCAGCTTGAGTTTGGCAACGCGCTTGTCAAGTACCTCGGGTACTGGAAACACATCTTTGGGCAGGTTCTTGTACTCAGCCATCAGGTACTCAGCTGCAAGCGCCTGGTTGGCAAAGCTCATATCCATTACGCTGGCCGGGTGGCCCTCAGCAGCAGTCAGGTTGATGAGGCGGCCTTCGCCCAGCAGGCGCAGCGTGCGACCATCCTGCATCGTAAACTCCTCGACGAACTTGCGAGCTGTGCGATGCTCCGTCGAAAGGCTTTCGAGCGCGGGAATGTCGATTTCAACATTGAAGTGACCAGAGTTGGCAACCATCGCGCCGTGTTTCATGACCTCGAAATGCTCCTTGCGGAGAATATCTTTGTTGCCCGTCAGGGTCACGAAGATGTCACCGACTTTAGCGGCCTCTTCCATGGGCATTACACGGTAGCCGTCCATGACGGCTTCAAGCGCCTTGGTCGGATCGATTTCAGTAACGATAACGTGCGCGCCCATGCCTGCGGCACGTTGTGCCAAGCCGCGCCCGCACCAGCCATAGCCTGCCACTACAAATGTGGAACCAGCAATCAGCGCGTTGGTGCAGCGGATGATGCCATCCATGGTGGATTGGCCCGTGCCATAGCGGTTATCGAACATGTGCTTGGTGAGCGCGTCGTTGACGGCGACCACGGGGTAGCGCAGCACGCCTTCCTTGGCCATAGCGCGCAGGCGAACCACACCGGTCGTGGTCTCTTCCGTACCGGCGATGACATCAGCCAGGGCATCCTGGCGCTTGGTGTGCAGCAGAGTGACCAGGTCACAACCGTCGTCCATGGTGAAGTGCGGCTTGTGATCAATAGCAGCCTGGAGATGCTTGTAATAACCTGCATTGTCCACGCCGTTGATGGCGAAGGTCGAGATGCCGTACTCGGCGACCAGCGCTGCCGCGGTTTCATCCTGCGTGGAAAGCGGGTTGGAAGCGCAAAGCGCAATGTCCGCGCCGCCGTCTTTGAGCGCCAGCATCAGGTTCGCGGTCTCAGTCGTGACGTGGAGGCAAGCCGCGATGCGGATGCCCTTGAGCGGCTGCGATTTTGAGAACTCTTCGCGAATCTGCGCGAGCACCGGCATGGAAGCACCGGCCCACTCGATGCGCTTACGGCCTTCGGCTGCGAGCGACAGGTCTTTGACGTCGTACTTTACATTCTGACTTGAAGGGGTGCTCTGGGGTGTTTCCACCGGAGATGGTGCAGTGATTGTAGCCATGATTTTAAGGGCGAGAGGCAGGCAAACGCGCGGGCGCAGCCGGGCTCAGCCGGTATCTCCTCTACCTTGAAAGATAACATTGCGTCGGCAAGGGTTGCTCCCGGCATCAATTACCGTTTACACGAAAATGTGAGGGCATGGTAACTGCACGGCTCCGTAGAATTGCAATAAGCTCGCAAGAGTTGCAGTAGAGTTGCAAAAAGCGCAATAGAGTTGCTATGAAACAGCAAAGAGGTGCGGCCATGGCACGTTTCACAGTCAATGTGGACGATAAATTTGATAAGACACTTGCCGGTCTCGCCAATGGCAGCAGCAAGGCTGACGTCATTCAGAGGGCTGTCTCAAGCTACCAGTACCTGATATCCGAGATACCGAATAGGAATTCCGACAAGCGCATTTCCATTACAGATGCTGCAAAAATGTACTGCACGATGTGATTCTTGCCTAGATTCAGCTACTGTCGAGAATCCTCTATGAGTGACTCATCAAAGTCTCTGAGTAGAGTAATAGTAGCCAATGCGGTAGCTGGGATATCACGATTATTCCGCCCGCCTTCCTGGAAAGTGGGGCATTGTTCTGGTGGCATTTGCAGGTGGATGAATCCTGTTAATTGCATCCGTTCTGCTAGCGTACTTTCTGTGGAAGGCACCTACGCTACCGCAGGTTGGCTAGTCAGCGGACAGCTGAAAGATGTCGCCAATTCCTATAAGGTAATTTCCGAGCAGTTGCGTGACTCGCTTACTTATATCTTTGACCTGCCGGTGACGAAGACGGTTTTTCTATTGTCACCCTGCTGCTCGGCTACCTGTTCGGCAGGTCCAAGGGCTTGGCCTAAGCCCTAATACACGTCCAGCTGGTACCGCTTTGCCTTCTTCATCTCCGCCAGGTACGCCTGCGCTTCGTCAGGAGTTGCGTTATGCCCCTTGGCAATGGCGTCTAGAAGGGCCGTGTCCACATCCTTGGCCATACGGTTGGCGTCTCCACATACATAGAAGTACGCGCCGCGTTCCATCCAGCGGTACAGCTCGTCGGCGTTTTCCCGTATACGGTCTTGCACGTAAATCTTCTTGGCCTGGTCGCGTGAGAAAGCTAGGTCCAGCCGGGTCAGGGTGCCGTCCCGGTGCATGCCTTCAAGGTCTTCGCGGTACAGGAAGTCTGATTCGCGGCGCTGGTCGCCGAAGAAGAGCCAGTTTTGCCCGGTGTGGCCGTGAGCCTTCCGATGCTGTAAGAATGCGCGAAACGGCGCGATGCCGGTACCCGGGCCCACCATGATAACCGGGGTCGTCGAGTCCTCGGGCAGGCGGAAGTTGTTGTTGGCATGAAGGAAGATCGGCATGGTCGAGTCCACCGGGGCGCGCTCGCCCAAATGGCCTGAGGCCAGGCCCTGCCGGTCGCGGTCGTGCGTATGGTAGCGGATGACGCGCACGATAGTGTGTACGGCATCCTGCACCATGGCCTGCGAGGAGGCGATGGAGTACATGCGAGGTGTAAGGCGGCCCAGTACGGTGAACAGCTTTTGCGGGTCGGCGAAGCCGCCGGGGAACTCGCGGATCAGGTCGATGAACTCGCGGCCGTAGATGTACTCCTCGGCCTTCGCGCGGTTTTCAGGCTGTGCCAGCATTTGCAACTCAGCATCCGGCTGCAGCTTGGCATACTGGATGACCGACGAACGGGTGAGCTTGCCGAGCGCCAGACGTGTACGCAGTGCTTCTTCGAGCGAAATCTCGACCTTGTAGTGGTCGAGCACGCGCTCATCGCCGCGCATCTTCATTGCCGCGAGCACATCCGCTACTTCAGACGCCCGGTTTTCAGGCACGATACCGACTGCATCGCCCGGCGTGTACTCCATGCCCTGCTCAAGGGCGAGCTCAATGTGACGAGTTTCTTTTTCCGACAGGATATCCGTCATGCGCTCGTTGACGAGCATGCGGGACTGGTACGGGCTGTTGCGGGTGTACTTTTGCTTTTCTGTGCTCATAGTCGTCTCTAGGGAAATTAGGGCAACTTCTAACGCTATCACGCAGGCTGTGTCACGCTTTTGCCGCGAGAAGGGACATTTATGGAATGCGGCAAGCGGGGAAAAGTTTCAGCTCTGATCCCGGCGTTGTTCAGGATATTGTTCCTGGTCCAGCAGGGCGCGTTTACGAGCTACGCCCCAGCGGTAGCCGGTCAGCGCACCGTCGCTGCCGATGACCCGGTGGCATGGCACCAGCACGGCAATGGGGTTGGCTCCGCAGGCAGCAGCCACGGCACGTACCGCCTTCGGTCGGCCTATGGCTTGGGCTATCTGCGCGTAGGTACGGGTTTGCCCACACGGAATGGTGCCGAGCGCGGCCCAGACACGCGCCTGAAACGCTGTTCCGCGCAGGTCAAATGGTAGTGCCTGAGCCTGAGGGTTCTCATTGCAGGCGCTGAAGATCGTTGCGAGTCTGGGCTGCAAGTCTCGGTCTTCAGCAATGGAAGCAGCCGTGAAGCGACATCGCAGCTCCGCGATAAGCTCCTCGGGTGAGTCGCCGAGCAGCACCGCACACAGGCCGCGCGCTGTCGCTGCTACAAGCACCAGGCCAAGCTCCGCCTGCGGTGCCGGGCCTATGCAGTAGCCGATATGCTCGCCCTTGCCTTTGCCCCTGTACGTGCCGGCGGCCATACCCAGAGGAGCGGCCTCGGCGGCCCGGCTGGGCGCGGAGAAGCCTGCGGCATAGACCGCCTCCGTGACAGGAGTGCCTTCTTCCAGCTCCGCACGAAATGCTGCAGCCCTCAGGGAGTTGGCATACTGGCGCGGGCTAAGGCCGAGAACGCGCTTGAAGCCGCGCTGCACGGTGAACGGGCTGACGCCGACCAAAGTACCCAGCTCGGCCAAAGGCACCTGCCGGTCCCGATGCTCACGCAGGTGGCTGCTGAGGTGCGCAACCATCGCCGCTTGTGCATTCGCACTCTCAGGGCGGCAGCGCAGGCAGGCTCGGAATCCGGCAGTCCTGGCCTCGTCTGCATTTGCGAAAAAATGGACATGCGCCCGGTTTGGCAGACGGCTCGGGCAGCCTGATTTGCAGAAGATGCCGGTTGTTGTGACCGCGTAGAAGAAGCGGGCATCGCTCCGGCGGGCAAGCACCTGAAACCAGCGGTTGTCGGATTCGAGTTCCATGGCTACTAACATTGTCATTCTCCCAGGCAGAGCATGCCATGCTGCGATGTGGCGAGGCAGCCCGGAGCTTGCGTTCAAACTAGAACAATCCCGCCTGCTTACGCGGCTGCATCAGGCCGAAGTGCTCGTACGCCAGCCGTGTCGCCACACGACCGCGCGGGGTGCGGTCGAGGAAGCCGATCTGGATCAGAAAGGGCTCGTAGATTTCTTCAAGCGCGTCCTGCTCCTCAGATAGCGTGGCGGCCAGCGTGTTGAGACCCACCGGACCGCCGTCGTACTTTTCAATGATGGTGAGCAGCAGGCGGCGGTCCAGCTCGTCAAAGCCGTGCGCATCGACCTCCAGCAACTCCAGCGCGCCCATGGCCGTTTTGCGATCAATAGAACCCGACCCGCGCACTTGTGCGAAGTCGCGCACACGGCGCAGCAGGCGGTTGGCGATGCGCGGGGTGCCGCGCGAACGCATTGCGATCTCTGCCGCGCCGTCCGTGTCGATGGCTACGCCAAGCACTTCAGAGGAGCGCTCGACCACGAAGCGCAGCTCCTCGTCGGTGTAATACTCCAGCCGCAGCAGAATGCCGAAGCGCGAGCGCAGAGGTGAGGTCAGCAGGCCGGGGCGGGTGGTGGCAGCCACAAAGGTAAACGGCTTGATGTCCATAACATGCGTGCGCGCGCCCGGGCCTTGGCCGATGATGATGTCGAGCTTATAGTCTTCAAGCGCGGTGTACAGCTTTTCTTCAAGCACCGGCTGCAGGCGATGGATTTCATCGAGGAAGAGCACTTGCCGCTCGCGCACGTTGGTGAGGATAGCGGTAAGGTCGCCCTGGATTTGCAAGGCGGGGCCTGAGGTTTGCTGAAAGCCGACATCGAGCTCATTGGCCAAAATGGACGCAAGCGTGGTCTTGCCCAGGCCCGGAGGTCCGAAGAGCAGCACGTGGTCGAGCGCCTCGCCGCGCGCCTTAGCGGCTTCAAGCGCGATGGCCAGCTGCTGCTTGGCCTTGGACTGGCCGATGAACTCGCGCAGCAGGCGCGGGCGCAGCTTGAGCTCAAATGAGTTTTCCTCGTCGGCGCGCGCGGCAGAGACTAGGCGGTCCGGGTTGTCGCCGTAGGTAATCATTGAACCCAAGTGTAACTGCGGCTCTCAGCTTAGAAAAAGATGGCCTGGAGAACGAGAGCAGTGCCCAACAGCATGGAGATGAACCGGGAGTGATGCGATTGCAGCCCATCTGCGGCAACGCCTGCGATGAAGAGCAGCAGGAACGGCAGGCTCCATACCAGCGATACAGGGCCGACTATGGGCGCAATCGCTACCAAAGCGAGGGCAGCCAGCAGTGGTGCTGAGTTGCCGAAGTAGCGCGAGCGCGCGGAGCTGAGCCACAAGCCCAGCGCAACGATCAGGGCCAAAGCGAGACCGGCATACTGCCAGGCGAATGCTATGTGCCCCGGCATCGAGGTGGGGCTTGTATGAAAGCCGCTGCGGGAGACGGCATGCCGCGAGAACAAACCTAGTAGCACTGTTCGCAGGGATAAGGCACCGATTGCAACAAAAATCCAGGCAATAAAAAGATACGGCAGCAGGAGGCGCTTGCGCTCAGTCAGATAGAGCATAGCCAAGGCCGCAAGCAGCAGCCCGGCCAGGCAGGCTAGCGGTTGCACCGCCGAAGTAAACGCGACCAGTGCCGACATGAGCAGGATGCGCGGCGGCCACTTGCGGCGAGGCCCCTGTAGCGCATGCGCCACGCCTACCGCGGTAAACAGCATGGCAAACAGCCCGAGCGAGGCAAAGACGGCGGAACCTGCGTGCAACAAAAATGGGGACGTCACGAGAAAGCCGAGCGCGATGACAGCGCCTGCGGTGCCGATCTGCCGGTGCGCTACCCACCATAGGCTAACGCAAAGGACTAGGCTAGCCAGAGCAGCAGCGAGCAGCCCCGAAGTGCTGCCCCGCCCAGACTTGACGATCTCAACGGCGAACCGCAGCGCGAGCCAGGCAAGCAGAACCCCGGCAATGAGGCGGGACGGCACGCGCGGACTGGCCCGGGTACAGAACGCGCCCTTGTCAGCGAGGGCACTCGGACTGGGCTTGCTTGGCATGGCGAAGCGCTTCCCTGCGCGACAAGAGGCACATCGCTCTTCAAGACTTACAGGAAAACCGCGTTAGCTGCGCAGACGGCCCCCAAGAGTACCCACGGCGGTCTGCACCGCTTGTGCCCAGCCTTGCAGGTCATCATCGCGCAGGGTGCGGTCAGGCGACTGGAACACAGTGCGCAGGAAGAGCGAGTACTCCGCTGCAGCACCATGTTCGCCGGTAAGGTCGCGCCGCACCTCGGCCGGTTCAAAGTGTTGCAGTTCAGGGATTTGAAGTCCCTGTAAAACCTCTTTCACGGCACCGTACGTAACGTGCTCAGGCAGCAGGAAGGAGAAGTCGCGGCGCACCGGCTGGAAGCGCGAAAGCTCGCGCGGCACCGGCTGGCGAAGCCCGAGCAGCAGCAGACGGTCCATGCGCAGCTCGCCCAGAATGATGGCCTGCTTGATCTTGCGGCGGGCGGCTTCATCCGGGTGCAGCTGCCCGAAGAAACCGATGGTTGCGCCGTCCATGACGAGGCGCGCGGAGCGGCCCGGGTGCAGCCAGGCCGGCATCAAGCCTGCTTCCGGCGGGAAACGGTCGAAGTACAGCAGGCAGCTCGTGAATTGCGCGGCGACTGCTTCCGCAATCCCCTTGGCCGCGAAGAAGTCGACCGGCTTGCCGTGCAGCGTGCCCGTCGCGCCGAAGGCAAGCGAGGGCCGCTCATCTACTTTATCTGTTGCGGTGGGGCCTGCGCCTGTGAATACGGTGCCTACTTCGAACAGCGCCGTGTCTTCAACGCCCCGGTGCAGGTTGTGCGCCAGCATGGTGAGCATGCCGGGGGCGAGCGACGGGCGCAACATGCCGGCTTCTTCGCTGAGCGGGTTTTCCATGGGTACGGCGGTGCCCGGCTGCGGCGCGAAGGCGGTTGCGTCTGCCGCCGAAACGAAGGTGCTGGAGATGGCTTCGGACAAGCCTGCGCCCAGAAGTGTGCGGCGGACGATGCGCAAGGCAGGTGCGCCGGGCTGGGCATTTTGTGCTTCGCGCACGGAGCCGGTAAAGGTCGGCAGCGTGTTGCGGAAGCGGTTGTAGCCGTACACGCGGGCTATTTCTTCCAGCAGGTCGATCTCGCGCTCCAAGTCGAGCCGCCATGAGGGGAGACTGATGTCAAAGTGCGGGTGGTCGGGGCTGGCGTCCGGGACGGCTTCGTGGGCGCGGGCGGGGTTGGTGCCTGCGGGCTCAAAAATGCCGGACGTAGTGGTGGGTGGGGCGGGAATTTCCTCGCTGACGGCGGGAAAGGATGGGACGGGTGAGGTGATCTGGATCACCGTGCCATGGGCGAGATCGTGCGTGGGGATGGGCTCGTCGGTGGCCATGGTGCAGCCGAGGCCCAGCAGGATTGTGGTTGCCTCAGAGCCGGAGATGCCGTTTGGATAATCGGTGGGGCCCCAAGTTGATCCCAAGATGCGGTGGACTTCGCGCATGTGAAGGCGTACCGAGGGGCGGCTGACGGTGCGCTTTTGAGCTGCGAGACTTTGTATGTCAACGAACGGCCCGCTGACTTGGCCGCCGTGGGCGAGAATAAGGCGGCTGACGAGTGCGGAGGCTTGCGGTGCGGCGTTGAAGTCGGCACCGCGTTCGAAGCGGTGCGAGGCATCGGTGTGCAGGCCATGGCGCTTGGAGGTGCGACGGATGGCGGTGGGGTCGAACCAGGCGGCTTCGACGAGGATGTTGCGGGTTTGTGGCGTGATCATCGAGTCCCAGCCGCCCATGACACCGGCCAAGGAGAGGACGCGGGTCTCATCGGCGATGACGAGGTCATCCGGGTGGAGCTCGCGGTCTATGCCGTCCAGGGTTTTTAACGGTTCACCGGCGCGGGCGCGGCGGATGATGAGCGCACCTTGTACCTTGTCGAGGTCGAAGGCGTGGGTGGGCTGGCCGATAGCCTGTGTGACGTAGTTGGTGGCGTCGACCGCGTTTGAGATTTGTTTCTGGTCAAGGCGGCGGAAGCGGTGGGCGACTTCGCCTTGTGACGGCGCGATGTTGATGCCGCGAAGGACGCGCGCAGTGAAACGTCCGCACAGGTCCGGGGCCTGGACTTCGATCGGGAACAGGGCTGCTTCTTCGACTTCGGGCAGAGTCAAATCGAGCGGGAGCAGCGGGGTCGCGAATAGGACGGCGGCTTCCCTAGCAATACCGTAGTGGTTCATGGCATCGACGCGGTTGGTGGTTATGTCCATTTCGAAGAGCGTGCCTGCGTCCGGGCCGTACTGCGAGGTGAGGTCGAAAACACCTTCGACGGCGATGCCGTGGAGGGTGAGAGCTTCGGCGAGCTCATGGTTGGTAGCGTGAAGGGTGGGGAGGTAGGAGCGGAGCCAGGTTGTCAGGATTTTCATGGTCTTGATTGCAAAACAATTGCGGAGGCGTTGCGAAAGCTACTTCTGTGAGGCATCGCGCTCCCAATCTTCAGTCTCGATCAAGGGAGCGACGTGCCGGAAGGCACCGTCTCGTGTGACCAGGATAGCGTCTGCGGCAACCGCCTGAGCTGCAATCAGGAGGTCCATCAGCGAAAGGGCCTTGCCGGCCGTGCGCAACCATGCGCGCAAGCGTGCGTAGGCCGCGGCTTCCGCCGAACCCCACGGCAAAATTTGCACCAGCTCGGAGAAATCGGCAAACGCCGCGCGGATACGCGAAGCTCCAGGCCTCTGTTCCAGTCCAAAGAGAACTTCTGCTTGTGTGATGACTGAGATCGCGGGAGGCCTGCCTGGATCGAGCTTCACGAACCGGGCACGCGCCATGGGAGAGCGACCGGATATGAGGTCACTTACTACATTGGTGTCAAGCAGGTATGGCTTACCGCCGCTCAGAAGAGCGCTCAAAAGAGATTGCTCTCCGGCGCAGGCGAAGCATCCCGTTCCAGCACGAAGTCGGACACACCCGCCTCATCGAATGCTGCGAAAACCTCGGCGGCCGTCTTCAGAGGAAAAGGCTTCTCCGAGAGAGTGAGGGTGCCGCTTACCGGATCGCGCCGGATGTATACGCTATCTGACTGGAAACGGTACTGCGCGGGAATACGCACCGCCTGGCTGCGTCCATTGCGGAAGACTCGGGCTTGTTCGATTTGCGGCATTAGAGAGTCCTTTGTCGCCTATCGTGATGGATACCACGTCGGATGTCAATGCCTAAACAACTTGAGTGTTCAGGGCAAACCGCAATCCCCGTTGAAGATACTGTAGCGACGATGCCATGGAAGGTGAGGGTTCGGCGAGCTCACGGTCGGAGGCGTTGAGGGTGGGGAGATAAGAGCGGAGCCACTGGGTTAGGACTTTCATTGGTTATTAATTGTTTCCTTTCCAACCAAGCTGCTTTGGCGGATTTGCTACACGAAGCAGAATAAGCATTGCTGCTAGTGTGAGTGAGGATTTGTACGTTTTCCCGGTGGAGTCTTTGGCAAAAGCTCTTACTTGACGCCAATCACCTTTGTATTCCTTTTGTGTGTAGTGAGATACATAACGAACAATGGGGGCATCTCCTTCTTCAAGCCTTGTACCCTCATCCGGCTCTGGAATAGGAGAATTTTTGACCGCTTCATTTCGCAAATCTTCAATCCGGCCCGAATCAATCATAAAGATTTGAGTGATGAAGATACTTCTTCGTCCTACATTTGTGACCCTGATAACACCTATGGATTCGGCATTGTTAGAGTCCAAACTATCCCAATCAAGGACGACTTTGACCTTTGGAGTATCTCGCATAAAGTTTGCTATGCTTATCCCAAATCCTAACACTCCGAATATAGTTCCTACACTTATTAGGCTTGGTAAAGTTACGCTCATCGCGATCTCATTGAATGCTTGCGCATTGACGATTTCTCCTTTTAACTGCTATGCGAACTGCTCCAAAAACCGTGCATCCCCGCCGTAAAACAACCCAATGTCACTAATCCCGTACTTCATCATCGCAATTCGATCCACGCCCATGCCGAAAGCGAAGCCGGAGATTTTTGCCGGGTCGTAGGCGGGCTGTTTGCCCTGCACGGCGCGGAACACCTGCGGGTGCACCATGCCGCAGCCCAGCAGCTCGATCCAGCCGGAGTGCTTGCACTTGCGGCAGCCCTTGCCGCCGCAGAATGGGCAGGAGATTTGCACGTCGGCGCTCGGCTCAGTAAACGGAAAGAACGATGGGAAGAATCGCGTGCGCACGCTAGGCCCGAAGAACTCGCGCATGGCATGGTCGAGCGTGCCCTTCAGGTCGGCGAAGGTGATGTTTGTATCCACGCACAGGCCCTCAATCTGGTGGAAGACCGGCGAGTGGGTCGCGTCCGCCGCGTCGTTGCGGTGCACCTTGCCGGGGATCACGAGCCGTATCGGCGGCGGTTGCGCCTCCATCGACCGGATTTGCACGGGCGAGGTGTGGGTGCGCATCAGCAGGCGCTCGCGGCCCGGCTTGCGCCCCTGGCCGGCGACGACAAGCGTGTCCTGAGTATCGCGCGCCGGATGGCCGGGCGGAAAGTTAAGCGCCTCGAAGTTGTAGAAGTCCGTTTCCACCTCGGGGCCAGTAGCAACCGAGTAGCCCATGCGCTCAAAGACGGCGATCATCTCGTGCATGGTCTTGATGAGCGGGTGCTCGGCACCGAGCTTTGGCAGGGTTCCGGGCAGGGTAATATCAACGGATTCCGACAGAAGAATTGAGGATGCGCCACTGGATTCGAGGTCTGCGAGTGTTTCTTCAATAACGGCTTTCAGTTCATTGAAGCGCTGACCGACTTCGCGTTTCCGGTCGGGAGCGGCGGCTTTGAGCCAAGCATCCGAGAGCGACTTTAAGCGACCCTGTTTGCGACCGAGCCACGCAAGGCGGAACTGCTCGGCAGCGTCGGTGCCGGAGAGCGAGGCGGCTTCTACCTGTACCTGCCGCCGAAATTCGATGAAAGCTCGTTCGAGCTCCGCGGAATCGTAGGAAAGGAGGCTCGTAAAAGTTTCAGCCGCGGGCTGTTCCTGCTGGGGCATATAGGAGAGGATAGCGCATGGTTTCGCAAGGCTATACAGCATGCGTTAAGCTATAGGAACCGGTGAGTGTACCCGGGAGCCTGTCTGGCAAGGATTGGGGTGTATCAATTTGGCAGAGGTTCGCGTGCAGGAAGGCGAGCCGCTTGAAAATGCACTGCGGCGCTTCAAGCGCAAGGTGCAGACCGAGGACATCATCAAGGAAGTGAAGCGTCACAGCTTCTACCTGAAGCCCGGGGAAAAACGCCGCGTGAAGGAAGCGCTGGCGCGCAAGCGGAATCGTAAGAAGGCTCGGAAAGAAGCTGATTAGTTAGTTAGAAGGAAAGGCCCGGCGTAAGCCGGGCCTTTGTATTGCTGGATGAAAGGCTAGAAAATAACTTTGCCACCTAACTGAACAAAGCGTGGCCCTGGAACTCCGTTATTCAATGTTCCTTGATAGTTGCCTGTATTGTTGATGAAGCTGCCAAAAGTGGTGTCTTCAATTGAGGTATCCGGTGTTCCGTAGAAAACCCGGTTCAATGCGTTGAATGCGTTGAAGTACAATTTGACGCCGACACGCTCTGTAATTTGCGTATTTTTAATAAGTGCTGCATCGACATTGTTATAGCTTTGGCCGCGCACCGTGTTTCGTGGTGTACCAGGGTACGGATTTCCTACTAGATTCGCATATGCCTGATTATTCCAAAGCCAGTGGACTTGGTTAGGATTGATGGGAGTCGTGATAGTGCCATTTGCCGAGGGATACACATAGTAACCAGTGCCATTCGGCGTAAAGGTATGATTTGGGTCCTGCACGTATACACCTACACTACCGATAGGTGCACGAGCATTGGAAAGTACCGGACGGCATACGTCTGCTCCGACAAAAGATTGATTGAAGGGCTGGTCGCAGTAGCTTTGCACATTGACCCCGCCGTTTGTTGCTGAATTCGGATCGTTGAAAACTGCAGAATAAAATTGTTGAGGGGTGTAAGACTCACCGCCGTTAAATGCCCAGGCAGTCGTTACTTCGTAGCCACCGAGCAAGCGCCCGAGGAGGCCAGTCTTGCTCTTGTAGAACGGCAGTTCATAATTGAGAGCAACTGACGCCAAGTTAGGATAGGAATAATTAGAGACACCGCGTTCAGGAACATCGGTTTGGAGCGGATTCTGTGCGAAAGCTGGGCTACTCGTAGAGCCGGATGGAGAGCTGGACCCAAAAATTTCGTCTGTGTTATCAATTACGCGACTATAGGTATAGCTTGCGTTAATGGTTGCGCCTTTGTAATTGCGTGTTTGGAGCTGTGTTTGGAGGCTGTTGTAGATGCTGAAAGCATTGTTGTTGCGCGTACGTACATTCGCATTCGCGCAGCTGAGGCGTCCATATCCTATAGCAGTCGTGTCCTGACACAAACTTGAAGGCGAAACGATGTTAGGAAAAGCATTAGCCACAGGGAGCAGGAGTGGATTTGCATCTACAGATTGGAACTGGCGAGCTACGTGGTTGCCGACATATGAAACACCGAGGACAGCGCCTCGAAGCTGATACTGCACTCCCAGGCTGTATGTTTCAGCACGCGGGTTAACAAATGTGGTTGGATTGTTTGTATAGTTCCGCGTTGCAGGATTGATGCCCGCCCCCGTTGGAATACGAGGTAAATTTAATGCACGTACGCTTGCACCATTTACACCGCCTCCTGGAAGACAGTTCGCGCTAGTACCGCCACAATTAAAACTACCTAAATTGATAACTGGTGCCGCTGTGGCTGAGTTCAGAAAAATGTTGTAAAAGGCAGGGTCGTACTGAATGCCAAAGGCTCCACGCACCACCAACTTCTGCAGGGAAGCGGGATTGTAAGCAAATCCTATCCTGGGCTGGAGATTCTTGTAATTGGAGTTCGTCGATGGATACGTGCGGGCGGCTAGTGGAAGCGTTGGGTCCCAGAAAGCGCCGGGGCCAGTTTCCCGAGCAACTGTTTCATTATGCAAGACATTGACGGCTTGCGAGAAGAACTCATAACGGAACCCCAGATTTAGCGTCAGTGAGGGAAGCAACTTCCAATCGTCCTGAACATAAAGTCCATAGTCAGGCTCAGTGAACGGGCTTACGGGATTTCCATTTCCCAGCGTGAGAGTCGAGACACCCTGCACAAAGTTGCTGAAGCTGCTGAAATTGTATCCTCCATTGTAATCAGGAAGGAAAACATTCGGTGAGTTCTGGTATGTAAAATCGCCTCCGAAGGAAATAGAGTGCCTGCCATAAGTCCAGTTCGCATTATCCTGAACTTGATTTGTTTTAACAATTCTACCCTGCGGCAAGTTAGTTGCATAACCAAAACCGGCAGAGCCCGAGATAGCCACTGAAGATGTGCATGCAGCAAGCGAGTTTGTAGTACAGTCCGCTTGTGTACCGCCCTGAAACAGAAGCCTGCTTTGCTGAAAGCCATAATGAATTTGATTCACCCAAGCAGTAGAAAAAGTATGCGCCCAATCCCCACCGACGGAGTGAGTGGAACCCGGCACGTTGTAGAAGTAACCGTTTGAAAGTTGATTTCCAACGGAATTCGTACTTTGATAAATGTACCGAAGATAGAAGTGATCCTTATTACCGGGTTGCCAGTCAAGCCGGCCAATGTCTTCTTGATCATTGTAGAGTGGTGCCGTAGCGGTGCTGATCTGTGAGAACTCGACCGGTACAACCAGTCCGTTCGGTCCGGTGATATTACGAGTGATCGGCGCGCCTACCTGGGTAACCTGAGACAGAACAGCATACGGACCCTGTAAACTAAGCGCCTGAACAGCCGGATTGCTAGGAAAAGCCGCGTTTAGAGTCTGCAAGCCATTTTGAGTCGGCGTAGGATTTGTAACAATCAGTGGAGTAAAGCCCTGACGGGTGTGCTCGAAGTTTGTTCCACCAAAGCCCCAAAGCTTGTCTTTGAGGATAGGACCGCCTAAGGTGCCACCCCAGCGATTATCAACATAGTGTGGAAGAGCTGTTTGTGATAACTTTTCAGCTTGGTCCTGCGCTATGAAGAAGTCTGTAACATAATAATCGAAGCCAGTGCCATGAAATGCATTAGTACCTGATTTGGTGATGTAGTTGACCACACCCCCAAGATTGCGTCCATACTCTGCATTAAAGTTGGATGTCACTACTTGGATTGAAGCTAAAGCATCCTGATTCGCAAAGAAGATTTGTGGGCCTGCTACAGAGTTGTCATTGTTCGTTTGTCCATCAATTTCATAGTTGTTTGACCGCGAGCGCTGACCATTGATGGAAAGATTATTGCCGTTACTATTGCTGAACGCCGCGTCGTGGCCGATTGCAACGCCAGGTGTGAACAGCGCTATATTGTCCAAGCTGCCGTTCAAAGGCAGGTCCTGCGTCTGTAGAGAATCGAAGGTAGTTGAAACCTGCGATTCTGTCGTTTGTAGCAAAGGCGTCACTGCGCTACTTACTTCCACATTTGTTGAAGAAGAACCAAGACCAAGCTTGATTGCTTCAAGGTTGGTGTCCTGACCAGCGGCAACATTAACATTCTCAATCTTGTTTTCTGCAAAGCCCGCTCCACCAACCGTTACTGTGTACGTTCCGGCGGGAACATTGCGGAAAGAGAACTCGCCCTTTTGATCTGTAGTCGTAGTCAGATTGACACCGGTTGCGCTGCGTGTAGCTATAACATTTATGTTGGGTACGATAGCACCGGAGGCATCCTCAGCGCGTCCGACAATGACACCGGTGGTGATGCCTTGACCATATGCCGGAAACAAGTAGGTAGTGGGTACGGTACCAGCGAGCAACATTGTCGCGCTCATCAGGAGGCTCTGGGTGGACTTGCGGAATGGCTTGCGCGGCATAGTTCTCCAGGGTTTTTAGGTCTCAGCGAGGTACTCGCTGAGACCTTGATGGTGTGTACCCCGTAGCTAGCAATTCTTGGGCCAATGCTCCAGAATGCGAGAACTTTCTTAGAAATCATGACTTTAGTGCTGAAAAGTAAGCGTTAATTTCCAGCAGGATGCACTTCTTTGAATGAAATTTGGCTCTACATCCAGAAATTCATATAGCTGGCATAGGGTTGTCCAATACCAGACACTTGGAAGCCAGATGTGTCCGCAGGAAAACTGCTCAAATCTAAGCGCTCAATCCTACAGTTTATTCACGGCATTCCAAGCCCACATGCTGTTGTTCACGGGCGCACCCGGCACATCATATGGCTAAAGCTGAACCAAGTTGACGAGGATGCTCAGGAACTTACTACAGCCTTGCGCTTCTTCGCTTCGTGGCCGGCGAGCAGGGCTTCGAGCTGGGTTAGCAGGTCGTGAGTGTTCATGGGTTTTACCAGCATGGTATCGGCGATTTCAGCACCGTCATCGCTCCAGTCTGAACTCGGCATAGGGAAAGCGGTCAACATAGCGACGGCGGGCTGGTAAGGAGCCTTTTTTGCAGCCTGTACTACTTCAAGACCAGCGCTTTCACTTTCCATGCGCATGTCTGTTATGACCATGTCATACGTGTGAGTGCGTATTTTGGTGCGACCCTCTCGTGCGGAAGCGGCGGTTTCCACTTCGAAGCCGCTGATTTCTAGTACAGCTTTAAGCGTCAGCAGAATGGTGAGTTCGTCGTCTACCAGCAGAATTCGTCGCTTTGCCATGGTTTTCTCTCTTTCATCCCCTCTGCTGCCGAACCTGAGTTTAGCAGGCGCATGGATCAACGCGATGTGCTCCCCAAGCGGATATTTACCCGAACGTACACTAAAGGTGTGAACGGGTACGCGATACAGAATTTTGGGTGCCGTGCGAGCACCGCTGACGGCGACGCCATCGCCGCCCAGCTTGAAGAGGACGGCCTTGCGCCGGAACCATATGCAACCGCCAAAGTGGTCGTCGTAAACACCTGTGCGGTAACGGCACAGGCGGAGCGCAGTGCCCGCGCCTTTCTCCGCCGAGTGCGGCGCACCAACCCCAAAGCTCGGATTGTGGTCACCGGTTGCTACGCGCAGCGTGCGCCGGGTGAACTGGCGGCGCTGCCGGGTGTGGCGGCTGTAGTAGGCAATAGCCATAAGGCGAGTGCGGCGCAGGTAGCTTCGGGGTTTACATCGGGATTTGTGCCTGTCTCTATGCTTGGCGAGGCACCCGCGCAGGTAATGCATACGCCGTTTGCTAGCCAATGGATTGCCGCTGAGCATGAGGAAGCAGCCACGCTGCCGGTCGCGCTACCGCTTTTAGGTGCCGGTCTGCGCACGCGGCCCATACTGAAGGTTCAGGATGGCTGCGGGAACCGCTGCTCATTCTGCGTGATTCCGGAGACGCGCGGACCGAGCCGGTCGGTTTCGTTGCAGCAGGTACTGGCGGCAGCACGCAGCTTTGCCGAAGGTGGCCGGCAGGAACTGGTGCTTTCCGGCATCAATCTGGGGCGCTGGGGACGCGACCAAGTCAAGCAGACTTCCCTGCAAAAACTGGTACGCGCGCTCCTGGAGCAAACCGCGCTGCCCCGGCTTCGCCTGTCATCTATTGAGCCCATGGATTGGAATGATGAATTGCTGGCGTTATTTGCCGAGTACGCGCAAGGCGCGCACCCTAGGCTGGCGCCGCGCGCACCTACCTTTGCAATCCGGCTCAGACACAATTCTGCGACGCATGCACCGGCGCTATCGGCCCTGGCACTACGCAGAGAAAGTGTTGGCGATCCGTAAATTGCTTCCCGAGGCGGCTATTGGAGCCGACGTGATGGTCGGTTTCCCTGGAGAGACGGAAGCATTGTTTCGTGAGAGTTATGAATTTATCGAGACGCTGCCGCTGACGTACTTGCATCTGTTCCCTTTCTCTGCCAGGCCGGGTACCGCAGCGGAGCCTATGCATCGGCAGGCTCCCGTGCCGGGTGGAGCCGTAGGAGAGCGGATGAGCCTGCTAACTCAACTGGCAGAACGCAAGCAGCAAACCTTTGAAAAGAAATGTGCAGGAAGGAGCTTGTCGGCGGTGGTACTACGCGACAATACGGCGATGACGGCGAACTTCCTGCGGGTAGCGCTGGAGGGCTCCTTATGTGGCTCCACAGCCCTGCCCGACACGATGGTCACCGTAAAACTGCTTGCCGGTACCGGCAGCACGCTGAAAGCAGAGCTATGTTGTACATACAACGCTTGAATACCGGTACTTGCATCCCAATGATATTGTAGGAGTGCTGGGATAGGTGCCCTGAGCATCCCAGCGGAGGCAGTTATCGATAAACGTTCGGCCAAGCAGTTCATTCGGATCAACGACAAGATCCGCGCACGCGAAATACGGGTCATTGATGAAAATGGCGAGCAGCTCGGAATCCTGGCCCCCTTTGACGCACTTAAACTCGCTCGTGAGCGTGGATTTGACCTGGTAGAGGTATCGCCCACCGCTATCCCACCTGTTTGCCGCATTCAAGACTACGGCAAGTTTCTGTATGAGAAGGATAAGAGTGATCGGGCAGCTCGTAAGAAACAGAAGATCATCGTCATCAAAGAAGTGAAGTTTTCAGTCACCGTGGATGAGCATGACTATCAAACCAAGAAGAACCAGGCTATGCGGTTCCTGGGTGAAGGTGACAAGGTCAAAGCAAGTCTGCGTTTTCGCGGACGACAAATGGCGCACCGCGATCTCGGCTATAACATCATCCACCGGCTGATTACCGATATTGGAGATACCGGTGCAGTTGAGTTCATGCCGCGCATGGAAGGTACAACCCTCCATGCCATTTTGGCGCCCGGTAAAAAGATTGTTGCAGAGAAGGAAGCAGCCATAAAGAAGGCATCTGCCCCACCTAAACAGCAGGAGCCGGCTTCGCCTGTTGTGCAGTAATGATGTACATGGCTGGGTGAAATGTCCCAGCCACATTCCTATGTATGTCACATCGGTGATGTCATCATTGTTTTCTTGTCTTTCCTAAGTTCCTTCGCTCTGCCTCCAAAGCCGTGAACTTGGCAAAGTACATTGACTCAAGTTTGTTGAGGAAGTCTCCTGCTTGAGATCCCTAGTTATTATATGATTGAAAACGGAATAGCCTGAAGGTCTTTCAGCGCGCAAGCTGGCAGCGGAAACTTCTAAGCACAATGTGTTGACCGCATACAACAGCGAAGACGGGCTAGCACTAGTACGTCGTTTTCCCACCATAAATGCAGTGCTGATGCACGGTTTCAGGGCTGTGAATCCATCATTGCCCAAGTACTGCAAATCGCCCCCGCCGCACCACCTATCATTGTGGCCAGCTCTACCTATACTCACGACTACCCAGGCGCGACTCATACACTGCCAAGCCACCAACCCGCTGCCCTTTTGCAACTGCCGATAAAGAACTTCGGTGCCTTCCTTGAGAACTAGAAGGCCTGCGGGCCGTGTATACTGGCGAGTGTTGCAGGCACTTCGTGTCTCCGGCAGAAAAATCAGCAGGATATTCATGCCAAAACTGAAAACGCACAAGGGCGCTGCTAAGCGCTTTAAGAAAACTGGGACCGGTAAGATCAAGCGCGGCCAGTCGAAAATGAGGCACATTCTTACATCGAAGCAGACTAAAACCAAGCGCAAGCTGGCACACAGCACGCTGGTATCAGATGCCGATTATAAGAAGGTTGCCCGTATGATTCCCTACGCCTGAGTCCATGATTCCCACCTACCCTAGTAGGATTTTCATGCGGGAAGCGCAGCAGCGTGCGCGCCGACCCCAAGCCTAATCTATTTGAAAAGGCTTGAGAGACTTACGGTATGAAGCGTGTGAAGAGGTACTACCTGCCTCCAGCCGCAAAAACCAGCAAGACGCAAAAAGGAGTAAGCCCATGCCACGCGTAAAACGTGGAACCAAACGCAATGATCGCCGCAAGAAGATATTAAAGCGCGCGAGTGGATATTTTCTTACCAAATCAAAGCTTTACCAGGCAGCACAGGAAGCTGTTGAGCGAGGCCTAAAATTTGCCTATAGCGGCCGCAAGCAGAAAAAGCGCCAGTATCGTTCGCTGTGGATCGTACGCATCAATGCAGCAGCAAAGATTCAGGGCATCTCCTACTCACAATTCATGCACGGGCTTAAGGTAGCCGGCATTGGGCTTGATCGCAAGATTCTGGCGGACATGGCCGTACGAGATGAGCAGGGTTTTGCGGCACTGGTTATGCAAGCTAAGACTGCCCTCGGTTCCGTACCTGCAGCAGCCTGATTTCTGTTCCATTCATTAAATCCAAGTCGCCTCCCTACTTGTTAAGGGAGGCGAGTTTGCGTGTGCTGATGTCGCGAATGTGCCTGATATGCAGATGGCGGCAACACTGTACAGTTCTGTGTCATCTCCTTATAGGAAGGAGCCAACATTTATGGCAAATGACGATCGCACAATTAAGACTCTGATTTCGGTACTGCGCGACGGTGAAAAGGGATACGCCGACATCGGTCAGCATATCGATAACCCCCAGCAGAAAACGTTCTTTATGGAAGAATCTAAGGTGCGCGGTAGCTATGCTAGCGAGCTCGAGTCGGTTGTCAATCGTGCTACCGATGCTGATATCCATGAGACAGGCACCACATTGGGAGCTGTACATCGCGTATTTGGCGACTTGATGGGTAAGCTTGGCGGCGGAGATCACTCCTTGATAAAGACTGCTGTCGGGGGCGAAGAAGCAGCCAAGAAGGCTTACCAGGAAGCTCTGGCAGACAATACTATTTCCGATACGATTCGCTCCGTCATTGCCAAGCAGTCGCAGCATGTAATGCAGGCACATGCCACGATTGAAGGCTTTAGTAAAGTAACCGTATAGCTTGTACCGTTTGCCAAAAGGCGCGCTCACGGGCGCGCCTTTTCACGTTTTACTCTGCTTAGCAAGGAAAGGCGATGCTTTATGATCCGTTCCTACAAGGGTATGGTGCCGGTTGTTCCAAATAGCTGCTACATCGATCCTTCCGCGCAGGTCATCGGCGACGTTGTACTGGGCGAGCAGGCAAGCATATGGATGAACGCGGTTGTGCGCGGTGATGTACATTCCGTCCACATCGGCGCACGGTCTAACATACAAGACTGCGCTGTGCTGCACGGCATGCGGCACCTGTATCCGGTGCATGTGGGCGAAGGGGTTTCCATCGGGCACAACGCGACTGTGCACGGTTGCATTGTTGAGGATCATTGCCTGATCGGCATCGGTGCCATTGTGCTCAACAATGCCCGAATCGGCGAGGGGTCGATCATCGCAGCGGGTGCGGTAATTCCGGAGGGCATGGTGGTCTCGCCGCGTTCGCTTGTAGCCGGGGTTCCGGGCCGCATCCGCCGTGCGATCACGGCAGAGGATTATGCATTGATCCAGATGTATGCACAGAACTATCTGGATTACACAGCGCAATATTCGCGCGAGATGCCCTAACCGACATTAGCCCGGTGAGCAGCCCATACGCCCCAGACAACAGCTATGGGGTGCAGCACAGCAATACCGATCCCAGCCGTCAGCAAGCCGACGACGATGTATAAGGCAAGCATTACAACGGCACCGATGATCGTGCTGTACAGCATGCCGAAGGGTCCGAAGAAAAGACAGAGAACGAGTGCCAGGATGGTACTTTTGCGCTGCGGCATTATGAGTACTCCCTCATATATCTCCCTCTCAGGATAGCAATGGACGCGCGCAGGTTGCTGCGCTGGTAAACTGACGCTCTAACCATGAGCACCCTCAAAGCCGTACGCGGCACGCGCGACTTGCTGCCGCCTGAAACCGAGTTGTGGAACCACGTGGAGGCAACTGCACGACGTATCTTCGCATGCTACAACTTCGGTGAAATCCGCACACCTATTTTTGAAGATACACAATTGTTCGCGCGCGG
Organism: uncultured Acidobacteriaceae bacterium; assembly: GCA_964237325.1. Classification (GTDB taxonomy): domain Bacteria; phylum Acidobacteriota; class Terriglobia; order Terriglobales; family Acidobacteriaceae; genus EB88. The sequence continues at coordinate 7,435 of CAXSHS010000012.1, read as the reverse complement.
TATCGGCGAGGAAACCGACGTCGTTTCAAAAGAGATGTACACATGGGAAGACCGGGCGCGTGCGGCAAGCGAAAAAGCACAGTCGCTGACGCTGCGTCCGGAAAACACAGCCGGGGTGGTGCGGGCCTACATCGAGCACAAGCTGGGCGAGATCGGGCTGTTGCAGAAGTTGTACTACATAGGCCCGCAGTTCCGGCGTGAGCGCCCGCAGAAAGGCCGCTACCGGCAGTTCTTTCAGATCGGCGCGGAGGTAATCGGACCGGCGTCAGCTGGCTCGGAAAGCCCGCTGCGCGATGCCGAAGTGTTAGAGATGCTGGCTTCCCTGCTGGACGCGCTTGGCCTGATCGGCTGGCGGCTGGCGATCAACTCAGTCGGGTCGGCTTCTGACAGGCCAAGGTATGTCGCCGCGCTGCGTGAGGCGCTTGTTCCCTTAGCACTGGGCATGTGCGAGAACTGCCGACGACGCGCGGAGACAAACCCGCTGCGTGTATTGGACTGCAAGGTACCTGAGGACCAAGCGACGATCGACGCGCTGCCGAAGATCGCCGACTTTCTCGATGACGCCTCAACTGCGCACTTTGCCGCGGTACGAGCGGCGCTTGATGCCTGCGGTGTTACGTATACGGTAGACCCGCGACTGGTGCGCGGGCTGGACTACTACACCCGCACGACATTTGAGTTCACTCATGATGCCGGGCTGGGCACGCAGAACGCGTTGCTAGGCGGTGGACGGTATGACGGATTGTCGGAGATGCTGGGCGGACCGCGTGCTCCGGGGATCGGCTTTGCAATTGGGGCGGACCGGCTGGTGCTGACACTGCAGGCGCAGGCAGCGTCTCAAACGCATGCCAGCACAAAAGTAGACGTGTTCATTGCACCCGTAGGCGAAGCTCAGAATCCTGCTGCCTTGCTTTTAGCCAAAAAATTGCGAGTGCAAGGGTTGCGTGTGGAGCTCGGGGAGGGCAGCTTTCGGGTGAAGAAATTATTCGAGGTAGGGGATAAGCTAGCACGCAAAATTGTGCTGGTAGGTGAGGATGAAGTAGCTAACGGGAGCTATACAGTAAAGGATTTTTCGACAGGGGAGCAATGGAAAGTCGGACAGTCGAAGCTGGTCGCTGCGCTACTTTAAAGCACAACATAGTTGGCATCACTCATGGCTTGTGCCGCAAAGCTCTGCTAGGCTCCCACTTATGCAGGTCACTGTTGAATACCGGATCAGTTCCTGGAGCATATTGTTCCTAAGGGCGGCAATGCGGTTCCCTCCAGGGTGGGCTCGCGTTTCCAGAAGCTCTGGAGGAGTTACGCAGATGCGGATTCCGGGTTTCTCCCCATGTAAGAGCATTGATACTGGCTCGTTACAGAGATATAAAATGAGAGCTTTAGTCCGGCTAAGTTAATTTTTAGAGAACAGTGATCGGTCTAAAATCCGACTGAACAGTATCCCGAAATCATGTTTGCAGAATATAGCGCGTATGCGAGCACTGAGCTTTTCAGCACACGTCAGGTTCTCTTATGGTGGGAGTGGCGCAGAATCCTGTACAACGCGCTTTTGCTCATCGTCGGCATGTCATCCATAGCTGGCATGGAATGGCTGCTAAGTCCTCTGATTCCGCTTGGAGACAATGCAGTCGAACCGATGCTCCTCATCTTGGGTATAGCCGTTTATGGATTGATGGCGAACGTTTGCTATACGTTGGGCTGGATTGTTGAATTGTCCAGTCGCAAGAGGGATGCTACAGCCGCCAGGCTGCGAGGCAGGTGGATGTTTCGCAACGGATTGCTGTTCTCTTGTGTGCTCACCAGTCTTCCCCTATGGTTTGCCTGCTCGCTGCGCCTTGCACATTTGATTGTGGCTCTCATCCATCGCGGTACTTAGCCTGCGATACTGATGTTGAGCAGGCTGCTACTCACAACCATCTCTGCACACAAAGGATTGTTGATTGCTCGACCACTTAGGAATAATGGAACGCACCGGCACTTGCGGCGACCTGCGCGCCATCGATGACGGCAAACAAGTCACGCTGCTCGGCTGGGTGAACCGGCGGCGCGATCACGGCAACCTCATTTTTCTCGACCTGCGCGACCGCTACGGCATCACGCAGATCGTGCTGGACCGTGACATTGCGCCTGAAGGCCACGCCAAGGCTGAGCACGTTCGCCCAGAGTACGTGGTCGCAGTGATCGGCACCGTGCGGCTGCGCGGCGCGGGCGCGATCAACCCGAACATGCCTACAGGTGAGATTGAGGTTGTGGCGAGCGAGCTGCTGGTGCTCAATGACGCGAAGCTAGCGCCGTTTTCGCCTGCCGAAGACGCGATTGCGAATGAGGAAGTCCGGCTCAAGTACCGCTACATCGACCTGCGCCGTGCCGAGATGCAGCGCAACTTCCTTATCCGGCACAAGGTGGCGTTAGCTGTGCGCGCGAACCTCTCAGCGCAGGGCTTTCTCGAAGTCGAAACACCCATGATGACACGGTCGACTCCGGAAGGAGCAAGAGATTACCTTGTGCCGAGCCGCGTGCATGCGGGCGAGTTCTACGCGCTCCCACAATCGCCGCAGCTGTTCAAGCAGATTCTGATGCTTTCCGGTTTTGACCGCTACTTCCAGATCGCGCGCTGCTTTCGCGATGAGGATCTGCGGGCCGACCGGCAACCGGAGTTCACGCAGATCGACCTTGAAATGACCTTTCCGCAGCAGGAGACGATCTTCCGCGTGGTCGAGGGCTTCATGGTGGCGGCATTCGCGGCAGTCGGCATTGCGCTGCCTGCGCCGTTCCCGCGCATTACCTACGACGAGGCCATGCGGCGCTTCGGCATCGACAAGCCCGACCTGCGCCTGCCCGGTCTCACCGATGTGCGCGAAGCGTTTTCGGCTGAAGATCTCCGCACGCTCGGCATCGACCCGGAGCTGCCCGTGGTCGTAGTGCGTGTGCCGCGTGTGGGCGAGTTGTCGCGCAAGGAGCGGGATGAGAACCGCCCGCTGTTTGACCTGAAAAAAGGCGCCAAGCTCATCGACGATCTCAAGCGGCTGGAAAAGAGCTTCCCTGCTGCTGTCACTGCCATTCGTGAGCGCGCCGCAGCCTCTACGGACGACCTGCTGCTGCTGATCGCAGGCGATGCCACTGCACCTGCGCGCGGGTCCAATACCAAGTCCGTCGGACGGCTTTCCGAGCGCGAGATCGGCGTGCTTTCCACCGCGGGCAATCTGCGCGTGGAACTGGCGCGCAAGTACGCGCAGCGTCACGGGGCTTTTTCGGAGACAGACCGCGTGGTTGCGGCGGCAGCCGGTGCCATGCGGCAGACGCTTGACGGCGGCACCGCCGGTGAAGAACCGATTGCAGGCGCAGAAGCGTTCCAGCCCATCTGGGTTACGGACTTCCCCATGTTTGAGCAGGATGCTGACACCGGGCGCTGGGTGCCCTCACATCACCCGTTCACCTCGCCGCATGATGCTGATATGGACCGGCTCACCAATGACCCGGCTTCTGTACGCGCGCGTTACTACGATCTCGCGATGAACGGTCTGGAACTTGGCTCCGGCTCCATCCGTATCCATCGGCAGGACGTGCAGCGAAAAATCTTTGAGGCGCTGGGCATGGACGAGACGGAAGCAAAAGCTCGTTTCGGCTTCTTTCTCGAAGCGCTTGAGTATGGCACACCGCCGCACGGCGGCATTGCACTTGGGCTCGACCGGATTGTGATGATTTTGGCCGGCGCGAGCAGCCTGCGTGAAGTTATCGCGTTCCCAAAGACAGCCAAGGCGATCGACCTGATGGTGGACGCTCCGACGTCGGCTACAGATCAGCAGCTGCGGGAGCTGCACATCCGCACAGCGCTCAAAACTTAAAACATTTGCTGCACTTGCAGCACGGTCTTCCAGTTGCGCACCGTCGGGCTGCCGACGAGGCTTGGGGCAGTGCAGGCCAGCCCCAGCTTGGAGCGGCCAAAGCCGTGCGGCAGGTAGAGAAACAGCTCGCGGCCATGGACTGCAAGCTGCTCCTTGCCGATGCACTTTCTTTCGAGCACCTGCACGGTGGCAGTATTTGGCGGCTCCGCGAAAAAGACAACATGGAGTGAGTCAATACCGGCGGCAGAAAATGGGTTGTTGCGGATGCAACTCGTCAGCTCCACAGCCGTACGCAGCACCACCGGCACCGGGAAGCCGAACCGCTCGGCAAGCGCCTCGGCGATAGCGGCCGCAGTAAGCGATGGGTGAGCAGTACAGACGAGATTGCCGCTTTGCAGGTAGGTGTCGACATTGTCGCAGCCCAGTTCCGCAAACAAGGCACGCAGTTCCGGCATAGGCAGCGGATGCTTGCCGCCGACATTTATGCCGCGGAGCAGGACCAGCACACGGTTGCCGCGCATTGCACTTCCTTTGGCCAAGGCAAACCTACTTGCGCCGCCCGACCTTATACACGATGCCGACCGCGCCGAAGAACTCATTCTGGCTCGGACCGGGGCTGTAGCTGGTCGGCTGGTAGTCGGCTGTAAAGCGAATGGCAAAACGCGGGTAGACCTTGTAGTCGGCCCAGCCGCCGATGGCATAGGCAAAGGCCAGCTGCGTGTTGTAGACACCAATCTGAAACGGCTGAATACCGCTGCCGTTCAAGCCTTGTGCAAAAGAGCCATAAGCTCCGCCGATCAAAAGGTGTGCCCCGGCAGTGTACTTGGCGGATTGGTACAGCCGAGCCGAGGGGCCGAACAGGAACAGGTGCTCTGACAGGCTTGAGGTAGCCGGCAGATTGAAGCTGTTGATCGGCAAGTTGTAGTTGCCGTAGACACCGCGCGCAGTCGCCTCAAGGCCTATGGGGTTCGATACCCATGCAGTTGCCGAACCTTGCCAGCCGAGCAGGTTGGTAGCCTGCACCTGGTGCGCAAAGCCCGGGTTGAAGTGCGAGTAGGCAGCCCCGCCCAGGATGTCAAAGCGCTGGTTTTCCGTTTCGCTTATCGGTGCGGCGGGAGCCGTCGCGGTAATTTGAGCATGGAGCGAGGAGCCAAGCAGGGTGCATGCCAAAACGGCCATGCGTACAAAGAGGTTCTGAAACGTCAACGAGTATCTCCTGGGTCATATAGCGCCGGCTGCGCCGCCTCTAGGATACAGCCCGGCCCTAGTTCATCCAGCGGCGATCGTTCGGGTCCTTCTTTGCGTCATTGTCGGGCACGGGCCGGCCGGTGTCGGGGTCCACATAGCGGCCGTCACTATCAAAGCGCACATCACGGTTCTGCTTGCGCATGTACACTTCAAACTTCTTGGCAGCGTTGCGACGCTTCCAGCGATAGTAGTCGTTGCGCAAAGCCATGTAGCGCTGCCCGGTAGCCGCAGTCACACCGCGCCGGGGTGCGCTCTTGATGTACACAAAGCCGAAAAACGCGCCGCCCAGCTGCGCCAGTGCATACACCCGATTTTGGCCAAACAGCTGCGCCAGAGCGAACAGCATATAGATGGCAACCAGATATTTCGCCTTCATGGTAATGGGTAGCGGAAACATGGTGAATTGCAAGTCGCCGTAGAGCATGGCAAAAGCAATGAGCAGCCCGAAAATACCGCCGGATGCCCCGGTAAGCAGAGCTATGGAAAGGCCGCCCGCCGTGGCATACGCCAGGACGACTGTTGTAAGTCCCGCGCCGAGGACCGAGAAGAGAAATAGCTCCCCTACCCAGCGGCTGCCATGGTTTGCCTCAAGAAAAGAGCCCAAGAACCAGAGCGAAAGCAGCTCCAGGGCTGTCCCCAGCAAGCCTGCATGCAGAAAGCTGTATGTAATAAGCTGCCAGAAATAGCCATGGGTGACCAGCGCCGGTGTAAGCGCGAAAATACCCATCAGGTGCGCGGCAAGCTCCGGCACTGCCAGCCCCAGCAATAAAAATGCAAAGTAGATGCCGACGTTCCACAGAACAAGCAAGCGCGTAAAGCCACGAAAGTCTGGAAACGCAAGCATTCCTGAGGAACGAAACGGCGGCATATGAAGGTATTGTCGCAGGTTCGGCAGGAACCTGGGAGTTTGTGCCACTCTAGTTCTCAGCAGGTTCCAGGTCAAGCTCCCCCGCGCCCACATTCACTTGCAGCGAACCCTGCCCATGACCAGTGAGATTGCGAGAGATGACGGTATACGCGTTCTGACCGCCGGGCCGGTTGTCGGTCATCTTGCCCATACCGACGTTAGCCTGCAGGTCGCTGTAGTCACGGTCACCATCCAGGTAAAGCACCGCTTTCCCCGCGCCGATGTTCAGCTTCCGGTCGCCCCGCAGTACACCCGCATGGAGCAGCAGGGTGCCCGCACCAAGGTTCACTTCACTTTGCATTGCAGACGCGCGGGGTATGTATACCGTGACAACGGCATGGTACTTCGATGGAATGCGCACGCTGACAACTGCATTTTTGCCGGAGGTTTCAAAATCTTGCAGGTAGTGGGCCAGGGACTGGTCCGCACCGGGTGAACTGACCTCGATGCGGAGCACATCAGGCTGCGTGGAGCGGTCCAGGCGCAGCTCACCGTTGCACACATTGATCTCGATGGCCTCCGCGCCCGGCATCTTCCGGCTCGCGCTCAGGTGAGTACTGTCAGCGCTGTCGCCGGGCTGCTGTTGATAACGGGAGGGCCGGGTCTCAGTCCCGCAATCGTCCGCGCGGGACACACGCGCGGCGCACAGCAGAGCGCCGATGAGAAATAAGGCTGACAGAACACGCTTTCCGTTCCACTGCATACATACCTCGCGGTAATTCATGATTGAGGAACGATACGCAGACTGTTGCCCGCCGGTTCCATCCTGTTTACGAGCCGGTCTTCCTTGCCACCGGGTATGGCACCACAGCCACACTGGCATGCCCCGCGGCATCGACCGCGCGAATGCCGAATATGACATTGTCCTTCGACACCGGCAAAGTCGCCGAGCCTGCCTGGCCAAATTTCTCTGCATCCGCACCATACTGCCAGTCTGTAGCAGCAAGCTCGCGCCATACGATCTGATAGCGGGTGCCTGTCGGCGCGCCCATGCCGGGTTGCCAGTTCAAGGTTGTGTTGTTGTCGAGATTGGTCGTTACAACCTTGACCTCAACCGGCGGCGGCGGAGCCAGGGCCAAGGTGGCCAGGGTAGCCATGTTCAGCTTTGTGACCTCAGCAACGTACTTGAAATCGACATACTGGAGCAGATCCCCGAACTGCACCCCATTTTCCATCCGTACGTTCTGGTGCTGGTGGTTGAAGTCCTCGCGCCACTCTGTGAAGCGAACTGCGGTGAAGCCCTCGGCATTGAAGGAGCTGTGATCGCCGCCACGCAGAAAACGGTCGCGTCGCAGCTCCAGTACCGGGTGAAACGTCGAGTTAGCGGCACCCTTTGCAGGCGGTGCCGCTAAGCCAAAGTAGGTTGTACTTACATCGGTAATGGCACGGGCCAGCTCACGCGAGGGCGAATCGCTCTCATAGCCCAGCAGCTCAA